>CAZSSY010000009.1:0-53441 GCA_964609565.1 uncultured Natronomonas sp.
ACGAGGAGGGGCACACGAGTTTCGACAGCGTACTCCGCACGCTCCTCCTCCACTACCGTCACGTCCAACCCAACGACCAAGAATGACCGACGCACAGGCTCTCGTCAAGACGCTGGACTTCCAACTCGACATCCAGAGTGACAACGAGAGCCTGCTGTACGACGCCACCCTCGAAGCGCGGTCGGTGTACAACGAAACTATCTGTCTCGCCAAGCAAGGCGTGGACTGGGACGCGATTCCCGACCGCGTGGCCGACGACGCTGACCTGGTGAAGAACACGACACAGCGCGTCGTTGCGAAGGCACTCGGCGCGATGGAGACCTACGACGAGTACGACGACTTCGGCCAACCCAGTCACACCAAGGACGGCACATACCCGCTCCGAGCGAACTTCACGGAGGGGTACAACCTGTCGCTCACCGACGACGGCGATGTGGCATTCCGCATCAGCGCGAAGCCGTACAAGCACGTCACGGGCGTCCTTAAAGGGAGTGACGCCCACCTCGACATTCTCAAAACTGCACTCGAAAGCGACGAGTGGACGATCGGGACGGCAGAAGCCCTGTTTCACACCGACAACGCCGAGTTGCACGTCAACGTCACCAACACCACCCAGACTGTTCGAGACAAGCACGACTCACGAACGGTTGTCGGCGTGGACGTGAACGAGGACAACGTGGCCCTCACCGCACTCTCTGAGGCTGGCATCGAGGACACGTTGGTCATCGACTTTCCCGAAATCAAGTTCGAGCGTCATCGGTACTTCACGATGCGGAAGCGCGTGCAGAACGCGGGGAAAGACAGCATTCATAACACGTTGGAAGGACGTGAGGAACGGTTCGTCCGCGACCGACTCCACAAGGTATCTCGGCACATCGTGGAGTGGAGCCGTCAGTTCGAGAAGCCGTGTATCGTCTTTGAAGACCTCAAAGAGATGCGCGACAGTATCGACTACGGCACACGGATGAACCGACGCTTGCACCACCTCCCGTTCCGCGCCCTCCAATACTACACGTCGTACAAGGCGTCGTTCGAGGGCATTCCGACCACGTGGATTAACCCCGAGTACACGAGCCAGCGGTGTCCGATGTGCGGACATACGGAACGAGCGAACCGCAACAAGAAGCGGTTCAAGTGTCGGTCGTGTTCTCATCAAGACCACAGCGACCGTGGTGCAAGCGTCAACATCGCCGTGAAAGGTGTGAAGAAACTCGATTGGAATGTGCCTGCTCTCAACAGCCTTCCCGTTGTTCGGACGGTGCGACGGCAGGCATCGGGGGCCGTGGACGCCCCGACCGTGACCCACGACGCCGTTCGAGGTTATCAGACCGATGGTATCGTGAGAGTGTCCGACTAAACTACGGGAAGCCTCGGGGCTTGATCCTGAGGCGGTTCACCGCCCGGCTTCGTCGAGTACCGCTTCGCGCGCCTCCTCGCGAAGCTCGTCAGCCGACTTTTCGACGTCCGCGAACTCGTCTCTAAGCGCGACGAGCGGGTCGTCGGCGACCGGAACGAGCTTGATTCCGTCGTGAAGCTGCACGATATGGTAGCGGTCGCCGTATCGCTCTCGTATCTCTTTCGGGATCGTGAGCCGGCCGCGGTCGTCCAGCGTTGCATCAGCCATATACCGATGTAGGGTGGGAGAGGATAGGAATATTCCCCGATATCGGGATGAAACCCACCACTGCGGTTACAGCCCGGGATCATTCATCCACGAGGTGGCACCATCCGGTCACACCATCACGTCGAACGCACATCACAACCTACCGACTTCTCTGTCCAATTCAAACACGTAGTCCTCGATGTGTGCCGGGTCTAACCGGTTGAATACGGTCGTTATTTGTGAAGTGGGTTTCGGTGAGATGTCATACCTCACAATGACCGGGTTCATTCGGCCAACTGCTCGCCCAACCCACGGAAATATGGGGTTAACAACGCGTTGAGTATTCCGACAGCGATGAGCATTGCGCCAAGTAGGGTGTATGGTCCGCTATCGAAGTGTGGCCACAGCCACACCCCGAATGAACCGGTGAGAAATCCCAACGAGAGCCCCATTGCTCCACCTTGGGTCTTCTCCAGGATGAGGGTGGCAACGGCGAGACCGCCGAGGCCATAGACAAGGATGGTATAGGGCCGGGTGCTTGTGGTCGCAACGATGAAGACAAGCCCGCCGGCGAGAGCGATTCCGAAGCCAACGCGGCGGAGTTGTGCCTCCTGCCGGTCGGCATCAGCAGCCGTCTCCTTGTCGCTCACGAGTCAGCCTCCCCGGCTCCGGAGGGTACTCTCAAATGAAACCATCCGGGGGATACGCGATCAAACATCATCTACGGAGCCTGGTTGCTGTGTCCGGCAGCCTGTGACATCGACGACAGTAAACAAATCCAGGAGTCATACGGTTCGATAGTGCCAGGGCAAGTAAATGGTGCTGTATCTCCCGGAGCCACCTGCTGGCTCCATAGATCGCTGGTGGGATAGCACAGCCCGGTTGGGGCAGTATGTGACGGGTTAGGTGGTGGTCTGGTCGGTGGTGTGTCGGAGGTAGAGTGCCGTGGCATTCAGGAGTAGCATGACGCTGAGGAGCGTGACGACGCCGGCGGCGACGACGCCGTGGCGGAATTCTGGCTGTGGCCGTGAATGCCAATTAAAGATTTGGAGCGGCATAGCACTCACGCTGTCAAACAAGCCCGTGGGGACACTGAAGACGCTCGTTGCCGCTCCGATCATGATCAGTGGCGCGGTCTCTCCTATCGCCCGACCCAACGCTAGAATCGTCCCCGTTAAGATCCCTGGGAATGCGTGTGGCAATGTCACTCGTTTCAATGTTTGCCACCGGCTTGCGCCCATTCCGAAACTGGCTTGTCGGTGGGAGTCTGGGACGGCTCTGAGGGCTTCTTGCGTTGAGACGATTACGATCGGGAGTACCAATAATCCGACTGTGAGTCCGGCCACAAGTACGGTCCCGATCCCGAGTCGGAAGCCTCGGGCAAACACCGCTAATCCCAACAAGCCATATACGACGCTGGGGACGCCTGCCAGGTTCGCGATGTTCACTTGTATCAATCGTTTGATACGGTTGTCTGGGGCGTACTCCTCCAGATAGATTGCGGCGCCGACTCCGATCGGGAACACGGCTACGACCATCACGATGAGTAACAACACCGAGCCAACTATTGCTGGGTACAAGCCTGCTTCCTGTGGGCTTCGGGAGGGGAGACTCGTCAAGAACTGCCAATCTATCCATGGGCCATACGCCGGGTCAAGCACCGAGAGGGCATCGATCGCGACATAGGCGAGTAACACTAGGAGCATGATGAGGCCCGAGACGGTGGCGGCGACTAAGAGGCTCTGGAAGGCTTTGTCACGGGCGTCTCGATAGAGTCGTTTGTAGCCGGTATCGGTGAGGTCTGGGGCTGTTGGGTGATCGGGGTTCATTGGTATTCCTCCCGGAGTCGCCGGCGGAGGGCCTCCGCTACCACGTTCAACGAGAATGTTAACGCGAACAACGCTAGTCCGAGTGCGAACATCGAGAAATATGCGGGTGTATCCCCGGCCCCTGCCTCTGCGTTTGCGACATTCACCATCGCTGCCGTGATCACTTCCGTTGACCGATACAGATTTTCCTCTAAATCAAGGACACTCAGCATGCGTGGGGTCTGGCCGGCGGCGATCGTGACAGCCATTGTCTCGCCGATTGCCCGCGAGAGGGCGAGGACGAACGACGAGAAAATCCCGGAAAATGCAGCTGGGACGACGATTTTTGTTGAGACATCGAACTTCGTCGACCCTAGCCCGTAGGCCGCCATTCGGAGGTTATCCGGTACGGCCGACACCGCATCTTCACTGATCGAGGAGACCATCGGAATGATCATCACGCCGACGACAATCGACGCAGACAACGCGTTGAATGTCCCGACTGGGACGCCGAGTCGCTGGAGAACTGGCGTGATGTACACCAATGCGAAATAGCCGTACACGATGGTGGGGACACCGGCTAACATTTCCAGGGCCGGCTTTAATACGGCGCGAGTGCCACTCGACGCGTACTCCGAGAGGTAGAGGGCGGCTGCGACACCGGTTGGGAGAGCGATGATAGCGGATGTCGCCGTAATGAGCAGTGTGCCGCTTACTAACGGCAGGATGCCGAATGCGTAGTCGCCGTCGCCGGTCTTCTGTGTGGGCTTCCACTCTGTTCCGGTGAGAAATTCCACGACTGTTACCTGCGGGGAGGCGAAAAACACCGCCGCATCCTTCAGGAGCGCGAGGATGATCCCGACCGTGATCAGGACCGTCGTCGCAGCGCACGCCAGGAGCGTATATCGAACGAGCCGCTCGACGCGATGCTCGCTGGCCGTCCGGGCTTCGATGGCCGGACCCGTCGTCATCACTCGATTACCCCTCGATGACGTCGTTGATCGTCTCGAGGTTCGCCTCAACCTCTTGGTCGTTCATTGGGACATACCCGATGTCGTCGGCGATAACCGAGGTATCTCCCGAGAGCTCGATGGCAAACTGGATGAACGCCTGGAGGACCTCCCGCTGTTGTAATTTCTCCGAGTTCACATACCAGAAAATCGGGCGGGCGAGGGGATAGGAGCCTTCAGAGGCCGCATCAAGACTCGGTGCTGTACAGCCCTCCCCCGCATCAATTTCCAGTGCTTTCGTTCCGTCGGGATTGTTGTCATAGTATGCATACGGGAGGTAGCCGTGGGCGTATTGATTGCCTTCGACGCCTTGGGCGATAATATCGTCTTCTTCGGTGCCCTCGAAATCATCCCGGATCTGTCGGAATTTCCCGATGACTTCCTCCGTCCAATAGTCGAACGTCCCAGAGGTGGTCGCTGGCCCATATAGTTCGAACGGCTCGTCTGGCCACTCGTCGTTGATGTCGGACCACAGTTCGTTGGCAGCGTCGGGATCCCAGATTTGGCCGAGTTCATCGAGTGTCATACAGTCGACCCACGTTGCGTCGGTGTTGACGATCGCTGTCAGGGCGTCGCCCGCACACTGGATTTCGATCGGGTCGAATCCGTTTGCTTGGGCTTGTTCGATTTCTTCCTCAAGGATGGGGCGTGAGGAGCCGTTGATGTCGCTGTCGCCATCGAGGAAGAACTGCTCGAAACCACCGGTTGAGCCGTCTGATGAGATCGAGATTTCCACGTCGGGGTGCTCGCGTTGGAATTCCTCGCCGGCGGCTTCGGAGACGGGGAAGACGGTGCTGCTCCCGGAGATACGGATTTCGCCGGAGAGGTCGCTGTCGGTCCCGCCGCCGATACAGCCGGCGAGGGAAATCCCGATCCCGGTGGCTGTCGTGGTGAGAACGTGGCGTCTAGTGGATGTTGGAACGATGCTCTCGGTAGTCGGTTGGTCGGTGACCATCACCTGACGCTTCTGGGAGGATAGATAAATACGAAACTAATATCTATATATCTTATTCAGTAAATATATATTCCGAATGGGTGGACAGGGGAGCCGACTGTTCGGCTCCGTATCCCTATAGACCCCCCAATAGCACACCTACCGATCCAACCGGCACAACAATGCGAGTCTCCAAGACAGCAAACAAAAGCGGTGCTCTCGTCGCAACGATCGCGGGTACACGGCTGTCATGGGATCTCGCCGGGAGGAGGACTTATCCGCGTCGTTGTGGATATATCGATATGGAGGATTTCGATTCGACATCGCTCATCGAACGGATTGTCCTCTGTTGTCTGGCCGATTTAGCTGACTCCGGTCTGACGCCAGTCAACACAGCCGAACTCCGCAGCACCATCACTGACCGGTTGGAAGCGATGGAGGGTGAGCGTTTTCGTCGTATCGCTGAAGCCGATGTAATGCGGGCCCTCAATGGCTTGGCTGAAACCGAGTTTGTAGCTGAACTACGCCCGGATGATCAATCGCCTGCTGGGAAAGGGCGACCCGAATATGATCTGGCAGTCCCGCTCGAAGAGCTTCGAGCGAACCTGACCGGAGACGACCGTCTCGCGCCCTTACTCGAAGCGTAACGCGGCTCGGCGACCAGCAGCGCTAGGTATTATTCTGTCGGACTGCCCCAGTTTCGTCGTTCTGTTGGGCGTTCAGAGAGCGCCATGACGTCGAGGGGTTCGTCGGCGGTGTTGATGGCTTCGAGTGCGGATCGGGCGCTGGGGACCGTCGAGAAGTACGTGACGGTTTCCTCGACGGCGACTTCGAGGATGTCTCGGTCGCGGGAGAAGATGACATCGATGTCGTCGTTCCGGATGGCGGCGATCAGATCATCGAAATCGTCTTTCTGGTAGACATCGAAGTACTGGTCGGCGCGGTTGCGGATATCAGAGATATCTTCGTGTTGTTGTGAGAGTCCTCGGAGTGTCTCGAGGTCGACGACGGCTGTCCCTGACGTGGGGATTGGTTTGCCGGTTGCTGATTGGGCTTTGAGGTAGGCTTTTCCGAACGATCGGGCGGTGCCCATGACTTCGCCCGTTGATTTCATCTCTGGCCCGAGTCGTGGATCGCTGCCGGGGAGGCGGTCGAACGGGAGGACGACTTCTTTCACGGAGATGTGGGTGGGGACGTGTTCGTGGGTGCGGAGTTCTTCGAGGGAGTGGCCGGCCATGACTTTGGCGGCGAGTTTCGCGATGGGGACGCCGGTGGCTTTCGAGACGAACGGCACGGTCCGGGACGATCGGGGGTTGGCTTCAAGAACGTAGACTTCGCCGTCGCGGACGGCGAGTTGGACGTTGAGGAGTCCGACGGTGTGGAGAGCTTGGGCGATGTCGAGGGTGACTGTCCGGACGCGTTCGAGGGTGTCTTGGGAGAGCGATCGGGGTGGGATGAGGCAGGCTGAGTCGCCGGAGTGGACGCCGGCAGCTTCGACGTGTTCCATGATGCCGCCGATGAGGACATCGGTGCCGTCGGCCACTGCGTCGACGTCTAGTTCGACTGCGTCGGCGAGAAATTCGTCGATCAGGATCGGTTTATCGGGGGCGACTCGGACGGCCTCTTCGATGTATTCCTGGAGGTCGTCATCCGAATAGACGACGTCCATGGCGCGGCCGCCGAGGACATACGAGGGGCGGACCAACACGGGATATCCAATGTCGTGGGCGAGTGTGAGGGCTTCTGATTTGCTGGTGGCGGTGCCGCCTTCGGGTTGGCTGATGTCGAGTTCAGCCATGAGGGCGTTGAACCGGTCGCGGTCTTCGGCCAAGTCCATGGCTTCGACTGATGTCCCCATGATGTCGCAGTCGAGGTCGCGGCGTGCAAGTTCGCGTTTGAGGGGGTCGCCGACGTTGACAGAGGTTTGCCCGCCGAACTGCACCATGACGCCGTCGGCGTTTGTTTCTTCGATGATGTCGGCGACTTCTTCGGCCGTGATCGGTTCGAAAAACAGGCCGTCTGAGGTGTCGTAGTCGGTGGAGACTGTTTCTGGGTTGTTGTTGACGACGTGGGCGTCGATGCCTTCTTCGCGGAGTGCGCGGACGGCATGGACCGCACAGTAATCGAATTCCACGCCTTGCCCGATCCGGATGGGGCCGCCGCCGACGACGACGACGCTTGTGGCGTCGCGGTCGACTTGGACCTCGCTGGCGCGGTGGCCGGTCATGGGTTCCCGGGCGGAGTAGTAGTAGGGGGTGGTGGCGCGGAATTCGCCAGCGCAGGTGTCAACTTGTTTGTATGTTCGGTTGGTCGTGGCGGCTTCGACCGTGTTGATGGTGACGCCGGCGCCATCCGTTTCGACGTGGCGGGCAGACTCGTCGTCGGGCGTGGTGGGTAGCCAGGAGGCGTGGGTGTCGTTGAAGTCGCCGCCGGCGAGGGCGGTGACTTCTTGGTTCGTGAAGCCGGCGTCGGCCGCGACAGCGAAGTCGCCGTCGTGGGCGGCTGCGGCGGCGTCAGCGATGCGGCGGAATCGTTCGAGATACCAGGTTCTGATATCGGTGAGGTTTCTGAGGTCGTCGACGGTGTAGCCGCGGTTGAAGGCTTCGAAGATGGCGTATGGCCGGTCGGGTGTGGGGCGGGTGAGATAGGTTGCTTCGAGGTCCGAATCGGCGATGGTGTCCCAGTCGACGGCGGGCTTGTATTCTGACGACCGGAGGGCTTTGAGGAATGATTCTTCGAATGTCCGGCCGATGGACATTGTTTCGCCGGTTGATTTCATGGCCGGCCCGAGTTCGAATTCGACATCGCTGAATTTGTCTTTGGGCCACCGGGGGATTTTGGTGACGACGTAGTCGATGGCGGGCTCGAAGGCGGCCGTTGTTTCGCCGGTGATCTCGTTTTCGATTTCGTGGAGGCGTTTCCCCATGGCGACCTTGGCGGTTACGCGCGCGATGGGGTAGCCGGTGGCTTTCGAGGCTAAGGCTGACGAGCGGGAGACGCGTGGGTTGACCTCGACGACGCGGTATTCGCCGGCTGGGGTGCCGTCGTCGCGCCAGGCGAACTGGATGTTGCAGCCGCCTTCGATCCCGAGTTCGCGGATGACTTTGAGGGCGGTCGACCGCATTTCTTGGTGGCCGTCATCGGGGATGACTTGGGAGGGTGTGACGACGATGGATTCGCCGGTGTGGATGCCCATCGGGTCGATGTTCTCCATATTACAGATGATGATGCAGGAGTCGTCGGCGTCTCGCATGACTTCGTATTCGAGTTCGATCCAGCCGGCGATGGATTCGGTGATTTGGACTTCGTGGTTTCGTGAGAGTTGGAAGCCTTTCCGCGCGATCTCGCGGAGTTCGTCCATGTTGTCGACGACGCCGGAGCCGGAGCCGCCGAGGGTGTAGGCGGTTCTGGCGATGACCGGAAGCCCGCCGACGGCGTCGACGGCGTCTTCAAGCTCGGGCATCTCTGAGATGGTTTCGGATCGGCAGACGGGTTCGCCGATTTGCCGCATGCGGCTGCGGAAGAGTTCGCGGTCTTCGGTCGCATAAATGGTGTCGAGTGGCGTGCCCATGATTTCGACGTTGTGTTCGTCGAGGACGCCTTCTTCGGCGAGTTCGGCGGTGACGTTCAATCCGGTTTGGCCGCCGAGGCCGGCGATGACACCGTCGGGGGTTTCGCGTTCGATGACGTTGGTGATCGCGGGGGTGGTGATGGGTTCGACGTAGACCTTGTCGGCCATTTCCGTGTCGGTCATGATGGTGGCCGGGTTGGAGTTGACGAGGACGACGCGGGCGCCTTCTTCTTGGAGGGCTCGGCATGCTTGGGCGCCTGAGTAGTCGAACTCTGCGGCCTGGCCGATCTGGATGGGTCCGCTTCCGATGAGCAGGATTGTACGGTCCTCGCCTGGCATTATTCAACAACAGTTCGCACATCGTAATAAGCCCGGCGATAAGATACGGAATTCGTAGTACAAATACGATATTCGAACACGTGTGGCTGTCGGGACACCCTGCCCCCCACTCCGGCCCCCACCGCCACAGTGCGTCACACTCCGTCGAACAACACCTCGACCTGACTACTATCCGGGACTGCCACCAGCCACCCACGTGAACCCATCGATTTCAAACCACCCCACAGTACTACACCCGCTCAAAATGGCTCTCGTCGCTGTGGACGCGTCACCGGTCCCTGAGGCTATACCGGTTCGGATAATCTTCAATGACTTCGACGCCCCCGTCGTCGGCGTGGCGGCCCAACACGGTCGCCACGCGGTGAGGATTATCGAGCTCCTCCCCGTGGGCTTTGAGGAGTTTGAGAATTTCCCTGGCCGTCAGGGGCTCTTGGGGATCCACCTCTGAGAGCACCGATTGGATCCGGTCGAACTCACCACGACGTACGCGCATATTCATACACACGCCATCACTCACCATAACCGCTGTCAGACGATTGTCATACGAGACCGCTGACAAACCACACGACACCATACACCTAATTCGACGAACCCCGTCAGACACTCACATATCTGGTAACAACCACGACCCCCTGACCGGCCGCTACGACCGGCCGATCAAACACATCCACCCACACCACGTACGCGAACGCATCACAGATTACAAAAAGTCAAAGAGAAATCCCCGTACTTCAGCGCGTGGAGGAAGTCAAACAGGTGTATCGACGTCTGATTCGAAATCGCGTTGGTCACGATACGCGTCCACGAAGGCCTCAACATCGAAATCCATCATTTGGTCTTCGAACTCCGTAGCAACGTCGGCGTCCCCGTGGCTAGCCGCATGTTCCATAAGTTCAACTAACAGCTCCACGACGATTGTATGGAGTCGCCGTGAATCAAAATCAGTCACCCACACCAAGGCATACCCGACACCTCCATCCTCGCTCACATCCTGTGTGACGACCGCCTCTGGAAACTCCTCCATCACCATCCCCATCACGTGCGGCATCCCGAACTCTGGAAATGAATCCTCTGTCTCAATTGTTTCCTGGAGCACCGCGACAATCGATTCAGGGACAAACCGTGAAACGGGATGGACATCAACCACGACCGCATGCTTGTCCCCACATGCACATGCAAGGTCACGCATCCCCATATCGAGCTCGTGGATCGAGACAGACTCCCCACACGGCAGCTCCAGGCTTCCAGCAGCGCCACCCGGAATGTGAGGTTCAGCCATCACTCCAAATCAGCGACCAACGAGGATAAAAACAGCGTTCCACCCCTCCCATCCGACGCACCACCCCTCCCGCATTACTTCGGTCTGGCTCTGTCGCCTGATTTGCTCCTGTACCGCCAGCGGACACCGGTACATGAGCGCATCGCCGTCTCACCGACCACTGGCTGTCCGTTTATTCGGGAAGTGAATCAGTCGGGTCATCGTCATCCGCGAACGCGTCATCGGCTGAATCATCAGCTGTATCAGACTGGTGATCCGACGGCGGATTCGCCGTCTCGGTCGCGGTGGCATCGGTCGACGGAGGATCTCCTGTTGCCCCGGATACAGTCGTGCCGGCATCAGCCATCTGGTCGTCAACATCGACTTCAACTTCGATTTCGATATCAAAGGTATCCGTGTGGAGTTCCGCGTCGGCAGTTTCAGTCTCATCCACTTCGATTTCAAGTTCGGTGTCCGCAATCTCGACGTCCACCTCAACCTCAACATCGACATCCAGTTCGGGAGCACCGACAGTGTCAGCTTCGGGCATAGGTGTCTAGGTGTTTGGTGGCTGGCTGGGAAAACGCTGTGCCGGCACGGTGCAAGCTACTCAGGGATGTCGTCCGGGCCAAGTGGGGCGTCGTATGGATCCTCAATCATCTCATCGCCGTTCCCCTCAGCGGCGTCGTCTTCTTCAGTGAGGTCGATGTAGCCGCGGGTGACAGCGGCGGCACCGAAGACGCCGAGGAAGCCACCGATGATAGCTGCCGCGAATTCCCCGCCAGCGCCGGATGCGATGCCGACGAGTCCGCCCGCCAAGGCGTCCAGTTGGGAGATCACGACGACGATGAGGCCCAGGGCGAATACTTCGAACCGGTTCCCTTTGGTGACACGCCAGGAGTCAGCCATGGCCTCGATGAAATTCTTATCGTTGAGCGCAATCTCTTGGCGGAGAAAGTAGAAGACAACAGCCGCGAACAGGCCCGGGAGCAGGAGGAACACCATGCCGACGAGGATTAAGCCCCATACGACGATCCCGCCGATGAAGCCATTGACCGTGGCGAGCACGAGGTTGTCCGTGACAAGGTCTCGGGAGACGGGTTCGGTTTCGTCGGTGGCGAACACACGGACAGCGATGATGGAAACGGCTTCTGCAATCACGGCCAAGAGGAGTAGACCGCCGGCGATGAGGCCGATTGCTGTTGAGGCGGCCAGGGGGACGGTGACGGCGAGGGGGGCGAACTCATGGGAATTTTCGACGGCCTGCTCGAGGTCAGCTATCATCTCTTCGTATTGGGCTTGATCGACCCCTTCTAATTCGGCTGGCGAGAGCTCTTGGAAGAATTCCAACATCCACTCTGAGAGGGTGACAATAAAGGTATGAGTGAGGACGACAGTGAGCAAGGCGATAGTGATGAATCCGACAGCTAACAGGACCCCATTTTTCGAGAATGTCCGGGAGACCCCTTCGCTGATAGCTTTCCCGATATCAAGGCTCATGCTGACGTTGCCGTTGGCCTCCCTCTTAAGGATGGCCGAACCACCCCAACAGGGCCCATAAAGTAACTCGAGTGTCAGCTACCTATCGCTGACGAGGTGGGTTTCCGTGCTGCTCCCACTGTGAGTCGCTGCCGATAGCAGAATGTCTGGTGGCTATGGAGTGGTTTTGAGACGGGTCCAGGTGTATGCAGCGGCGGCGAAGCCGATGCCGAGGATGAGCCCGACAGTCAACGCATAGACGATGGATTCATCAAACAATCCGATAGTGATGAGAACGGCGGCGACCAGCACGGCGATGATTCGAAGGATCGCGGTTCGTAGCGGGGTGTCTTCGTCGTACGGCATGGCGGCTATGGCCAGTCGTCGCGTTCCTGACTGTCCGCATCGGGTTGCGTGGATTCTGCCTCACTGAGGTTCCAGCCGGCAGCGTCGGCGGCGTCTTCCAACGGGAGGTATTCCCATCCGACGTCGTCGGCGAGGTCGGCGTCCGGTGGCTCTGTGCCGATGAAGACGTGTCGATCGGTGTCAAACTGGGTTTTCACATTTTCGAGGCTCTCCTTGCGGCCGCGGGGACCGGAAAAGAAGTCCTGCCGAATCCGGTTTTTCCGGGTGAAGTTCGTGACGACGTAGGTTGGTTTTTCGGAGACTACGCCGACGTACTCACTCCAGGTCCGCGCATCGGAGAAGACGGCTTCCGGGTCGACCAGGTGCTTGAGGGCCTCGAGTTCGAATGCGAGCGTCATGTCCGTCGAGCCGCCGCCATCCATATCAGGAAGGGGGACGGGCCCAGAGAAAACCCTTTGGATACGAAGGACCGCCCACCCGATGATTCGGCTGGCCCGCCGGAGGCGTGACTGGCTGGACCAGAATGTTCTCTCGTTGCATTTATATGGTAATAACAAGGCCTCAACATATAGGAATCAGAATAATACCAGTGTCGGTATTATCACTGACGGGAAACTGCGAAATGGGTGGACAAAATCATAATGATGAACACGATAGCGGAGAGCGGGGGAGTGCCACGTCAGAAACTATCGAGCGTCTCCATGACTGGTCATCGGATGAACTGATCGGATATACGATCGTCCAAGCGGTCGCTACAGCAACGGGGTACGAACCGAATGCAATGCAGCCGCTGCAAGAAGTGGTGAACGTGGATGCCCTTGATACGTTATTACGGGAACCGGTTGGCGACGGTGTTGAATTGACGGAACGCAAGGTTACGTTCTATTATCAAGATTGTCGCGTCGTCGTAACCTCAAATGGTCGAGTCAGCGTCACGCCCGACGGTGAATAAGCCACCGTGTGTGGCCGTGTGAACCGACGTGTCATGCGGACGCACGCAGAGGCGGGCGTGGTTAGTGGCAGGTAGCTGGTTACTCGGCGGTGGCTGGTTCGCCGAAGGCGTCAATATCGATTTGGTCTGCGAGGAGGAGATCTTTTTTGCCGGTGACGTCGATCTGTTGTCGGGCGAGTTTTTTGAGGCCGGATTGGGGGGAGAGATCTCCGATGAGGACGCCGCCGATGACGCGGCCGTCGTTGAGTGCGACACGGCGCCAGGTACCTTCATCGTATTTTCGTTCGACGCTGTCGTCGCCGAGGGTCGGGTGGCCGAAGGAGAGGAATGGAAAATCGAAGTGGGTGATGGAATAGGAGGAGACCCATTCAAATCGTTCGCTTGTGGTGTCGGTGGCCATGTTTGCCCCGGCGATGGCGCCTTGTTCTTTGGCGGATCCCCAGGCACCGTTTTGGGTGCGGTCGCCGAGGATGACATCGTAAAACTGGGTGATGTCACCGGCTGCGTAGACATCGTCGACAGAGGTCTGCATGTATTCGTCGACGATGATGCCGTTCTCGGTCTCGATGTTGCTTCCACGGAGGAATTCGGTATTGAAATTGAGGCCGATGGCGACGCCGACGAAGTCGGCGGGGTATCTGCTGCCGTTCGGGTCGATGGCGGCGGTCACATGGCCATCGTCATCAGTATCGAACTGGTCGACGCCTGAATCGAAAACGGGGGTGACGCCGATCTCGCGGAGTGCGTTGTGGATGATTTCGGCGCCGGCTTCGCTGAGTGCATACCGCCACCAGGCGTTGCCACGCATGAGATAATGAGCGTCAACATCTTGGGCGCCACAGATGGCTGCGAGGTCGATGCCGAGGAGGCCTGCGCCGACGATGACGCCTTGGCTGGCGGCTTCTGCGTGTTCTTTGATGGCCCGGGCATCCTCGAATGTCCAGAAATGATGGATGCCGTCAGCGCCGCTGTTGTCAACTGGGAGTTGGGCAGGCGTGCCACCGGTCGCTATCAAGAGGTTATCGTACGCAAAGGTGTCGTCGGTATGTGTGTGGACTTCGTGGGCGTCTGTATCGACACTGGTGATGACGGTATTGAGTTGGAGGTCGATATCACGGTCGCTGTACCACGATGGTTCGTGGATCGCAATGGGGGCTTCGGGGAGTTTCCCTTTCGCGAATTCCTTTATTAGAATACGATTATAGAGAGCTTCCCCCTCTTCCGTGATAACGGTGACATCGGCGGTTGGGTCCGCTTCACGGATCGTCTCCGCCGCCGACGACCCCGCGATTCCGTCACCGATTATAACGTGCGATGCACACATGAAGCGTGATAAGTCACCCGCCCTAATGTGAATTGCTATGTCTTCATTCCACTACGCCTAGTCGGTGATTTCCGGACATATGTTTACTTTTCATCGAGAATTCGAGTGAAATCGCTACGGGCGACAGCGTACACAAGGGGTTCACCGACGAGCTTTCAGCACCACGGGCATTGGCCGGTAGCGATCACGCGCCCGATAACGCGGGGTGTCACCCGGGGTGGAGGCCGCAAGTTGAAGGAGGTCGCGGCCCGAAAGCCGAGTATGAAAATCAGACAGAATATCCGTCACTGGACAGCGAAACAGGCGTTGACGACGCCGGTCGTTGGTGATGTGGCCCGCGAGAAGCTTGTTGACCTCCATACCAGGATCTTTCTCAAGAAAGCCGAGGACGCCCATCGTGAAGCGCGTCGGGCACGACTGGAGGCGTTCTTTACGGCCACTATGGATAGCTATGTAGCGGCGTTGCAAGCGGGGTATGCGGAGGCTGAAGCCCGGGAAATCACGCATATGCAGGCAAATTTCGATTTCTTTAACCATGGGTGGACCGAGATGATGGAGATCCCGGGCGAGGAACTCGAAGCCCACTATCGCCGGTATGAGGCGTTCTTCAACGCGCATGATATCACGATCGATGACCCGCTTGGTGACTTCCAGCCGCGTGACGGGCTGCCCGACGCACCGGCAACCCCCTCGAAGCTCGACGAACCGGACTATGCGAATGCGCTTGCCGGGTTCGCCGATGATGTCTACGTCGAAACCGAGGACGGCGAGACGGTCGCCGGCGGCACCGACGAGCCACAAGATGTCGATCCCACGGACACGTTCGGAGTCGACGAGGATGAGGCCAACACGGTCTAGCTGCCCGGGTGTGTCTGTATCGCATCGGCGGCCGCAAAGCCAGCTTCGATGGCGCCGTTGAGGCTCCGTTCCGGGTACTGAGCCCGGGTGGCCATCCCAGCATAGTAGACGCCGGGAGCGACGGCGTCGCGTAGATCGTATGGAATGACGTGGTTGAGGTAGCCGCGTTCATAGATCGGGGCTGTTTTGGTGTTCCGCGCGATCCGCATCCAGTTGATTGTCTCGGGGTTGAACTGTGGGAATAACTCCTCGATCCCGGTGAGCCATCGCGATTGAATGGTATCGTCGGGTCGCTGCCAGATCGGGTCGGTGGGGTCTTGGACGTATCGAGCGATATAGAGTAAATGTTCTCCACCATATCGCTCCGGGGGGATGAAATTGGTGTGCTCGATTAACGCGCCGAAGGGGGCATCGTCGGCGATATTCAGCCAGTACGTGTCTAACAGCGGCTCGTCCATGGAGACCACCGCGACGACCGAGCCTTGGAACTCGATATCGCAGGTGTAGCCGGTCAGCTCTTGGAGGACATCTGGCATTGTGGCAACCACGACACTGTCGACAGCATACGTCTGCGTCTCCGACTCGGCGGCCGACGATGGGGTGACTGTGAGAGATGAGACGGAGCCCTCCGGAGTCTCGATGGGTGTCCCGGGAGATGACTGCGTGGGCGGCGGTTCAGAATCAGTGGTTGGTGGGCTGGTAGTCTCGGGCGTCGGTGGCGTGGGGGTATCGGTGAAGGTGAGACGGGTGACGGGTGCGTTGGTGGTGATGGCGTCGCGGCCGATGGCGTCGATGAGGGCATCGATGAGGATCCCGAAGCCGCCGTTGAGGTAGCCCAGGATCTCCCCGCGGAGCAGGTCACGTTCGCCGCGGAATTGAATCCGGCCTAACAACCAGGCTGCGGAGACGTCGTCTTTGCGGTCGCCGAATTTGGCGTCGAGGAGCGGATCGAAGAAGTTGTCGTAGACGCTCTGGGTGGCGTGTTCGATAACGAAGTCTTCCACTGGGATGTGTTCGAAGTCTTCGAGGGCGTCATAGGTGTCGCGGCGCGGCCAGGCGTGTCGGACGTCGATGCCGAGTGTGAGCATCGTCAGCCGGAATTTGTCATACAGGGAGAGATGGGGGTAGGCGGCAATCTCCCAGGGGGCATCGAGGGGATGAGCGATCCCATCGACGTAGTAGGCGTTGTGCCCGATGTGCCACTCGATGTGGTCGGCCAGCCCGAGGTCGGTTGCCAGGTCGACAATCGTGTCTTCGGTGCGGGAGAGGTGGTGATAGAATTGTTCGATGCGGTCGCCCCGGGTGTCGTAGGTTGCGGCGAGGCCACCGACGGTGTCGGCTGCGTCAAAGATGTGGACGGTGTAGCCTGCTTGGGTGAGGCGGTAGCCGGCCGCGAGACCGGCGATGCCGCCGCCGACGATTCCGATCATACCAGTGGGTGTACGGCGGCGAGGCCTTGGGTCTTTCTCGCGTCACAATTGGTGCTGGCGGTGGATTGGGATGGTTGGCTACTGCAGGGGCTTGTGAGGGTTATCGGCGCGTCGTTCCGCCGTGTTGGTCGTCTTCGTGGCGGCGGAGCGCGGCCGGGCTGTGGCAAACCTCCCCGCAGCAGAAGCACTCGTAGGTGGTGCGCATGTGGCTCTCGGTCTCCCCGGGTATGGCCTCCCGGAGTATGCTAGAGGATGACTTTCACGATAAGTATGTCGGTCGGTTTCGGCGCACGTTCGGGTACATTTATCCGGAGGCGACGGAATACTGCGGGCATGGTCACGGTGCGGGCACCGGCAACAAGCGCAAATCTCGGTAGCGGGTTCGACGTCTTCGGCGCCGCCCTCGAACGCCCCGCAGATGTCGTCCGCGTAGAGAAAGCCGACCAGACCACAATTGAGGTCACCGGTGTCGGCAGTCAATACATTCCGGAGGATCCCGAGAAAAACACGGTCGGCGCTGTCGCTGACGCACTCGACGCCCCGGCACATATCCGGATCGATAAAGGCGTGAGGCCGGCGTCCGGCCTCGGCTCCTCAGCTGCGTCCGCCGCTGCAGCCGCCGTCGGGCTGAACACCCTCTATGAGCGGGGGTTGACTCGCGAGGAATTAGTCCCGATTGCGGCCGAAGGCGAGGCTGTTGTCTCCGGGACTGCCCATGCAGACAATGTCGCGCCCTCCATTATGGGTGGCTTCACGATTGCCCGCCACGACGGCGTCACGCAGATCGATGCCGCCATCCCGCTTGTCACCTGTCTCCCTGAAATCGTCGTCTCCACTCGCGACGCCCGTCAAGTAATCCCAGAGACAGCCCGTCTCGAAACGGTCGTGGAAACGGTCGCGAACGCGGCCACACTCGCCGTCGGGATGGCTCGCGACGACCCGACGTTAGTGGGTCGGGGAATGGACGATGATATCGTGACGCCCGCCCGCGCAGACCTCATCACCGGCTATGATGCGGTCAAATCTGCCGCGTTTGACGAAGGGGCGACCGGCGTCACCATCTCAGGGGCCGGACCGGCGGTGATCGCAGTCTGTCGACGAACCGATCGTCGGGCCGTAGCGAGCGCCATGATCGATGCCTTCGCTTCAGAAGCAATTGAGGCACGGGCCTATCAGACTCGGATCGGGCCAGGAGCAACCGTTGGCCCTTAACAACCGGGACGGATATACGCTCGTGGGTTATCCACGAGTGGGAAGGAGTGGTATCGGTGTCGCGCTGGTGGGCCCGGCCCGATCCACTTGCTACCGCGAGTGTGGCTCAGTAGCGGTTAGAACTCTTTCATGACGCCGTATCCGATGCCGGTGATGGTGCCGTAGATGATGAATGCCAAGAGGAAGTACGGTTGGAATATTGGCATTGCGAGGCTGTAGGCTGTGGTTGTGTTGACGGCGAGTGGGATCGCGATGGCGCCGACGGTCACCGCGAGGATGAGTCCATAGATGAAGCCTGCGAGGCCGGCTGTGGCGGTGGTTGGAGCGCGGTCGAAGAGGTCGCCGACGATGGCGTCGATATCTTGGTCACGTTCTGCGTATTCGCGTATCGAGCGGGTATATTCGTCGAGTCGGGGGCCGATGATGCCCGCGAATAGCACGCCGAGGATGAGGGTGAGTGCGAGCCACACGACCCAGCCGATGGCGATATTCCCTGGGTAGCCGACAAGGGCGCCCATATAGAGCATGGCGACCGGTTGGGCACCGATGGTGTGATGGACGATGAGGCCGCCGGCTGCGCCGCCGAAGAGGGAGCCGAAGACGATGGCGCGCTGGCCGGCAGTTCCGATGGTAGTCGATGTGGGTGCGTCTTCTTCGGCAAGTGTCCGGCTGCGGATGGCGCCGTAGACGGTGCTGAAGATGAGGCCATAGACGAAGTAGCCGGCGATGGGTGGATTGAGGTGGGGGACAGAGAGTTGGGTCATGGCGGGGACGGCAGCCATCCCGATGATGGCGGTCAGGAGGCTGCCCCAGACGATGCCGACACCGGCGCCGCGGACGGGGCCGACGCGGTATTCGATGATGTTGGCGGCCAGCGGGATGAAGAGAATCCCGAGGATGAGAGTGAGTACGAGCCAGACGGCGATGCCGCCGGTGAGTGTTGGGATGCCGATGATGCTGCCGAGGACGAGGAAGTAGATGTTTGCCGGGGTGGTTGCGTAGATGATGATGGCGCCGAGGGCGCCGCCCGCGAGGACGCCACCGAGGAGGGATTCGATGCGGCCGTGGAGAAATCGGGGGAGGATGTGGCCGCTGCCTTTGATGCCGCCGTAGGTGACGCCGTGGAAGAGGCCGAACAGGACAAAGGCGGTGAGGACGCCGCCGTTGAGGAAGGGGTTGGCCAGGAGGAGGTCGGACTGTGCGTTGACGATTTCGGGCACGATGAACATCCCGATTGGGAGGGCGATGAGAAGGCCGTAGAGGGTGCCGAGTTTGATCCCGGTTTGGCCGGTGAGGTCGCGGCGTTCGATGCGGCGGGCGGGGAAGGTGGCAAAGCCCATCCCGAGGAGGACGGCGATGGTGAGCCAGACGGCTAATCCGCCGGCGTATGAGCCGCCGCCGGCGATAGGGGCGAGAAAGAGGAAGTACACCGGCCAGGTTTGATAGATGATGACACTGGAGATGAGGCCGGCGAGAAGGGCGGCGAGGACGGTTGCGCGGCTGCGGCCGACGAGGAACAGCGGGCGGAGGGGGCGGTTGTTCACGGTTTTCCCGAAGATGGAGCCGTGGATGAGGCCGTAGAGGACGAAGGCGATGAGGGTGAGGCCGGTGACGTCGGCGAAGCCGAGGTTCCATTGGGAGGTGGCGGTGACGATAGCGGGGAGCCCGATCAGTCCGACGAAGACGGCGAGGACGACGCCGTAGACGAAGCCGTAGCCGGTGGTGCCGTTCCCACGGGTGGCTTGGCCGTATGCGAGGACGGCGAAGATGAATCCGAAGATATAGGCAAGGATCATCCAGATGGCGAAGCCGACGGTCGCTGACCCATAGCCGAGGATGGTTGAGAGATATGTGAGGTAGACCGGTTGTTGGGCGTAAATGAGTGCGCCGGCGACGCCGCCGCCGATGAGGGGTCCGAGGATGGCGCCTTGGGTCGCCGGGGTGATGACGGCGACGGAGGGGACGGGGATGGTGCCGTCGAGGGTGAGGCCGTAGCCGAGTCCGCCAAAGACCCCGAAGACGGCGTAGCCGGCGACGATGGCGTAGTTGTCGGTTGGGATCTCAACGCCGAAGGCGGCTGGGATGATGACTAGCCCGACGACGACGCCCATAGCGATGCCGTAGAGGAGACCGACGCCGGCGGTTGTTGCACCGAGTGGTGACCACTTGGAGAACGGGTCGACGAATGTCTGGAGAGAGGAGAAACGGGTGGTCAGCCAGGTACTCAGTGCAGTGTAGACGTTGATTGCGGGGCCGGCGATTGATCCGAAGAGTAAGCCAAGGGCAACGGCGAGGCCGAGCCAGACGAGGAGGGAGGCTGGGATGTTGGGGAGGCCGGCGAGGCTGCCGACGAATGCGAGGTGGATGGGGGCGGCGATATACATGACGAGGCCACCGACGATACCGCCGAGTAGCGATCCCATAATGGAGGCGGCGAGGATGCCATCATAGGTCGTCGGTGAGATTGCTCGTTCATCAGTCACCGTTGATTGACCGTGTGCTTCCTGAGTAGTCACGATTTGCCTTACCCTCCACTGTTTATCCTACCTAATAAAACGTTGCGGGGGTGGTACCCGGGTATTTAAGCCCCAGTGGTAGTTGTCCGTGGGTGCGCATCCCACGCCGGTGACAACCGTCCGTGCGTTTTATGTTTCAAACGCATCTCGGGACGGTGTACCACCGTGACGTGACCATGTCCATCGAATTTCCATCCGACGAATGGATCAAAGAATGGCGTGACCGAATAAACGACAATGATGAATACGCCGAAACCGGCGAGGGCTGGGGCGTGGGGTTCAACGGCGATTTCATCTATCACGTCCGCGCCGACGACCGTCTCCCGGAAGACCACTTTTTCTATATCGGGCTCCACGATGGGAAATGTACCGAAGCCAGAGCTATCAACACCCCGAA
Organism: uncultured Natronomonas sp.; assembly: GCA_964609565.1. GTDB lineage: Archaea > Halobacteriota > Halobacteria > Halobacteriales > Haloarculaceae > Natronomonas. The sequence continues at coordinate 21,058 of CAZSSY010000009.1, forward strand.
TGACGTTGACGCCGGCTTCATCTACCGCGGCGATTACGCCGATTGGGTCGCGCTCAACCAAGGCGACATCGGCCCCATCGACGGCATGATGTCTGGCGTCTTCGACATCGAAGGCGACATGCAGAAAGTCCTCCAGTACAGCGAAGCCGCCCTCGTCATGAACGAAACCGGCCGCGACATCGACACCGACTACAAATACTGACCCCATACTCCGCTGAATGGGGCGTCCGATGCCAGCCGAATGGGTGCACAGAGCAGGCCGTATCGTTACCCTGGACTAGCAGGCTGGGGGTGGCGGAATCACGAGACCTGGCGGGGCCGAGCCGCTGACTCGACGGTATTTTATAAAGCACCGGTATTGAGAGGCAATACATCAATCTGGCATGGTGAAGACCTATGAGTGAACCATGGCAGATCGTGAAGCTGTACGTGAACAGTTCGTGGAAGCGTTCGAAGGAGCCGACTATCCAGTTAACAGTCCGATGGACCTCGTCCCGGCTCTCCCGCAGGGGCCAGGGACGACGTTCGAAATCGGAGATGAAGAAATCACCGCGATGGAACTCAACCAGGAAGCATCCGGACGCGGCGAATACCCCTACGACAGCGTAGATGACCTCGTCGACGACCTGATGGACGGCCTCGAAGACGAAGGATACGTCTAACACCGCCGCCCCGTTCTTCCGTTCCACTGTTCCCCGCGTCTAAGGCCCCTGTAGTGGTGTCGCTCACGTCCCGAGGAGGGGTAGTTATAGAAAGTGCGAGGCGAAAACCCACGGTTTTAGCCGTTGGATGAAGCCGACAACTGGGAATCAAACCACGCCCCAGTGGCAGGCCGACTCCCCGCGGTTTAAGAAACACCTTCTCTACATATAAGATATGGAGGTGCGGCGCACCGTCCCCGTTGCGCTCGACATGGACAGTGACGCCGCCGCGCTCCTCGAAGATACCGTAGACACCTTCCTCTGGTCAGCGCAATACGTCGTCGACCACGCCTTCAAAGGCCAGTCCGTCACAACCAGCAAAACCACGCTGGACGATGAAACCTACGACGACGTGCGCGAAGCCACGGACGGCTTCAACGGTGGACTGGTGCAAGCCGCTCGAAACAAGGCCGCCGAAGCCTGCAAAAGCGTCGTCGCACGCTGGAAAAACGGCAAGAAAGCGTCGAAACCCACGTTCACCAGCCCACACGTCGTCTACGACCACCGCACCGCCACCTTCCACGACGACTACGTGAGCCTCGCCACAACGGATGGTCGCATCGAAGCCGACTACATCCTGCCCGACGAGGCCAGCGACACGCCGCACTCGAAGTACCTATTTTCAGACGAGTACGAAACGACGGGTGCGGAACTACACTCCCAAGACGGCGACTGGATGCTTCACATCCACTGCAAACGGGAGGTGGAGTCCGACACACCGAAGAAGGCAACGCCTGAGAACGGAACGGTTCTCGGGGTTGACCTCGGCGTGAACAACCTCGCCGTCACTTCAACGGGCACGTTCTGGACTGGCGACGAGTTCGACCACTGGCGCAGAGAATACGAGAACCGACGGGGTTCGCTCCAGCAGTGCGGGACGCGGTGGGCACACCAGAACATCCAATCCGTTGGACGGAAGGAAGAAGGACGGTTCAAGCAGATGTTGCACCGAATCAGTAATGAACTCGTCGTTGAAGCTCGTGAGAACGGGTGTTCTGTCATCGCATTCGAGGACTTGACCGACATCCGCGAGCGGACTGGGGCGTCGTGGGGCCACAAGTGGGCCTTCCAACGCCTTTACGAGTACGTCGAGTACAAGGCCGAAGAATACGGCATCAAGGTCGAGCAAGTTGACCCTGAAAACACCAGTCGGCGTTGCTCACACTGTGGGTTCACCCATCCCGACAACCGCGATGGCGAAGTGTTCGAGTGCTTGAAGTGCGGGTACGAAAACCACGCGGACTACAATGCTGCGAAAAACATCGGGTTACGGTATCTCCGTCGCAACCAAACCGGGGACGACGGAGGCGCACCCTTGGGCGTGCGCTTGAACAGCGGGACGCAGAACGTGAACGGAGGCTATTCTCCTGCCGATGATTCGGCTCGAACGGGAGTCCACGCTGAATCCCATGGCTTCAGCCGTGGGTAGCTCAACACCATATTTGTCGCAGTGGATGACACTGGTCGGTGTCGAGAGTAGTGATGGGGAGAGGATGAGGGTTGGTGTGGTTAAACGCCGCGGCCTTGGAGTTGTTCTTCGTCGGGGAGTGATTCGTTGGCTTGGCCTTTCATGCCTTTCCCGATGCCTTTTGCGATGTCGCGGAGTTTCTCGGGGTTGTCGTAGTTGTTGACGGCTTCGACGATGGCGGTCCCCATCTCAATGGGGTCTTCGGCACCGAAGATGCCGGAGCCGACGAAGATGCCGTCACAGCCGAGCTGCATCATTAATGCAGCGTCGGCGGGTGTGGCGATGCCGCCGGCGGCGAAGTTGACGACCGGGAGGCGACCGCGGTCGGCGGTTTCGGCGACGAGGCTCCGGGGGGCGCCGTGTTCGCGTGCCCATTCGTCGCGTTCGTCTGCCGCCATGCCGTCGAGTTGACGGATGGATCGTTTGATGCTGCGTTGGTGGGTGACGGCTTGGTTGACATCGCCGGTCCCGGCCTCGCCTTTGGTTCGAATCATCGCGGCGCCTTCATCGATTCTCCGGAGGGCTTCGCCGAGGTCACGCGCACCGCAGACGAATGGGGCGGTGAAGTCGTGTTTCTCGATGTGGTAGCGGTCGTCGGCGGGGGTGAGGACTTCGGATTCGTCGACCATGTCGGCGCCGGTGGCTTCGAGGATCTGGGCTTCGGCGGTGTGTCCGATCCGGCATTTTCCCATGACGGGGATGGAGACTTCGTCGATGATTTCTTCGAGTTGTCCGGGGTCGGCCATGCGGGCGACACCGCCGCGTTTCCGGATGTCGGCCGGGACGGCTTCGAGTGACATGACGGCGACGGCGCCGGCATCTTCGGCGATTCGGGCTTGTTCGCGGGTGACGACGTCCATGATGACGCCGCCTTTCTGCATCTTGGCGAAACCGCGTTTCACGAGGTCCGTCCCGCGTCGGAGGTCCTCGAGGTCCGTGTCGGTCATACCGCAGCCTAGGAGGTGGATGCACTTAATGCGTGTCTTTCGAGGGACGTATGGACCCCGGCGCGTTTTTGTGCGGGGGGCTGGAGAGAATGCGTATGGGCGTCGATCGTGATGGCCGGCGTGGGTCGCTTGTCGACCGGGTGTGGGGGTTGACCGAGTCTGAGGTGCCGCGGGCGGACCTCCCGTGGTATGTCGCGCCGCTGCCTGCTGCGGTGGAAAACCTGGCGTTGAATCTGGCGTGGGTGGTGGTCGTGATTAATCTCGTTGGGACTGCGTTCGGGTTCTATTATTATGCGTTCCAGTTTACAGTAACGCCGGTGGTGATGTGGCCGTTTGTTCCAGATAGCCCGATGGCGACGTTGCTGGCGGCGGCGGCGTTGGCGGCGTGGAAGCTCGGGTATCCCCAAGAGTGGCTGGTTGCCTTGGCGTTTTTCGGGAATATTATCCTTGGTGGCTGGACCGTGTATGTCCATCTGGTGTTCTACGAACAGTTCAATTACTTGTGGGAGCCGATGCGGCAGTTCCTGATTTGGAGTCATCTTGCCATGGTCATGCAAGCGTTCATCTTCCACAGGATCGGGGCGTTCTCACCGGCCGCTATCGGAGTGGCGGCGCTGTGGTATGGTGTGGATACGATGGTTGATTATTTCGTGCCCATCCGCGGTGCCCTCCATCATACCTATCTCCCGGTTGCTCACTCGGAGCCATCAATACTCGGGGGGACAGCGCTCGGGGTAGCGGCGGCGGGCGCTGTCGGCCTGTATATTCTCGCGCTGTACCTCGGGTTTCTCACACATATCGAGAAACACCACGACTCGCGTGTAACTGGTCGCTCGCAGCTATAACGCCCGTTATGTTGGCAGTCAGGAGGGTTATGAATCGAGTGGGAGGTGGTGTCGGGCGGCGGCGGCGAAGCCGCCGAGGGCGAACATGGCGAGCATGGCTGCATCGATTATAGCAAAGATACCGGAACGGAGGAGACTCGTCACCAGGGATCGTTCCCAGTAGGTATCGACGGCACCGCCGACGAAGATAGTGCCGACGAGGACGCCGGCGAAGGTACCGAGCAGCGCAAACGCATACACCTGGACGGGATCGTCGTCTGGTTCGGTTCGGCCATACAGGTAGCCGATGAGGGCAATCCCGACGACAGCGACGAAGAAGACACCGACACGAGAGATGAATTCGATTGTCGGCGGTGTCAGGAGACTCCGGACATAGGGGAAGGCGAATAATTCGCGGATGGGAATGGTAATAGCGGCAAGGATGGCAACCCGGATCACGAAGGTATCAGACCGGGCCATACGATACGTCTACCCAATTCCGACAAAAGGATGTCGTTTCCCTATACCCGTCTACGACACGTGGTCCCCACGTGAGTACGTCGTGTCTAGTGGACGTGCTAAAAGCGGGTGTGTGAGCGGCGCGGGATTTATCTCCTCGTCGTCGTAGCCCTCTGGTATGCGAGCGGCGTCGCGGATGGTTATCGTCTTCATTGTAGCGGTGGGAGCCGGCTGTACGGGCGTCACGGTTGGCGGGGAGGGGCTGGTTGTTGAGTCTGGGGTGACAGTGATTGAAACCGAGACAGCCACGGCCGCAGGCTATAATGTTGAGACGGCGCGGGTCATGGAACCCCGCGCGTCGTCGGTTGTGTTTCGACGTACGCGGGGTGTGGCGGTCCGGGGGCATATCGTCGAATATGAAAAACAAGTGACTGGGAGCAATGACACAGTTGTCGTTGGTATCGTGACCCTCCCGGATCGGTCGGCCGGCCGGTTCGGTGTCACGTCGATCCCGGAGATGCAAGATTCGGCGCTGCTCAGCCATTACACGCAGCTCCAACCGGAGAGGGGTGAAGTGGCAGCGATTGACCAATATCGGGTGGCGTCGTTTGGACGAGAAGGAACGGTGTCCGTGTACCGGCTCCGCCCCGAATCCCCGGACTCTCCAGTGCTGGTGGGGCATCTCTACCGCGAGACACCACCCGATTCCAGCGATATCGTCGTGGCCTACGCGGTGTATCCGGTGACGGTGGATTACGCAGAACGACTCCGGATTGAGGCGCTCTTCGATGCGTTCGACTATACCGCGCCGCCAGTGAATGCGACCGCTCCCAGCTATCCAGCGACCGGGGACTCGCAGTCGGGTATCGATGGGGGATGAGGGGGTTACCGTTCGTTGCAGTGGCGGACGTCGACGGCCATCCCGCGGGTTGACTCGACCATGGCTTGTCCGTGGGTGGTTGCACGGCCAACGGCGACTGCATCCGGGCCTGTCACGTAGACTTCGTCGCCCGGCCGGATCGCGGGGTCGGCGTCAACTATGCCGGGGGCGAGGACACTGCCGTGGGGGACGAACGCGTCGATCTCGACGTGTTTGGTTGGGATGTCGCTGGTGTGCCAGGCGGTGGCGCCGGCCAGGGTGAGCGCAAGTGTCCCGTATTGGGGGACCATGGTAGCTAACAGTGTGTCGGTGGTGTCTCGCATGCGGAGTTTGGGGTAATGGCCGTCCGTGGTGGCGTCGGGCCCGAAGATGCTGTCGCCCGCGTTCGCACCGAATTGGTAATCGGCGATGCCGCGGACGATAGCGGCTTCACGGTCTTGTTTGAGGTATCGTTGTGTCCCATGGAGGGCCTGGTCTAAGGCGGTGAGTGAGGGCTCGGTTGTCGGGTGGTCGGTGACCGTATACTCGAAATCGATGCCGAGAGCATCTTCGACGCGCTCGCAGACCGTTTGGTACCCGCCGGGGGGGACGTGGGCGATGTGTCGGTCGTAGGTGACGTGGGAGAGGTAGTGTTCGAGGACGGTGGCGACAAAGTCGATCTCAGTTTCTGTCCATCGACCGGTCACGACACTGTCGTACTGTTGGGCGGGATATGTCGTTTCAAGTTCGCTGGGCACGACGCCGATAGGGGAGGTCATCGAGACGATGTGGCCCCGATATTGGATTGCGTCCATGAACTGGCGGTGGCTTTGGGAGTCGCTGTAGGGTTTGCGAGCCGAACAGGGGAGTATCACGAGTGGAGCGTCGAGACGGCATTGGTATCGGGTGGTGACGCGGTCTGCGTACCGTTGGATTTCGATCCGGCGGAGTGTGTCGTCGGTCGCGGCACGTAATCCGCGTTGTCGGTAGATCGGGGTACGGGTTTCGAGGTAGTTGTACTGTTGGTCGAGACGGCGGAAGACGGCAGTCAGCCAGGCTTCGTGGCGGGCTTGGCCTTCAATATAGTCGCGGAGTTGGCCGCGCTTGATGTACCCGCGGATTCGTGCGAGCTGTGTGTGGAGGACAGCGGCGTTGTGGTCGGCACAGTCACCAGGAGTGAAGGCCGATACGGGGGTTTCGTGACAGGTGGGGCAGTGACAGGGGAGGTCGTCGAGGTCCTCGAGGCGGCGTTCGCTGTCGGTGGTGAGGTAGCGGCCTGCCAGGCCGGCGGCGCGCGCCCGACGTTCATCGAGCAGGTCGACGCCAGAGTAGATGAGGATGGCAGCGTTGGCGGGAGTGGCGACGCCGGGGAGATAGAGTGCGGTGTCATCCGGGATCGCCTCCCGGAGGGCGATGATAGCGTCAACATAGGCTTCGGCGTGCCCGATATAGCCGGGGGCGCCGGCCAGGAGATAGGCGTCGGCGCCGACGGGTGCGGCGGTGGTGGGTGAGACGACGGCGGCACTCGGATAGTCGACATCCGGGTAGTCGACATTGAAGGCGGTCTCGACAGGGTCGTCGGTCCCGGGCGGGAGTGCGCGATGCGGGAGGATCGTGAGCGTCGCTGGGTCGCCGTCGGGGAGCGAGCGGTCGGCTGTCCAGAGGCTGCCGGCATCCGTGGTGATATCATCGACGAGTGCAGGCGTGACCCGGGGAGTGGTGAGGCGGAGTTCGCCACAGCGGGCAGCGGCATCCCGCGTCTGAACCTCGAAGTATTCGGTCATGGCTCTGGCTCGCTGTTACTCCCTGCGGTCTCGGTGTCGTCTGTCTCGCTGGGGTCGACCTCGTGGCTGTCGGAGGCTGTCGCGTGTTGTGCCTCTGATGGTGGTTGGGTGTCCTCGCCAAGTGTGGTGATTGTGAGGTCCGCTGGGAGCGTCTTGAGAATGGCGGGTGGCCAGTCCCAGTGGGCGAGGGTAAACTCGGTGTCGGGGTTGGCTTCGACCAAGCGGCAGACGCCCGAGGCGGCTGCCCTGTAGGCATCGTTGTCGAGTCGGTCTGGGAGTTCGGCAGTCAGGGGATAGCTGTCGGCAAGCGCTGGTGGATACGGGCCGAATGGTGGCTTGAGCCGCCAGGTTTCATCGTACTGGGTGTTTGTCTTCCCTGCTGAGAGGAGGACCGTGTCGCCGGTGACTGAGAGTCGTTCAAGTCGGTCGTGGTGGCGGCGGACTTCCGGGCGGGCGGCGGACTCATGGGAGAGATAGAAAAACGTGGCCTTTGAGACGGGGTCGGGTGTTTCGAGGTAGTCGTCGGCCTCAAGGAGGGCCCGATAGCCATTGAGCATGGCTGGATGGCCGCGCGCGCGGCGTTCGACGAGTTCCAAGAGGTTGCCTTGCCGGATGGCTTGTTTGATCGTCCGGATCTCGTCAAAACTCACAGAGAGGTTGTGGCGGGCGAGGAGGGTTTCACGGCGGTCGTCGGATGCTGTCTTGAGGTCGGCGGCGGTATGCTCTGTACAGACCGGGCAGGCACAGGGGAGGTATTCGAGGGTATCGAGATGTTTGGTGTCTGCGACAGTGAGATACCGGTCGTCGCGGGCGTAGAGGGCATAGGCGGCTGAGTCAAAGAGGTCACAGCCGGCGGCGACCGCTAAGGCGAACATCATTGGATGGCCGGCACCGAAGAGATGGACGGGGGCGTCGGCCCCAAGGCCGCGTTTTGCGGCGATGACGACGTCTAGGACGTCGGCGTACTGGTAGCCGTTCAGTAAGGGGACGACGCCACCGACAGGGAAGACGTCGAGGTCGGTAGCGTATGCCTGGGTGGCGGCCTGTTCGCGGAGATCGGGATACAGTCCACCTTGGATGGGGGCGTTGATGAGCATGTCATCCGTTTCGAGCGCCGTCGCCGCTTCAAGGCGGGTGTGGGTGGTCGTGAGGTCGGATGCTGCCTGGTTGCGGGAAGCGTCGGGTGGGGTCGGGATATCGATCGGTGTGGCGACGTCGGCCCCGATGTCGCGTTGAAACCGAAGGATTTCGTCGTTCGTGACGTTGATTTCGCCGTATTCAGCCAGTTGGAATGAGCCGGAGTCGGTGATGATGGCACCGGAAAACTCCAAGAGATATCGGAGGCCGTCTGTGATGGCTTGTTCGCGGTAGTCGTCGCTTTGATAGATGACATAGCTGTTTGTAATGATGGCTGAGACGCCGAATTCGTGTTCGAGTGTGGCTGGGGTGATTGTTTGGAGGTGCGGGTTGATGACGGGGAGGAGCGCTGGCGTTTCGATGGTCACGCCGGCGCGTGGAATCTCCAGGTCTCCGATGCGGCCGGCGACATCGAGATCCCGGAGTTCGAAGCAATCGCGCATTAGACACGGGTCCGGGAACGAAGGCGGTAAGCGTTGCGTTCGAGACCGTCTTCGATGCACGCAGGCTGCAGAGAGGGTATCGGCTGGCAGTGGCGGCCCGGGTCTATCGCGTGCCTCGGAGATTGACAACTGGCGGTGGGCTAGTGGTGGGTTTCTGTGGGCAACCCTGGTTTTGCGGTATGTTTTACTGGTATCTGTGACAACTACAGTAGAGGGTAATTCTCGGATATCCTGGCGTTTGAATGGTGTGAATCCTCATTCTACCGGTGGTGTCCCGAGGGGTGCTGTGTCAACCATTTTGGCAGGTTTAGACGGTGCCTAGTTAGCTAATAGGTGTATTCTCCTAGATTCATACGAGATGGAAGCTGAGACCGCCGCGACAGAGGAGTCGGTTCGGCTGGGGATCTCACGTGAACCGTTTACGCTCCTCGTCGGGATGTTCGCGGCAATGGGGGTATCACTCGGAGTAGCCGGGTTCTTAATCGGATATAGTGGGCACGGCCAGCTCGCACGACAACCGTTAATGAACCTGATGTTAGGGATCGTGCCGTTCATCGGGATTATTGGCGTGAGTCTCGTTGGCCCGGTGATCGCTCGCGATATCAAGTCTGTATCGACGGCGACAGTCACGGTGGCGCTTGGCGGCGCGCTCGGGCATCTCCTGGTGTTCGGTTTCGTATTCGGATTCTTGTTTGTGCTCCCGTGGAATCCAGATATGAACGAGTTAGATGTAATCGATGTCATGTTTCGAGGAACCGCTGGTACGGTGATTGCCGGGGGGCTCGTTGGCGCACTTACCGCCCGGATCCACAGATGACGATGACAGAATCCAAGCGCCTCGGGGTTATCGCGGTTGGCGTGCTTTGTGGACTGGTGGTGGTCGCGCTTGCAGCGACGCCGGTTGTGGCATCGCACGATTCACCGGGTGAGTGGGTTGTCCAGCCCGCTGAGACTCCTGATGATCGGCAGCCGGGTGATGAAACTGCGAGTTACAAACATTGGGCCCAGGGCGGCGATGACTTCCGTGGTCAGGGGTTGGAGGTTCTCGATCAAATCGAGATGGTGTCTGAAGATTTGGACTTTAGTGATTGTGATCTTGAGGATGCCGCTGCGTTCGGGATTGACCGTGGCGGCGACAACCAGGGGACTGAAACTGACGATAGTCTCGCGCCGCACGTCCAAGATTTCGAGTTTGCGAGCGATCGGATGTGGATGAATATCTATGATGACGATGATTTCCTTGGAGATCCAACCCATCTCGATGCGGAAGATCAGTTTATCGCGCATCAACTGGATTGTTACACCAATCCGGATGAGGCCGGGTGGTATCGCATGGAAGGCTGGGCGAACGGAACGGCGTACGATGGTGAATTTGATGAAGCGCGGCTCTACAGTCATTACTTCTGGATTGGAGACTTCGAGAATGAAGCCGACGCGCGTGAGGCACTCGGACCGCCCCCATCCGAACAAGACGGCACTGAGGAAACTCCGACGCCGACGGCCGGTTCCGATGATGATGCAGACGGAGAGAGCGAGGCAGTCGACAATCCGGAGACGGACGATGAAAGCGCCCCGGCGCAAGGGGACGCGGTCGCGACGACCCCAACGCCGGCGTCACCGAGTGATGGTGACACCGATCCCGATTCGTCGGATGGAGCGACCACGCCGGACGCCGGATCTGGTGATGGGTCGGGAGACACGGACGGAGATGGGTTTGTGTCGACGCCAGCCGATGGCCCTGGATTTGGCCCGATTGTTGCGCTCATCGCGCTTCTGTCTGCCGCCGGTGGCTGTCGGCGCTGGTACAATTCCAGGATGTGACGACATCCCTATTATGGACGACTCCAACGCCTAGGTATGGAATGGCGACTGTTCGCCAATCTCGCAGAGACTGCTGGAACCAAACGGGTTGAGGTCCCGGCTAAAGCCGGCGACACATTTCGGGATGCGTTCGACCAGTTACTTGAGGCGCATCCGGAATTAGAAGCCGAAGTCATGGATGCAGATGGTGAAATCCACGACCATATACGAGTATTGCGGAATGACCATAATCCGTTCGTGACCGATGAGGGATTCGACACGGTGTTGGAAGCAGATGATGAACTGGCGTTGTTCCCACCCGTCAGCGGCGGATAACGCGAGGAGGCTAGCTACAATGGGTGTTTGAGCCTCCGGAAGGGCTTCACCCTCCCCGGACGTTATGACAGGTATGGATAGTAGGCGACGCACAGTGTTGCGGCTCGCAGGCCTCGGAGTGACAACGACGCTTGCCGGCTGTCTCAATGTCGGATCAAACACAGAGGAAACCCCGACGCCGTCAGCGTCCCAGACACCGGTGTCGGATCCGTCGAACGGGGCGGATGCGTCCGTGACTGGTGTGGACACGGTCTCGTTTCGTGTCTCGAGTTCCCGGCCTGGCTGGCATGTCGACGGCGGTGTTGGCCGGGTGATTATCGTCGACTCCAAACAGCGGGAACGGGCGGTCATGGCTGGGTTTGACCAAGCGGAGTCACCGTCTGACGAACTCGAAGCGTTCCTCGCGGATGTTGAGTACGCCACCGACCGGTTACTCCTGGTGGAGTCGATGGGGCCGACCGGCTGTCACAATGATCTCGCTGTCACAGAGGTCGGACGGGCTGGTGACCAGATTGAGGGGACCGCGCAGGTCCGCGATACGAGTTCGGCGGGGACGGCGTGTACGCAGGCGCTCGTGTATCCGTCGGTCTTGGCTCGGGTGCAGTTTGATGGCCAGCCCGTCGATGCGGCAGCGATCACGGTAACGGATGGGTCGGGGAATACCGAAACGATCCAAGCTACGACCCGCGACCCGCTGCCAGTGGTCGATGCCGCGGCACTTCCTGGCTCCATCAGACCGAATAGTGATCCGGATCGGGTCGCGCCGTTATCGTGCCAGGAATCAGGTGTCATGCGGCATTCCCAATGGTATGAGGAGGCATCGGTTGCATGGGGTGATCTGGAGCAGGATGGCGAGCCCGCGTTGGCGCTGCGGGTCGACGAGGAGGCTTACGAGTATGGGGACACGGTTCGGTTCGCGCTGACGAATGTCTCAGATGAGGCGCTGGGGACGGGGAATCGGGCGAAATACAATTTCCAGGTTGCGACGACGGATGGCTGGCAGGATGTCCGCGTGATCGATGAGGATCGGCATTTTGAGTACACGGATGAAGCGATCAATCACGCGCCTGGTGGGGGGTTCGAGTGGACATTCGAGTTGACCGAATCGGGCCTCGTTAAGGATACCTATCATAGTGACGCGATGGTGTGTCCCGACTTGCAATCCGGGCGGTATCGCTTTGCCTATTTCGGCGTGTTAGGCGACGACGCCATCGCAGTTGCGTTCGATCTCGCTGCCTGACACCCACGCACTGGCCGCCCACTGGTGTGACGTTGCTCGGGTGTCGTCTCGTGGTTAGGGGGGTGGGTTTCGGGTGAGGTCGCGTTCGAGGATGAAGTCTGGTTGGTCTGCGGTGGGGATGCGGGCGTAGGCGGCGTCTGAAATGTGGCGAGGGGTTTCGGGGATGGCGACGCGAGTATTGTCGGCGTTGTGTGCGGCGGCGTCGCGGGCGATGGCTGCAGTGAGCGCGCGGAGGGCCTCCGGGTCCTCCCAGGCAGCGACCCCGTATTCGGCCCATCGTTCCGTGGTGGCATCGTCGGTGTCGCGGTCGAACGTCCGGGTTCGATAGGTCATCCCGCGGGCACGGGCAGTAGTAGTGGTAGTGCCCGTGCCAGTGTCAGTGTCGGTGTCGGTGACGACGATGACGGTGTCGGCGGCGGCCAGGCGTTGTTTGGTGAGTTCGGCCATCGCCCAGGATTCGGTGAGGTCGAGCCCGAGGCCGGCGAGAGTGTGGTCGGCGTCGCTGCCGTGGTAGACTCGCCAGGCGATGGCGGGGTCGGCGGAGACCTCGAGTGTGGGGTCGGCGTCTTGGGCGGGAGTGGGGGTGAGCCAGCGGAACGCGGCGAGTGGTGAAAAGCCGACGGCCCGGGATTGGCCGAGGCCCGCATTATTCCAGGAGAAGACCATGTTTCGGCAGACTGTCGCGCCCTGGGTGGCCGCCCAGGTGAAGACGGCGTCGCTGAGCTGTCGACTGATGGCTTTGCCCCGATGGTCGGAGTGGACGCGCATGCCTTGTGCCCAGGCTTCATCATCGGTCAGCAGGACGCCCTGTACGAGTCCGACCGGGGTGTCATCGAGTGTGGCGACGAGGGTGCGTTGGCGGTCGCCGTCGGTGTCGACCCACTCCGGGTAGACGCGCGGGATGTAGTCGTCGTGGTCGGGCCATGTGTTGGTGGTGAACGCGGTGACTGCGTCGTAATCGGCATGGCGGGCCTGTCGGATCTCGACGTCCTGGTTCGGGGACATGCCTGGCTAGGTCCAGGGGACGCTGCGGTGTTGCAGTTCGCCGGCGATGGGGCGTCGCATGGTGTCGGCGACACTGTCGACGTTCGCCAGCGCCCACATGAGTTTCACGTATGCCGTCCCGGGCAGGGTGTCGCCGGCTTCGATGACACCGGCATCGAGTAAATCCCGGCCGGTATCGTAGACGCGGTCGCAGACGCGACCGTCCAGACATTGACTGGTCATGACAACGTGTGTCCCGTCGTCGATCAGGGTCTCGATGTGGTCGATCCACTCGGTGTTGACGTGGCCGAGGCCGGTGCCCTCAATGATGAGGCCGCTGGCATCCTCGGCGCGCTCGAGTGTGGTCGGCGGTTGGCCGGGGACAAACTTAATGAATTCAACGGCGGTGTCGAGCGCTGTCGCCGTATGGAGGTCTGTGGCATCCCGGTCTGCGACCGGTCGGGTAAACGAGACGGTCCCGGTCTCCCAGTCGACGCGACCGAGCGGCTGGGCGCCGATGGTTTCGAATGCATCACGCCGCGATGTATGGTTTTTCCGGACGCGAGTCCCGCGATGGAGGGTGCAGACATCGTCAGATCCAGTTGCGTGCATACAGACGAGCACTTCACTGTGGTCGGCTGTCGCTGCCTCGACGGCACAGACAGCATTCATGACGTTGTCGGAGGATGGTCGGTCTGCCGAGCGTTGACTCCCGGTGAACACGATCGGGACCGGGGTATCGAGCATGAACGCCATCGCTGATGCGGTATACTGCATGGTGTCTGTGCCGTGCATGACGACGACACCGTCGACCCCCGCTTGAATTTCGTCGGTGATGGCGTCGGCAAGGTCTTGCCAGACCGATGGGGTCATGTTCTCACTGAGGATATTCGCGACGACGCGGCCGCGGTAGTTGGCGCGACCGGCGAGTTCCGGGACGGCGCGTAAGACGTCTTCGGCATCGAACTGAGCGGTTACAGCACCCGTTCGGTAATCGACCGTGGACGCGATGGTTCCGCCGGTCGAGATAAGCGCAATGGTTGGGAGGTCGTCTTCGAACGTGATTTCAGATGTGCCGGCGGCGTCTTGAGCGGCGTCTACATCATAGGTGTTGGTTTCGAGTACTTCGACGTCGGCGTCCGTCCGCTCAATACCGACGTTATACCCGCCGTCGAGTTTGACGACGAGGTGGTCGGCAGTGGTTGATGGCATGAGGACGCCTTCATACGTGACAGCGCCTCGATTGATGCGGACGCGGTCCCCTGGATCCATACGCTGGCTACCGTCCGGGTTGACTTCAAAGACACTCTTCGACGCCCACCATACTCAACGGGAGGGTGGCGGGCCTGCTTCATCGAAAGAAACCGGGGGAACTCCGGTAGGCATGGAGTGGAGGGAACCAGTTAACGGGGTGGAGGCTGGGAAAGACCGATACGGGTGGGAGTCATTCGTTTCGGTATGGGCCGTGATTCGACACGGATGCAGAATCAGCCAGCCCGCGTCGATAGCGGATCGAGGGTCTCCGACCGTGACCTAGAACACGACATCGGATCCGAACGTGAAGGATTCGGGGGCGGGTCTCCACCATCGGGAGAGATGAGCCGGAATGAGGAGTCGGCAGATGGATTCGGTGACCGAGTTGGACGACGTGCGAAGCAGGTATTTTCGCCGCGAGTGTTCATTGGCGCGTTGTTAGTGACGGTGACGGGGTTGATTGTTGGCTCCATGTTCGTGCCGCTACCGGGCGCCGGGTTACTTGGGGTGTTTGTCGCGACATTCCTCGTCGGGTTGGCGCGGGAGGAGCGACGGTATCTTGAGGCAGCACTGGCAGGCGGAATCACGGTTGGTGTGAGTGTCCTTGTTGATCTCGTTGTCCTCGCGTTTATCGGTGGCCTCGGGGTGTCCCTGGCACTCCTGGGCGGGCTCGTCGGCGGAGTAATCGGGCTTGCCGGCGCCTACTTTGGGCGAGATCTCCGCGACGGCCTCACCCGCGACATCTAACGGCGACCATCCCAACCGTCACGTGGAGCCAACGGGAGGTATCGACTTTCAAAGCGCCAGGAAGTGAAGCGGAACAGTGTTTGGGGTAGTGTGGCGTGGTGTGGCGTTGCGTCGTGTGGAAGGGGGTGGTTAGGTGGTGAGTTGCCAGTGGTCGTTGGTGCGTTCGACAACGCCGTGGGCGGCGAGGCCTTCGAGGGCGTCGGCGACGACGTCTGGTGGGGCTTCGACGCGGCGACTGAGTTGTTCGGGGGTGGCTGGCCCGGTGGTTAAGCCGCGGAGGAGTTCGGCATAGAATCGGCCGTCGACGCCTTCAAAGTGGGCGCTGATCCGGTCGAGGGTTTCGGTGAGGCGGCCTTGTACCCAGCGTTGAGCCATCGAGAGTTCGTTCTCGAGCCGTTCGAGTTGTTGGAGTTCCGCGGCGAGAGCTGGGAGTTCTGTGCCTGTGTTCAGGGGTGGCTCGGTGTCAGATTGGGCGGGGGAGTGGCCAGGTGACGTAGATGTGGGTGAGGGAGTGTCAGTGTCTGTGTCAGTCTCAGTACCGGTGTCGGCATTGGTGTCGGCGTCGTCGTCGGGTGTGGGGTCGGTGGCGGTGTTGGTAGTGGTGTTGGGGTTGGTGACGTGGAGGGAGACGTATCGCCAGGAGGTGATGTCAAGGTTGGGGGAGGCGGAGTAGGCGCTTTTGGTCCCGAAGTCGTAGGGGGAGACGTTGACTTCGAGGCGGAGGTTGCGGGTGATTGAGAAGTATTTGCGGCGGCCGTCGTCGACGTGGGATTCGACGAGGCCGGCTTCTTCGAGTTTTTGGAGGTGGTCGATGACAGCTTTGGGGCTGACGCTGAGGTATTCGGAGATTTCGGTGACGTAACAGGGCTTCCGGGCGAGCAGTCGGAGAATTCGTCGACGGTTCTCATTACCCAGCAGGTCTAAGAGTGCCGCCGAATCCATCAGCCCCCTCTTTGTGCCGCGGACGTAAGAGCGTGACGCGAAACACGCCTGCTATCTCCGCTGTATACAGGTGTTTGTATCGAGTTGGCAGAGCGAAGGCTCCAGGTGGATAGGGGTCTCGGCGGGGTGGGAGGTCACTCGTCGGGGTATCCGGGGATTTGTGATCGGTTGTTGGCGGGGGCGGAGTTTGATTCGTTGCTGCCGGGGTTGTGTTGGCTGGATTGGGGGCCGGTGTTCGATTCGTTCGTGGAGTCACCTTGTGGCCGGTCGTCTGGTGGGCCGCGTCGGTCGGCTGCGGAGTGGTCGTCGCCGGAGTTGGGGCCGGCGGTGAGGCCGCGGGCGAGGGCGGCGACGTCTTGGCCGCGCATCTCGCTTGCGTTCGTGCGGAGTTCGTTGAGGTCGTCGGTGTCGAGGCCGGCTTGTTCGGCGGCTTGTTCGGTTCCGTTGATCGAGTGTTCGAGTTGGTTGGCGCCGACACTGACGCGTGTGGCGATGGCGTAATCACGGACGCCGGGAGCGTCGTGTGAGATGGCGGATCGTTGGTGTGTGAGTTCGGCGTGGCGTTGTTGGAGTTCTTGGTGGCGAGAGTCGATGAGGGCGCGGCGTTCTTCTTGTGTGTCGGCTCGGCTGATGGCGGCGCCGAACATGTGTTCGTCGAGTTCGCCTTCGGCTTCGGCGGTGCTGGCTTGCATGAATGAGGAGACTTCAGCGCCGAAGGAGCTGGTGTTCGCAGTGGCGGTTGCGTTGTCGGTTGGCGCGTCGTCGGGTTGGGGTTGGGCGGTCACGCCACCGATGAGTGTGATGGCGAGTCCGGCGATGATGAGGGTGGTGAGAATTCCGGCGACGACGACAGTGTTTCGCATCAAGTATTTCTCTATCGGTCACGGGGTAAAAAGCCGCTCTCTGTTCGTGTCGTTCACGTCGCTTTCTTACGTATTGTGATAGCTCAAGAGCGTTCATACGACGATATAAACGCGTCGTTTTCGGGTTTCGACCGGGGTGGTGGGCGGTCGCTGTCACGGGGTGTGCGGTATCCGGTGTTTGCGTGACGAGCGAAATAATGCGGCGAATGCTTATATGTGTTAGTTACTAACACACAGACAGCGGTATGTTCGAACAGTTCTCGAGCGGATATTACCTCGGACGGCTCTACGTTGAACCGTCTCCAAACGATCAAGCCGTCATGCACACCGAGCACCACGAGGAGGTTAACGACCAATTATACGATGATTTCACCGGGCCACTCGTCATGAAAATCGGGTCAGCCCACATCCCCGTCCATGGCGCCGACGCCGTCCCCGGCCGGACCGTCGCCCTCCCCGAAGCCGTCCTCACAGCCGTCGGCATCGACAACCCACCGACGCTCCGGGAAGTCTTCCTCGCGAAAGCCGAACGCGCCAGCCAACTCCTCCAACTCGGCGCCGTCGGCCATCTCCCACCCGATCCAGATGACGACGACGATCCCACAACGCAGGCCACGGGATTTTAGGCCGGTGGCACCGTCACTCCGGCGATGCTCGACGACCTCCTCGGCCGCACCGAACTCAAAAACCAAATCAGAGAGATCGAAGCGGAACGCGACCGACTCAAAGCCGAACTCGACGCCGAAACCGAGCGACGAGCAGACGCCGTCAGCGCCCGGCAAGCCGCCGAAGAACAAATCAACCGACTCGAAGACCGCATCGCCGGGCTCGAAGGCCAACTCGACACCCAACCCGAAACCACCGCACTGTCATACCGCCACGAAGAAACCCTCCGCGGCGACCGCCTCGGCACCGTTCTTACCCGCCTCGAATCCTACACCGGCGACGACGAATCCATCCTCACCGCCTACATTACCGACACCATCCCCGAGGCAATCACCGACCAGTTCGGCGACCACACCCCCCTCATCACCCGGGCCGCCCCCTGTCTCATCATTACCGACGACGCCGGCCTCCTCGCAGTCGCCCTCCGCCCACCACTCCCACCCGAGCCATTCCTCGACTGGCGAGAGACACCACACATCGACCGGGCCTGGTTCCAACCACACGGCCGCTATGCCCTCTCGCTCATCCGTGCGGATACCTTCGCCCACGGTATCTATGAGGGCCCCGAACGCGTCGACTTCGATGGATTCCAAAGCGATGTGAAAAGCGACCACTCCAAAGGCGGATTCTCACAAGCCCGATTCGAACGCCGCAGAGACGACCAAATCGCCGACCACCTCGATCGCTGCCGCGACGTTCTCACATCCACCGACGTCGACCACCAGTACATCGTGGGCGACGACCGCCTCATCGGAGAATTCGACACCATCGCCGATGCAACCACCGCCGTCGATGCCACCGGCGACCCCAAACAAGCCCTCCATGATGCGTTCGACGCCTTCTGGCGCGTCCCGCTCTATTCCGTATGAAATTGGAGTGAGGAGGTGTGCTGGATGCAGGGAAATCGTGGTGGGAGCAGAGAGTGGTGCGTTTATACGCTCTGGCGTTCTGGAGTGTTGGTATGCGGGTTGCGATTCTGGCCCACGACCAGTTCCCGGAACGGGCGAAAACCGCGATCGGGATTCTTCGGTATGGCGACCAGGACGTCGTCGCTGTTCTCGATCGGGCCTCGGCGGGTACCTCGGTCGGCGATCACGTGCCGGATGTCGATACTGGAGAGATACCGATTGTATCGGGGGTGTCGGACGCGCCGCCGTTTGATGCGTTGATTATTGGGATTGCGCCCATCGGCGGTGGGTTCGATGAGTCGTGGCGGCCGGATGTCCGGGCGGCAATCGAGCAGGGTGCCGACGTTGTCTCGGGGCTGCATTATTTCTTGGAGACGGATGCTGAGTTCCGGAATCTGGCTGAAACCCATGGGGTTGAGCTGTGGGATGTCCGGAAGCCGCCGGATGATCTTACGGTCGCCGAAGGGGTCGCTCGGGAGCTCGATGTGGAGATTGTGTTGACGGTTGGGACGGACTGTTCGACGGGGAAGATGACGACGACCCTGGAACTGGTGGAGGCGGCGAGGGACGCGGGGCTGGATGTGGGGTTTATCCCAACCGGCCAGACCGGCATCATGATCGCTGAGTGGGGAATTCCGATCGATCGAACGATTAGTGACTTTACGAACGGTGCCGTCGAACAGATGCTGAAGGCACGGGCTGCCGACCACGATATCTTGTTTGTCGAGGGGCAGGGCGCGATTACGCATCCCGCGTATTCGGCGGTGACGTGCGGGATTCTCCATGGGACCATGCCGGATTATCTCGTGTTGTGTCATGAAGCCAACCGTAAGGTGATCCATGGGTATGAGTCGTTCCCGATCCCATCGCCCGGGATTGTCGCGGATCTGTATCTGGACCTGGCGGAGCCGGTTGCCTCAACGACGTTGCTTGGCGGGGCGTTGAATACATGGGAGCTTGAAGCGGATGCCGCCGCGGGGGCGGTCACGGCGTATGAAGAGGCGATTGGTGTCCCAGCTGTAGATCCTGTCCGGGATGATGCTGCGGTCATTATTGAGGAGCTATGAACACACAGATTGATCGGGTCGAGTTGCCGGTGGAGACGCCGTTCACAATTGCGCGGGGGACGACCCAGACGACAGAGAACGTGGTTGTCTCGATTGCGCACGACGGGGAGACGGGTTACGGAGCGGCGGCGCCGTCATCGCGATACGGTGAGTCCATCCAGGCCGTCGTCGACGTGCTCCCAGGGGTACTGGAGGTGGTGGAGACGGTGGGTGATCCGGTGGCCCGTCGCACGATTGCTGATCGGTTACAACGGGAGGCGTCGGCGGTGGGGGCGGCGCGGGCGGCGGTCGATATCGCAGTGTGGGATCTCGCCGGGAAACACCTCGATCTCCCAGTGTATCGCGTGCTTGGCAGCCAACGGGCGGCGACAGGGTGTCCGGCGACGTCGATGACGGTGGGGCTCGATGACCCGACGGTCATGGAGGACCGCGCTCGGGACGCTGTTGAGGCGGGAGCAGAGATCCTGAAAGTGAAGTTGGGGTCGACAGTGCGGGAGGATCGTGAACGGATTGCGGCGATCCGGGCGGCGGCGCCGGATGCCACGCTTCGGGTGGATGCGAACGAAGGGTGGAGTCCAGCAGCGGCGATTGAGGTCTGTGAGGCGTTGGCTGCGTCTGGGGTTGAGTTTGTGGAACAACCGGTGGCCGCAGACAACCCCGAGGGCTTGCAGGCGGTGTATGAGGAGGCATCGATCCCGATTGCGGTTGATGAATCATATGTCACCGCGGGCGATGTGGCATCGGTGGCCGACCGGTGTGATATCGTGAATGTGAAACTCATGAAAACCGGCGGTGTGACTCCGGCATTGGACGTCATTGCGACGGCGCACGCCCACGAGTTGGACGTGATGGTTGGGTGTATGCTTGAATCCAATGCGTCAATAGCGGCTGGTGTCCACCTCCTCCCGTTTGTGGAATACGCCGACCTGGATGGCTCCCTCCTGTTGGCGGACGACCCATACGAGGGTGTCCCGATCACTGGTGGCCACTTCGACCTCACGGCAGTCGACCGCGGAACCGGCGCCACACCCCGTTAGTCGGCGGGTGGGACGCTCGACCAACCCCGTCGTTGCCCTCGTGGTATCGTGCCAGCTATCCGCCAGAGGATGCTGATGGGCGATACCGCGGCGGATCCAGTGAGGACTGGTTACCGGCAGTCTGGAAGGGAGGAAGTGGAGTGGAGGTTGCGGTGGTGGTGCGGAGGTGGGGTAGGGTAGGGTAGGGTGGGGTGGGTGTGGTCGATTTATTGGGTGTTGATGTTGGTGAGTTCGATACGGGTGCCGTCGTGGGTGCTGTCGGTGATGGTGATTGTCCAGCGGTGGGCGGTGGCGATTTGTTTGGCGATGGCGAGGCCGAAACCGGTGGCATGGTCTGTTGTCGAGTAGCCGGCGTCCCAGACCTGGCTGCGTTCGTCGACCGGGATGCCGGGGCCGTCGTCGGCGACGTAGAAGCCATCGTCACACTCCCCGAGTGTGACTGTGACGGAGCGCTCACCTGGAGGGGTCTCGGCCCCGTCGTGGGTGGGGGTTGTGGATGCGTGGTCGATGGCGTTCCGGAACAGAGTGGTGAGGAGTTGGTGGAGTCGGTCTGGGTCGGCGGTGATGGTGGCGTTTGTTTCGATGTCTAGTGTGACGTCGGCATCGGTGGGGGCGAGGGTGTTCCAGGCGGTGTCGGCGATGGCTGGGAGGTCGACGGGCTCGGGGTCGTCGACGATGTCGCCGGTGCGCGTGAGCGTGAGGATGTCTTCGAGGAGGTGTTCCA
Source organism: uncultured Natronomonas sp. (assembly GCA_964609565.1). Lineage (GTDB taxonomy): Archaea > Halobacteriota > Halobacteria > Halobacteriales > Haloarculaceae > Natronomonas. The sequence continues at coordinate 42,248 of CAZSSY010000009.1, forward strand.
TGTGGTCGAGTGTTCGTTCGGCAGCGGCGAGATGGGTGCGGTCGTCTTCGCGGCGTGCCCGCTCCAGGCGGTCTTTCGCGACGCTGAGTGGGTTCCGGAGGTCATCGGAGACGAGGCTGGTCATGGTGTCTATCCGGTCGCGTTCCCGGTCAAGGTCGCGTTCCCGTTCTTTGAGCGCGGTGATATCGGTCGCGACGCCACAGATCGCGTATGGCGAGCCGGTCTCATCATCCACAGGGCTTTTGAGCGTCAAGTGGTCGCGCGGTCCATCGGGCGTCGGGATGGTTTCCTCGATCTCGTGGGTGACGCGGTCTTCAAGGACGCGGGCGTCATCTGCGGCCATCCGGTCTGCGGTGGGCTCGTCGAAGAACGCAGCGTCGGTCTTCCCCAACACCGCGTCGACGTCATCGTGGCCGACGAGGTTGCAGAATTCATCGTTGACCAACAGATAGTGGCCATCGCAGTCTTTCATGAAGATTGCTGCGGTGGTCGTCTCGAGGATGGCTTCGAGTTGTTGGGTGGTCTCGCAGAGCTGTTGTTCGCGGGATTTCTGTTCGGTGATGTCGCGGACGACGCTGACAGTGCCGCTGTTGTCGCCGTTGAGCGTGGTGAGCGATAACTCCTGGGTGAACGGCGTGCCGTCGGTCCGCTGACCGGTGACTTCTCCGCGCCAGCTCCCGGTGTCTCGATAGTCGGGTAAGATTTCGTGTTCGAATCGCTCGATTGTTGCCTCGTCGTAACACATCGTCCAGTGTTCGCCAATGAAAACGTCTGGGTCGTCGTACCCGTAGACGTCGGCGTGGGCTTGGTTCGCGAATCGATAACAGCCGTCTGCATCGATGATGGCTATCCCATCGATGGAGGCTTCCATGGCGGTTGAGCGTTCGTCCAGGAGCTGTTGGTGTTCCTCGGTTGCTCGTTCGGCGCGATACTGGCTGACGGTGTTTTCGATGCGGTTTGCCAGGAGTGTGTACTGGTCGGTCCCGGTCCCTTTTTGGAGATAGTCGCTGACGCCGGCAGAGACCGCGTCACTGGCGACTTCTTCACTCCCTTTCCCGGTGAACAAGAGGAATGGGAGATCAGGGTACTTCTCGCGGACTTCCTGCAGGAATTCGATGCCGGTTCGGCCCGGCATGTCTTGGTCGGACACGATACAGTCGAACTCCTGGGTCTCAAGGAGGTCGTGGCCGTCTGCGGCGGTGGTTGCGGTGGTGACGTCGAAATGGTCGCCTTCTTGCTCTAAGAAATCAGCGACCATCTGGGCGAAGTCGGGCTCATCGTCGACGTGGAGGATCCGGATCTCGGTCGGGTCCCGTGCGTCAGCCGAGCCAGCTGTCTCATCGGTCGTTGCCGACGATGCCATAGAGGCACTTCAGGATTCATTGTAAAAAAGCCGGAGATGGTTTCGAGCGACTGAAACACACCAGATATAGCGTTGGTATACCAGCTAGAAGTCATCGAGATGTGATTGCGCCGCCGCCTCTAGGACATCCTCACAGGTTGCCCACGACGTCCGGGCACACGCGGGTAATTCGCCGGCGTCTGCCACATGGTCCCGGAGAAACGCCCGCGTCACGGGGTCGCTTGGATAGCCACTCCCCACCGTGCCGAACTGGGAATGCAGCCGCATGACGTGGGCTTCCCGCGCCGTTTTCGCAAGAATACTCGCGGCCCCAACAAGCGCGTCGTCACAATCGGCGCCATGGGCAGCGTCCACGACTAAGTCATGAGGGAGGTGGCGGTGGACGCGGCGGGCGAATCGGTCGGCGTTGACCTCACCGGCGTCACAATAGATGGTGTCTCCTCGGCACGCCACCTGGGTGATGGCGTCGGCGTGCCCGTCGACGGTGACGGTAGTCATATTCACCGTATCGATCACGCTGGGTGGGATCTCGGTGATCCCGACCTCGATGTGGTCGCTGCAGCTGAGGCGGGCTGCGAGGTCCTCGCGCACATCGGCCGAAAGTTGTTTTGAATCGTCGACCCCGTCGGGGAGCGCATCGCGTGGGGCGCGGACCGCAGCGACGAACATCGATCCTAACGCGGGGCCTTTCCCCGCTTCGTCGACACCGACCTGCATGGCTACGCTGCATAGCGCACAGCGAATAAAGATACCTCACCCCTCCTGACAACGGATCGTTACGCACCCGGGGGCGCCCGTACCTATCCGGACACGGATCTGTGGCTGGCGAAGCGGGTCAGGGACCACCGGACGAAATTATCCCATCGCCAATGGGTGGTGGGTTAGCTGGTGCGGCGGGTGATGGTGTATCCGCCGGCGGCGACGAGGGCGAGAAGCCCCAGCACAAGGAAGTTATCGAGTAGCTGTTCGAACGGGGTGGTCTGACTGGCGTCTGTGGGTGATGTCGAGGTCTTCGGGGTCGTCTCTCCAGGGGTGTTGACGGTGGTGCCCGAGGAGTTGGGCGCGGTATCGTCGATTGGGACGGTTACATTCGCAGTGGGATTCGTCGTGTTCTCACTCGCGGGAGGTGTTCGATTCATATCATCGGTGGAATTAGTCCCTGTGTCATCCGCCGAGTCGGTGTCGGACGCACCATCATCGTTGCCGACGTTACTACCGTCAGTCCCGGTTCCGCCGCTGCCGCCACCGCCACCACCGCTTGGTGGGGGGCTTGGATCGGGGTCGGTGTCAGGCGTGGCTGTGGGTGTGGGTGTCGGTGTGGGTTCGGTCTGGGGTGGGGTGCCCACGGTGACCTGGCGGGTTGTGGTGTCAGTTGCGCCAGCGTCGTCGGTCACGTGGAGGTTAATGGAGTAGGTCCCGTCTGGGTCGAATGTTGTCGTGAGGTGCTCGCCGTGCCGGGTTTCGCTGTCATCAGTGTCGGTGTCGGTGTGGGTGATTGTCCAGGTGTAGGTGGTGATCTCGCGGTTGTCTGGTGCCGTTGAGGGGGCCGCCGAAAGGGTGACCGTGTCTTGGGTTGTGGGGGAGGATGGTGTGATGTCCATGGCGGCGGTTGGTGTGGGGTTGTCGATGGCTTCTGTGGGGACGGTGAGGTTGAGGTTGTGCACGCCCGCTCCGGTCTCGGGGATCGAGACGTGTTCGGCGGCTTGTACGCGGTCGCCGTCCTCGGTTTCGAGGTGGAAAGTGATGTTGGTTCCGGCGTTGGTGTGGGTTTCGAGTTTGGGGGTATCGGGGGCGGATTCCGCGTAGATGCCGGGGTCGTCGACGGTGGTGGTGTCGGCCGGGGTGTCGTCGACGGACATGACGACAGTTGATCCGGCGGGCGTCGGCGTGCCATCGGTGGTTTCGATGGTGCCGTAGAAGACGACCGGATCGCCGGGCGGGTCGTCTTGCGCTACTACGGGGGTGGTGGTGCCGATGAAGAGGCCTGCGATACCGAGGACGACGAGGACAAGGACAAGGAGCCTGGTCGATACGATTGCTGTGGTCTCGTGGGACATCATGGGGTGTCGTGGAATGGAATGAATTGAAAGCAGGGGGTGGTGGGTGTGTCTGTGTCGGTGGTTATGGGGTGGTGATGGTGTCGCGGGCGAGTGGGTCGTATTGGGGGCCGACGAGTTGGCGGTGTGGAGAGGTCAGTGTCGATGGGTCCTCAATGTAGACCCAGTAGGTCCCGTATTCACCGCCTTCGTGGCTGCGATACTCGATGCGTGGGGTGAGGTGGCTGGTGTTGTCGCCGTTGCTGGATGCATCGAGCATCGTTGTCAGCCCGCCATCGTAGACGACAGCGGTGGCGCTTGGGTCGGCCGGGATTTCATCGACGGTGATGAGATCCGCGGTGAACGGCATCGGTGTGTTTGCGGTGTTGCTGATATCGAAGTTCGTTCCTACGAAGTTCCAGCCGGCTTCGAAGGACGCCTGGCCGACCGTCACGGACGTGTCGGTCGTGTAGTCGAATCCGATGCGGGCGGTGGTGGACTCGCCGGCGACGTACAAGCCGTGATGGAGTTCCGTATCGCCATCTGCGACGCCATCAAGGAGATCGACACCATCGTCGTCATACGTCTCGGTGGTGGTGTTCCAGGTGGTGATATGGCTGACGTCGGCCACGGACACCCGCGCTGGTTGCGGGAGTGATACGCGTTGGAAACCCTCTGCAAGCGAGAAGGCTTCATGCACTACGTCGAGTGGCGTCGTCCCGGACGCGTTGTTTGCGGCGGTTGCATCAAGCATGGTCGCTCCGGTCTGGGTGGCTTCGATGTCCGTTTCTGGGTCGAATGTGGCGGTGACAGTGCCGTCTGCGTCGGTGACGGTGTCGGCGACCTGGGTGTTGGTGATCGTGGCGAGGTGTTGGTCGCCGAGCGGGACCGTGAGCTGGATATCCTGCCACCGATCGTGGCTATAATCGACGTAATTCCCGTGTTCATCGGTCAATGTGAGTGTCGCGGTTGCCGTCGAAGAGTCGTGTTCGACAGTTCCAACGAACGCATCCGACGAATCGATGCCGATATCGTCGACGGCCAACGCGTGCACGGTTGTCTCCTCGGTTTCAGCCGTGGGTGCATCGGATATGGAGGGCATCACGTCGACCGCGAGTTGATATTCGCCGGCCGTCGTCGAACCGACCGGATGGAAACTCGACCCATTCCTCACACCTAGCGCCGTCCCAGGCTCGTCCCCATCAATCGCAACATCATGCGACGTAACACCATCCTGTAAATTGACCGTTGATAGCGAAAACGCGACATCAACCTCGTCAACAACCGCATCATCAATCCGCGAGCCAGCATGATCTACTAACGTCAAATTGAGGTCAGTCTGGTTGCCGGCATCAAATTCATTTGAGGATCGATTGTTATCCAGGCGGACGCCATCTGGGTAGACGGTTAATTCGTCAGAATCGGTATCATTGAGTCCATCAATCTCATCTTCAACCTGCACAGTAAACGTACCCACACCTGCCTCCAGGTCTCCACCGGTATCGGCGCCTCTGATGTGGTATTTGGTGGTTGCGGATGTGATGTCGGTGTTGGTGGTTGTGTCGGTGTAGTGGCCGGCGTTGCCGATGAGTGAGACGGTGAGTCGGGGTGTTTTCCCGGGAATGTCTGCATCATCGAGCGGGTTTCCGTGGGTGTCGGTGATGGTGACGGTGGCGGTGGGTTGGCCGGCTTCGTATGCGGTTTGGTTGGGGGTGACGGTGACGTTGAGGGCGGCTGGGTTGCCGTTGTCGACGGAGATGTGGTGGGTGGCTTGGGCTGGATTGTGGACACTGGCGGGTTGGACGGTGGCAGTGATGGAGTAGTTGGCTTTGTGGGTGGTGTTGAGGGTGTAGTGGTCTGGTTTGTTGGTGTTGGTTGTGGCGGTATGGGTGAGTGGTGTATCGTTGGTGAGGGGGCCGATGGTGGTGTTGTCGGTGGCGATGGTGGCTGTTTCGGATGGGCCGTCGGTGAGGGTGAAGTTGGTGGTGTAGGTGTCGATGTGGTGGTTAGGGATGGGGGTGTTGGCTGCGTCTTGGAGTTCGACGGTGAGTGGTGTTGATGGGGTGTCGGCGGTGATGTCGGTTGGGTGGGTGATGGCGACGTGTTCGGGACGGATGGTGAGTGGCTGGGTTGCGGGGGTGAGCGCTGGGTTGTCGTCGGGGGTGTGGGTGGCGGTGAGGGTGAAGGTCCCGATGGCTGGGGTGAGATCGGCGGTAGGACCGATCGTGATGGCGGTGGTGCCGTCCGTGAGGGTGTGGTTGGATGTGGTGCGGGTGGGGATGTCGGTGGTTGTCAGGGCGAGGTTGATATGGCCGTCGGTGTAGTCGGTGACGGTGTTGCCGTGGGCATCGGTGACCTGTGCGGTGATGGTCCCGGTTTGGTTGTAGGTGAGTTCCGTATCGTGGAGGGCGGTATCGGGGTGGAGGGTGAGGGCGTCGCCGGCGCCTGGAGTTACGGTGAGAGTCGCGACTGGTTCTTGTTTACGGAAGGTTTCGCCGGTGGTGAAGGTGCCGGGGTCGGTGATGATGAGGAGGGGGTCGGTGGTGTAGTCGGCGGCGCTGCTGGCGAGGTCGGTATCGGGGTGGGCGGTGATAGTGATGGTGGCCGTGATGGTGACGGTGGTGGCGTTGTTGTCGTCGGTGATGGTGATGTTGACGGCGTCGGTTTGGCCGGTGTAGACGTGGTTGGCGGTGATGGTGGCGTCGACGGCTTGGTCGGGGTTGGTGGCGGTGGCGGTTGCTGAGCGGATTTCGATGGTGCCTTCGTGGTGGTTGGGGCCAAGGAGGTCGTCGTTCAGCCCGACGTGGAAGGAGTCACCAGAGTTTGCGGGATCGTCGGGGGTGCCGGCAGTGATGGTAGTAGTTGTGGTTCGGTTGGTGGCGGGGATGTCGTTAGTGGCGATGTTGTCGGCGTTGAGGGTATAGGTGCCGGTGGTGTCGACGTTGGCGGCGGCAGGGATGGTAGCGATGGTGACGGCGAGGAGTGCCACGAGGAGGAGACAGCCGACTCGGACTAGTACGTGGTTTGGCAGAGCGTGGATCGGTGGTGTATGGCGGGAGGGATTGTTGTTATGTGGTTGTTCGGTTGGTGTGAGTGTAGTGGCCGGTGTCGTGTGGTGTGTCATGCAGTGGATGTAGGGGGTTGTGTGGGTGTGGTTGGGGTCGGTGCGTGGTCGTGGTGGGTGTCTGGGTGTGTGGTGTGAGATGTAGGTGGGTGGGTTGGGGGTGGGGCGGGTTGTGCCCAGTCTCCTGGGCAAACTTCGATATTGGTACCTACCACTAAAAACTACTGTTAGTATATATATTTGATTGTAGATTGGATTCCAAAACCCACACCGAACCCACCCCCGCCCAGATCACACGAACTAATCGCTCTCGCCGACATGCCGAATCCACACGGATGTTGTGAGATCACGAGCTTGTCGCGACCTCAAAACGCGGTGGGTGACGCACGTTGGGAGTCTGGACGTGAACAGAAGGGTGGTGCGAAGTATTCGAGTGCGCAGGAAGGGAGTGGTGTTGATGTGTCGGTGTTAGGTGGTGTTGCGGTCGATGAGGGCGTCGAAATCGACGTCGTCATCGGTGTAGGCCTCGCGATGTTGGAGAGCGGTGCGGCCTCTGTCCGTGATTTCATAGAGGCCGCTGTTGGGGGAGGGCCCGATTTTCTCGATGAGGCCGTAGTCGGCGAGAATCGGGAGGCGGGTATTGATGTATGCGCGGTCGCGGTCGATCTCGAGGGCAAGGTTGGCGGCGGTGTTTCGTTTGCCATCGGCGAGAGCTTCGAGGAGGTCAAAATCAGTGGGGGATGCTAGTTTCATTGATGTCCTCGTACCGGCCGATCCAGTTAACAGATGTTTATCTCGATAGTATATAGGATTAGCGAAAAATTTCACGCCGTAGTGGATGAACGCCCCCACGCCGGCACCGAATTCGGAGTCCAACCGCCCGGTCCGAAAAGCGGGCGTCACCCGGATCGGTTATCCACCGTGGGACGAGTGTTGAAGATGACGCGAGGAGCTGGATTGCAGGCGGTGGGGGGTGGTCAGTCGTGGTCGGTGTCGTTGGCGACCTGTCGAGCGGCGAGTTGGAGATGTTCGAGGATGCGTTCGTGGTGGGTGATGCTGCGCTGGAGGAGGATACGTGTGTCGGCGGCATTCCCGAGGTCGTCTGGCCCAATAGCGTGCAAGAGATATTCCTCCATGGCGATCATGGAGGCGGCGTTGGCTTCCTGGAGTGCTTTCAAAACCGTCCAATCAAAGAGGTCCCCGTGGTCGGTGGGAGAGGGCTTCTTCGACATACCGCGGCCGTTAGTTCGATGCCGTAAATATCTAGTGATTTCTGTCGTTTCACCCCATTGAGACCCTTGCATATGCCAGCCACGCCGCAAAAAATTACCATCAATATCCATGGAGAATTCCATCGAACTCGCCTGGGTACACGGCCCGCTCGTGGAACGTGCGGACGGGGGAAACACGAGTACTGGAGGGGGTTATAGGAGAGCAGAGAGGGCGGTCCGGAAGTCTTCGTCGTCGAAGTGGTCGGCGAGGTCGGCGGTTTCATCACGGAGTTTCTCGATTTCCGCCAGGAGGTATTGGTATTGCGGGTTGTCCTGGAGTTCTTCGTCGTCGTATTGGTCTTCGAGCGCGATTTGTTTGGAGATGGCCGCGAAGAGTTCGCGGATGTTTTCGTCATAGATACGGCGATGGAGGAGGTGGTCGACGACTTCAAAAAGATCGTCTTCACGGATGGGTTTCGTGATGTAGGCATCGAATCCCATGTCGACGACGTTGACATCGGGATCAACGGCGGTCACCATTGCGACTTGGATGTCGGGTTTCCGGTCGCGGAGTAACGGAAGGACCGCGTCTCCGTCCATCCCGGGGAGTTGTCGGTCAAGGAGAACGACCTCGACATCCTCGTCGAATTTATCGAGGGCTTCGTTTCCATCGTGGGCCGTGCGAACCGGGTATTTTTGGTCGAGCCACCCGCTGTACATGTCGGCGAGATCGGGTTCGTCCTCGACGACGAGGATGACGTCTTGACTCATAGATACGTGTGGGCCACGGCGTTCGTAGGAACCTCAGGGCATGGAGCAATAATAAACCCCTGGGTGAATCCAACCGTGAGAACCCCGCTAACCCGTCGGAATTAACTAAGTTATAACTTGCTAGTAGGAGACCCCTAGCCAGGCACAATCGGGATACGTGCCGTTGATTCGTGTACGTGGTGGGTGGTACTGGGTTGTGTGGCTATTGGGGGCCGGGCGTTGCGGGTGGGTGGTCGTGGGTTCGTGTGTAGTCGTCGGTGAGGAACGGGGCGGCTTCGCCTTGGACGTCGATGACGTCGAGGTGGGTTACGGTGGCGTCGGTCGATAGGAGGCTGGAGAGGCTGGGGGTGGTGCGGCCGTCGTCGCCGCTGATTAATTCTTTGATGTAGAGGCCACCTTCGCCGTGGATTTCGATGGTGGCGGTGGTTTCATCGGTCAGGGTGCCGTCGATCGTGTAGACGGTTCGCTCGCGGATGCGGTCTGCGCGCCGGTGGGCAACGCGATTGGGGGTGCGTTGCTCGATGGTTGCTCCATCGAGCGTGGCGAGGGCGTCTGTCACGGCGTCGGTGGTGACGGGGTCGGTGAAGGTGATGTGGGCGCGGTAGGTTTTCGAGGCGGCATGCTCTTTGACGCGTTCGATCATCTCGTAGCTGGTGTACGTGAGGTTGGTGACTTCAACGCGGTTGTTGGCGTGGTTGGTGACCTCGTCGGTGAGTGTGGTGAGGTCTGCGGTGCGGCGTCGTGGGTGTTTGACTTCGAGGACGAAGGGACGGCCGTCGCCGAGCATGAGCGCGTCGACGTCTTCGCGGCCGGCGCCGTGGAAGACCGCGTCCGTGCCCCGGAATGTGGTGAGGAATGGTGGCGCGATGAGTTCCTCGACACTGGTGTCGTATTTGTCCCATTCGGTCTGGGGGATGCCGCGTTCGAGTTTCCGGTAGCGGCCATAGATGGGGAGTGAGTTTCGGTGGACGTCGATGGTATCGGCGTGGATGTCAATGGTGAGTTGGACGTTCGGCCGTTGAAAATCGACGTCGGCGGAGAGGTCCGCGCCGATACGGCGGCCGACTTCGCGGTTGACCTCGGTTTTCAGTGGTTCACCGGCGTCTGGTTCGAAGCCGGCGTCGGTCCGGAGTAAGCGTTCGTTTTCCTCCAAGAGCGGAGGAAGGCGAGTCCCGATTTGGTAGGTGTAGAATTCGGTGCCCGCCAATGTGTCGAGTGCGCGGTCGGCTAAGGCATCGAACTCTGTACAGAGGCCGTGACAGACCCAGCAGTCCGTGTCGGGGTCCTCGAAGGGCGTGTCGTCGACTAAGGCGACGGTGGTGCGGAGGGCGCGGCCGCGGTCCGCGTTGCGGAGCCCGAAGCTGCGGTCGGCGACCGGGCGGCCCAGACAGGCATCACAGAGCGGGCCCGACGCCAATAACTCCCGGGCGGCGTCGACAAGATCCATACGTCTCATCGGGGTGCCGGCGATAACACACTTGCTATCTCAACACGCCCTCATCGGGGAGTACCCACTCGGTCCAGCGATGGGTGAGTACCACGAGGATCCGGGACCTGGCTGGGGGAGGCAGGGTAGGGTAGGGTAGGGGGTGGGGTGCCCGGAGATTCAACTATTTTGGTCTCATACCGGATGGTAGCATGGTTGCATTCTGTGTCCGTGTCGGGTCTGGCCTGGACGAGTTATGGGGTGGTTGTGGGAGTTGTCGGGGTGGTGGCTGTGGTTGTGTGTGGGGTTGGGTGAGCGATGCGGGTGCCTGATCCGCGTGGGGGGCATGGCGTGGCGGCGGGGTGGCGTGGCTGGTCGGGAGTGCCGGTGTCGAAGCCGGAGGTGGCGGTGTTTGTCTCGGGGGTGGCGAGTATGGGGTTGGAGATTTTGGCGGGCCGGTTGTTGGCGCCACAGTTTGGGAGTAGTATCTATACGTGGGGGACGATCATCGGGGTGTTTTTGGCGGCGTTGAGTGCGGGGTATTATCGGGGTGGGAAGCTCGCTGGGTCGAATGCGGATACGCCGCGGTTGATCCGGTTGTTGTTGGCGACGGCGGTGTATGTGGCGGTTCTTGTGTTTGCGGGGGATCTGTTGGTGCGGTCGACGGTGGCGCTCCCGTTGCCGCATCGGGTGGGGTCGTTGCCGGCGGCGGTGTTGTTGTTTGGCCCGCCGACGTATCTCTTGGGCTTCATTAGTCCGTATGCGGCGGAGTTATCCCACAAGGAGGGTGTGGGTGAGGCGTCGGGGCATGTGTATGCGGTGGGGACGATTGGGAGTATTGTGGGGGCGTTCGGGACGACGTATCTGTTGGTGCCCGCGTTCGGCGTGGATGGGATCGGGTTTTTCTTCGGGGTATTGTTGGTGGTGGCGGCGGGCGTGTTGACGTTGCCGTCGCCGTCGCGACGGTCGATCGGGGCTGTTCTCGGCGTGCTGGTGTTGTTGGTTGCGGCGGTGACGAGCGGGTTGGCCGGGGTGAGTGTGGAGGGGCAAGTTGTGTATGAGACGCAGACGCCATATCAGGAGTTACAGGTTGTTGATCGGGGTGACACACGGACGTTGTATCTTGGCGGGCAGCGGCACAGCGCGATGGATCAGTCGGATCCGACGCGGCATGTGTTTACGTATACACGGTATTTCCATTTCCCGTATCTGTTCGCGGACGATACCGAGGATATCGACCGCGTGTTGTTCATCGGGGGTGGGGGGTTTACGGGCCCGAAGCGGTTCGTCGAGGAGTATGATGCGACGGTCGATGTCGTGGAG
>CAZSSY010000010.1:0-52372 GCA_964609565.1 uncultured Natronomonas sp.
AAACAACTGCGCCCGAGGGCATCGATTACGGCTGGGTCATGCAGGTTACATTCATTTCCACAATTGTGGTAGGTGCACCGACCGTGGCCCTCCTCTCACTCATGGCGGATTTACCGACATGGTCGGCTCGAGTTAACTTTGCCATCCGCATCGGGGCAGTCGTCTGGTTGTGCATCACGCTTGGGGTTTATTTGTATGCACGGAGCCACTCTGACACATCAACATAATCAATTCCGGCTTGCTGAGCCGTGGATTTATCCCGATTCGTATCGCCGACAAAAACAGCGGCAGAGGGAGCCACATCAAGGTGTTCAACGGCTGTGAGTAAGGGTTCCGGATCTGGTTTCTCCGTCGGCACCGTGTCACGGCCAACAATCACATCGACATCGCGGATATCGTGTGTCGTTAGCGCGATACGGCATGCCGCTTCGCAGTTCAGCGAACAGACACCAACCGGGCCATCAGGCACCGTATCGGCCGTTGGTAACTTGCGGGACTCGTGGGCACCTTCCTTTTCGTGCCGCGAGATGATATGCTCGACCGGCTCGCGATTCCCCGATTCGTCGGCGGCCTCAAGGATACCCCAGAGACTCGCTGGTGGAGACACCCCGTGGTCTCGGAGAGCCGCAGCAGCGTCGGTCCTGACGACGTCCCAATTGACCGCTAACTCGACGAGAGTGCCATCAAGATCGAAGATGACCGCCTCATAATCACCATGCAAGTCGATCGCCCGGCGGTTTCGTTCATCACTCATTATCCTATGTGCAGACGATGCACAATAACACATCCGAGGGGCTTAATCAAGTAATTCCCTGGCAATGATCGTCTTCTGAATCTGTGTGGTCCCTTCGTAGATAGTTGTTATTTTGGCGTCTCGATATAATCGTTCAACCGGGAAGTCGGTGGTATATCCATACCCGCCGTGGATTTGGACCGCCTCATTCGCCACAGCAACTGACGCTTCGCTGGCGAAATATTTCGCCATACTTGCAGCTCTCACTGGTGGCTCCGACGTGTCAATCCGCGTTGCAGCATCATACGTAAGCAATCGGCTCGCGCGTGTCTTTGTATCCATTTCTGCAAGTTTATGGCGAATCGATTGGATGTCCGCAATCGGTTTGTCGAATTGTTCTCGATCACGGGCATATGCCACTGCAAGGTCAAGTGCCGATTGCGATACCCCGACCGCTTGGGCGGCAATGGCGACCCGCCCGCCCGTCAAGACATTGAACGCCGCGGATAATCCTTTCCCTTCAGGTGTCAGCCGGTAGTCAACCGGAATTCGAACATCGTCGAAGATGAGCGTCGTGGTGTCACTGGCACGTAACCCCAGTTTTTCTTCTTTTCGCCCAACCTTGAGGCCGTCTGTGTCTTTCGGAATCAGGAACTGTGTGATTGACCCCGGGTCGTCCACATCCGTTTTGGCGAATAGAATGACGAGATCGGACCGTTTACCGTTCGTTATCCACTGTTTCGTGCCATTAATCACATATTCATCCCCGTCTCGCCGAGCCTCCGTTGCCATCTCTGCAGGATTCGATCCAGCATCCGGCTCCGAGAGTGCAAACGCCCCGACTGGACGGCCGTCAACCATCGATGGCAACCAGCGTTCTTTCTGTGCGTCACTACCAAATTCAGCCACACAGGATGTCGCAAGACAGTGGACTGATAGCGCCGTTGCAACGGCTAACTGGCCATAAGCGACCTCTTCATTCACAATGGCGTACGTCAACCCATCGACCGCAAGCCCTCCATACGATTCCGGGATCGTCATCGCTGTCATCCCCAAGTCAGCCAGGCCATCCCAGACGTCTTCAGGAAACGTTTCCATAGCATCATTATCTCGCGCCGTCGGCCGAATCTCATCGACGGCAAAGTCCCGAACGGTCTCTCGAATTGCTTCCTGTTCCGCTGTAAGATCCATACCTCACCCATACAGCCGACCAGCAAAAATCATGCCACCCCACCAGTTCCATGACCTCCTTAGACACCTGGCAGGAGAGACGAGAGATTTACACCAGCGATATCCACTGGAATCGCTGTGGCGCAGCCCATCCACCGAGAGTCTGTCACTCACTGGATACAGGGGAACGGCTCCAATCGAGGGAGTTCGATGAGACACTGGAGTGGTGTCGAGTCGTCAGCCTATGAACTGCCTCGGGCTTGCTCCTGAGGTACGCGGCCTACCTCGTCTGTCGAGGTATCACTCTTCGACGAGTTCAATATCGAGTCGTTCTTCGAGCGCCTCGATAACTGATCCACCTACGTTTGCACGGGCGGCTCGTGATTGTTCGATTGCGACGATATCGTCATCAGGAACACCAAGTTCGGCCGCCAATTCACCGACTTGGAGGCCCGCGTCTTGCCTGGCAGCTTCGACTTTTCCACCATAGCCACCAATGAGATACGGGAGTGGGTCATCTTCATAGTCCGTCCCTTTCTCCCAATCAGTGTCAGCTTGCTGGGCATCATCAAGCCGCGCGACATTTCGAGCTGCTCGTTTCCGCCGCCGCCGGTCATCATCATAGTCGGCTGCGTCTCCAGACCGATCGCTCCCAGTGCCTTCGCCATGGCGGGCACAGTCACTGCACACTTCTAATGTAGCGCCTGCAATTGTCTCTGTTTGAAGATCAACGTCATCTGCCCCACAGAGTTCACACGATGTATTGGAATCACCTCCAATCCCACCGGTCGAGTACTTAGCCATACGGAATATCACTACAGGTACGTACTTGAACCTCGTGTTCTTCGACAGGGAATCACAAGAAAATCGTGCGCATGCACAGGGGTGATATGCCAAAGGAAAGCCCTTTTATCGTCCCCCGATTTACCGTGCGATGCGGACTCACACATCGTGCGTGGGTAGCCAAGCCAGGCCAACGGCGCAGCGTTGAGGGCGCTGTCCTGTAGAGGTCCGCCGGTTCAAATCCGGTCCCACGCACTGGCAACAGTGCGGGTGCTCTTCGACAGCACCCACGCAAATTCCTAGAGAAGAACAACTACCGCGCAGTGTAGCTACCGTCACTCACTGTTCACCACACCTGCGGTCCACGCCGCTTCGTCATGCTTGCTGACGCATGTTTCTATCGCGTAATCAATAACTGGCCGTAGCGTAAGACACTGGTATGGCAGCCTACCGGTTGGTACACGAGCATGTACCCGCCGTCACCATCGTCCTCTCGATCATCTCGTTGGGAGTCGTTTTCAGTGCGGCGTTCCAAATTCTCCCGGTCGCTACGCTGCCGAGCCCTCGCTGGGTGTTAACTGCAATCCCATCAGTCAATGCGGTCATAAGTCTTGGCGCTATCGTGACCATCCTTGGAGGTGTGCGTGCCATCAGGCGGGGTCACATCACGCGTCACAAGCGATATATGATCGCGAGTTTCGTTCTGTTTGCGGTATTCCTCGGGTTGTATCTATACCGCGTCGCGATTCTGGGTCCAACCGAGTTCGCTGGTCCTTCCTTGGTTAGGCAGTATGTCTATCTCCCAATCCTTCTGGTTCACGTTGGTCTGGCCATCGTCTGTGTCCCCTTCGTCTACTATGCTCTCCTCCTCGGCCTCGCCAATCCGGTCGAAGAGATTTATCGCAGCCGTCATCGAACTGTCGGTCGAATTGCGGCTGGGTTGTGGTTGATTTCGTTTTCGATGGGTCTCGTGATTTATCTCCTCTTATACCATATGTATTGAGATTACTTGCGATTGTGCCGATAGATCACGATGGATTGGGATGCTGTGGGCTCAGTAGCTTCGGGTTTTTGGTTCGTATGTCTCTGTTTCGCCTTCAAGAATAACTGGTTTATAATAGATGGTTGGGGAGCCATTATTCCAGGCGATCATGGTATGTTTGAGCCATTCGTCGTCGTTCCGGTCTTGGTGTTCCTGTCGCCAGTGGGCGCCGCGGAACTCCTCACGGACAAGGGCGCCTAAGGTGATGGATTCAGCGATATCAATGAGGTTCCTGGTTTCGATGGTATGAATCAAGTCGGTGTTGAACGTTCGTGATGGATCCGAGACGGCCACATCTTGATAGCGGGATCGACAGTCTCGAATGGCTTTGAGAGCGGTCTGTAATCCATCTTCATTGCGGAAAACGTTTACATTCGCCGTCATCGTCTGTTGAAGGTCGGCCCGGATGTCCGCATGATTCGTCCCGTCGCGTTCATAGAGTGTATCGATACGGTCGCGTTCGATGGCCACCGCTCGCTCCACAAGGTCCCGTCCCGTAGTGAGTGCCCCGTTCGCGGTGACATCGGGTTCCTCGTCAAGCGCGCCAGGGTCAACCGGCGTGTCCAGCGTTTCCTCATCATCACTTTTTGCGTCCGGGCCGGTGGGCACACGCGAGTCGCCAAGATCTTCACCAGCAGCGTGCCGTCCAGCACGAGCGCCAAAAACAATCAATTCTGGGAGCGCATTCCCTCCGAGACGATTTGCGCCATGGACTGACGCACAGGCACACTCACCGGCGGCATAGAGACCATCAATACAGGTTTGCCCGTGTTCGTTGGTCTCGATCCCGCCCATATGATAGTGCTGCCCGGGTTTCACTGGCATTGGCTCTTCGATGGGATTCACTCCTTCGAAGTCTTCTGCCAGATGGATGATGTTCTCTAGCCGATCAAGGATGCGTTCTTCGCCAAGGTGACGCATATCCAGGTAGACGTATTCGTCTTCAATACCCCGTCCTTCGTTGACCTCTGTGAGTTCGGCTCTGGCAACGACATCGCGTGAGGCGAGTTCCCCGGCATTAGTGGCATACCCATATTCGAACATGAATCGCTCACCATTGCTGTTATAGAGAATGCCGCCTTCGCCACGGACACCTTCCGAAATGAGTACGCCGGTTGAGGGGAGTGTCGTCGGATGAAATTGCACGAACTCCATATCTTGGAGTGGGACGCCTGCGCGATATGCCATCGCAGCACCGTCGCCGGTATTCGCAACAGCGTTCGTCGTGTGATTATACACTTGACCATCCCCGCCTGTGGCAAGAATAACGCCATCTGTTGCGTGGAATCCCACGAGTTCACCATGTTTGATGTCATAGGCAACAACGCCATGGCATGTTCGATCCGCGGGATCGTCGTGGGGGGTGACGGCAAGTCGTGAAACATAAAATTCGTCGTATACCCTAATGCCCCGTTTGACGACTTGCTCGTACATCGTGTGCAACAGATGGTGGCCGGTTTCAGCACCGGCATACGTGGTCCGTGGGAAGGAGAGACCGCCGAAGGGCCGTTGGGAAACGCGGCCATCCTCGCCGCGGGAAAACGGCATGCCCCAGTTTTCGAGTTGGATGACTTCGCTGGGTGAGTCCTTCGCTAAGGTTTCAATAGCCGGAGCATCTCCGAGATAATCCGATCCCTTCATCGTGTCATAGGCATGCAATTCCCAGTCGTCTCCATCTCGAAGGGCCGCATTGATTCCGCCTTCCGCCGCGCCTGTATGCGACCGGACCGGATGGAGTTTCGTGACAATGGCAACATCAGCTCCTGCTTCGTGAGCCGCAATCGCAGCTCGAAGGCCAGCACCGCCAGCGCCGACAACGATAACCTCGTGTTCGTGAAGAGTCATTGTATCCGGTGTTTCGGTAGCTCGATTAACTGGTTACCAGAATTTCAAGTTGTTCTTGACAGCTTCGCGTTTCAGTTCCTGGATGTGCTCCGTGAGCGGGATGTCTTTCGGACACACATTGGTACAGGAAAACTGGGTTTGACACCGCCAGACACCATGTTCTTGTTCGAGGATGTCCAAGCGACGGTGAGCCATTTCATCGCCTTCACGGTCATCCATCGCGAATCGATATGCCTTATTGATCGCCGCCGGCCCCAAGAATTTGTTATCGCCAGCAGCGATATTACAAGACGACATACAGGCAGCACACCAAATACAGCGAGTTGACATCTTGATTTTTTCCCGATTCGCACGCGTTTGTCGTTGTTCTTCAAGCTCACCGCTCGGAGTCTCAGGCGTTTGGAAATATGGTTCGACAGCTTCCATCTGGTCGTAAAAATGCTCCATGTCGACAACAAGGTCTTTCACGACATCCGCATGGGGAAGCGGTTCAACACGGACAGGCCACTCTAAGCTCGCCAGCTGCGTTTGACACCCAAGGCGTTGAGACCCGTTGATGAAAAAGGCGTCAGAACCACAGATCGCCTGCCGGCAAGAATGTCTGAATGTTAAACTAGAATCAAAGTGATCGCGAGCATAAATCAGGGCATCGAGGACAGTCATCCCTTTGCGAAACGGGATCTGGAACGTATCGAAGCGAGGATCTTGTTTTTCCTCCACGTCTGGGTCATACCGGAAGACTTTGATTGCCACCGTTTCGTCGGTCTCTGGCAGGTCATCGGCTGTCTGTTCTTCCATCGCCGCACGGTCGTTTTTCTCTGCCATTCGACGCTGCTGATGAGAAGATGCGGGTGGTTGCTCGCCGCTGGTATCAGAATCGGTGTCCGCCTCAGGCTCTGAATCTGGTTCGGAGAATTGAGTACTCATGGATAGAGAATTACACGATGTTTGTCATTGTGAGTGCAACACGGATACCTTGCACGATTAGGATGCCTCCAGCAATGCCCAACAACCATTTCACGGCCGTCTGTCTGGTGCCATCGAGTCCTTGGTTGACCAATGCATTATAGACACCATTGACGCCGTGGAATGTCGCGGTAACGAGGAACAGGATCATTGTGATGAAATAGCCGACGTTACTCATACGGGTAACCGTCCCGCCGAAGCTCAGTTCTGCGGCATGATTCACAAAATGAAGGAGCATGAAATGATACGCCAAGACAATGATCAGAAAGGCGGCTGTGAGCCGTTGCAACAACCATCGCGTGCCTTCAGGTTCAAATGAAGAGTAATATTCAGCCATCTTAGAGACCTCCTAAAAACGTGGGGATACTCGCAATCGTGATGGCAGCCGAGGCGAGAAGCGCGGCATAGAACGCTTTATCTTGGGCGTCTAACCCGAGGCCGAGATCGATGAATAACAAGCGAACACCGTTCAGAATATGGAAAACAGCAGTTGCTAAGAGCCCAACTTCGAGAAACCGAACGATCGCCAACTCCTCGAGGCCACGCAGAGTTGCAGTGTAAACCTCACCGTTCACTGTCGCCGTACTCAAGACCGCAATATGAGTGAAGAGATACCCGATGAGGACCCACCCGGTGAACTTATGGAGAATCCACGCCCACATACCCGCAGAAAATTCCTGCCATCGCCCGAAGTCCTCAATGAGGCCTCGGTCATACGATTGACTCATATATATCAGGGTCGGAACCCCGCTGGTATAGTAGTTTCTAGATAAAAACTAATCTCCCGTGAAAACCGGCAGCATCAACCGATTTCACGGCATCAACACACCACCACCGCGAGCATAAGTACCTGAATTATCCGGCAGTCTCAACGGGCGGCCTGATCTGGGGTAGAGCGATCCCGACGGCCACGGACCGCACGCATGGTTACCTCATCAAGTGCGACGAGGTGACAGATCGGGTTTCCCGGATAGACGAGTGGATTTTGAAGGATGCCAACAAGCAGTCCCGTAAATGGAGCGTGCACAACTGTGGTATCAGTCTTAAATGGATTGGTGATCGTACACACTGGGTCGCCTTCTTCAACGATGGCACCTCGACCGTGGTGCATCTCGACGACACCGCCCGCATCAGCCCGCAGCCACGTTTTCTCATCCGACGCCTCGATAATGGTCCGCCATCCCGGCCATCGGACTGTGTCCAACTCATGCATCCCGTATTCAGCCATGACTGACCGGACACCCTGAAGGGCATCATCAATCAGGGTCCGCTGGAAGCGATGGGCTTCACCGAGTTCCACAGAGACAGTGGGGATTCCACTGTTCGACGCTTCCGCACGGAGAGTTCCACTCGGTCCTTCACTCGAAATGACCACATTCGACCCGAAGGCGAACGCGAGGCGAGACACCGCCGAATCATCCATGTCAGCACGCACGTGGAGCAGATTCGTCCGGCCACGAGTTGAGGTATGGAAATCAAGCCCCAAATCACACGGGGCAATGAAATTCTGGAAGATTCGTGCGGCAATCCGTTTCGCGCTCGTCCCGGTTGGAGACCCCGGGAAAGCTCGGTTCAGATCCCGATCATACACCGGGAGATATCGTTCCTGAGCAAGGAACGCAGGGACGTTCAAAACGGGGAGACAGACCAATGTCCCAGCAAGGTCCGAGTGATCCCATTCATGAGCGACCTCCCGGACAATCTCGATACCATTGAGTTCGTCACCATGTGAGGCTGCAGAGAGAAATACCGTTGGCCCGTCAGCCTGGCCATTTACGATTGTGACCGGAATGCGAACTGGATCACCGAGATATGTCTCACTCACCGTATACCGAAAATTCACCGTCTCGCCGGGCGCAACACTGCCACCTTTATACGTAAACTTCTCGGACATATTCCTTGCAAGGTAGACATTTATATAAACGCTAAGCTCCGTCAGCCAGCGTGAATTCCTGCAGCAGTAGCCCGCATATCGCTGTACGAGAACGTTCTATTCACCGTAATGGACGGGGTATCGTCATCGTTTTCCCGAAACCTATCGGAGTATGAATATGGCAGCCGAGCCCACGATCGGTGTTCTCAGCCTCCACAGTTCCAAAGAATCCAAAGCGATATTGAATGCAGCTGACGACCTCGGATACGATACGGCCTGGCTCCGTGCGGAGAACACGGCCATTGAAATCACAGATGGGGCCATAACGCTCGAGCCAGATGTCGATGTAGTTGTGAACCGGCTTTTACTCTCGAAGGAAGAACAACCGCCAGAAGCCCTCGGCTTGCAGCCATTCTCGATCGCATCCGCCCCGTGTTGAACCCGCCACGGGCGACGATGACTGCGATGCACAAATTCGCAACCGGAACGGTCCTTGCTGATGCCGGATTACCGGTCCCGAATGCCATCCTTTCGCTTTCCGGTGAGACACTGAACGCTCGACGTGTAAAATTCGGTGATGAAGTGGTCTATAAGACCGCCATTGGGACGCACGGCGGCCGGACATGGAAGTTAGATACCGACGACCCTGTTAATCCAATGGTGGGGTCCCGCCAGGCGTTTCTCCAAGAATTACTCGGTGGTGACACCGAACACCATCGGGATCTCCGTGTATATGTGGTTGATAATACCGTGGTTGGCGCGATGACGAGATATGCACCAGAAGGCGAATGGCGCACGAATGTCGCTCTTGGCGGAGAGATCGAAGACGCCACTAACACGCTCCCGGATGAGCTTGCCAGCCTCGCGAAACAAGCCACAACCGAAGTAGGCCTTGACTATGCTGGTGTTGACATCATTCAAGATAGCGACAGGTATTATATCCTCGAAGTCAACCCGACAGCTGGCTTCCGCGGATTATATCGAGCTACCGGTCGGTCACCTGCGCCCTACATAGCCGGATTAGCGATTACGCGCGGCGGGGGCACCGTCGATGAGGACAAACTCCGAGAACTGGCAGCGACATTCGATGACTCCCGGCCACGAGCCACACCGCAGAAGAAGGAAGCTGGGCCGGGCGAGCCACTCGTGATAGGATATATCGAAGAAGTGGTTGTAATGGAGACCACTGGCCAGCAATCGGTATTAGCAAAATCGGATACAGGCGCGACCCGTACAAGTATTGATTCTCGTCTCGCCGCGCAAATCGGGACGGGCCCGATCAAAGATATCGTGCAGGTGAAATCCGGGAGTACGAAGAGCGGGCGGTCCCGTCCAGTCGTTGATGTCGTAATTGGGATCGGCGGACGGCAACACACGGTGATGGCGAGCGTGGAAGATCGCAGCCACATGCAGTACCCACTGTTATTGGGTCGAGATATCCTCAAACACTACCATGTCGATGTCCGCAAGCAGGTGGACGACGATGGATCGATGCCGGCAGACGAACACCGACCATCACTGGAAGAGTGACCACGCCCCCACGATGCCCACGACACGGTTAGTCGCTATTCTCAGCGACCATCCGATGACCGCGGGAGAGGACACACCTTAGAACCGTTCAGGTCAGATTATGTACCCGATACCTTTTGCCCTCCCCAGACGTGACTGCAGGCATGCAGACTGTGATTCTCGCTGCAGGCGAGGGCACGCGAATGCGGCCGCTGACGGCGTCGATGCCCAAGCCGATGTTGCCGGTCGCCGGGAAACCGCTTTGCGCCCATACGGCCGATGCTGCAGTAACTGCTGGGACGTCAGAACTCATTTTCGTCGTCGGCTACCACGACGATGTGGTTCGCGAGTATTTTGGCGACTCGTATCGAGGTGTCCCTGTCACGTATGCAGTCCAGGAGGAGCAACTCGGAACTGCACACGCAGTGAATATTGCCAGGGAATATCTCAATGATGACTTTGTGGTTCTCAACGGGGACGATCTCTATGATTCCGCCGCTATTGCGGCGCTTTTTGAGGCCTGTCCATCGGTCGGTGCGTATCGGGTTGATGATCCGCGTCCGTATGGCGTGTTTTCAATGGATGATTCCCGTATAACGGGTGTTGTAGAGAAACCTGATGACCCGCCGAGTGAGTGGGTGAATGTCGGGGCATATCATTTCCCCGCCGATGTCAGCCAGTGGTTGGCAGACGTCTCAAAAAGTGAACGCGGGGAGTATGAGATCACGGATGTCGTGACACAGCTGGTTGAAAACCGACCAGTCCAGCGAGTCCCCGTCGAGCAGTGGTTGGGTGTCGGTCGGCCATGGGAGCTCTTGGAGGCCAATGAATGGAAATTAACTGAACTGACACGATCTATTGAAGGGAACGTACACGCCACCGCGGAGCTGCATGGCCCGGTAGTCGTCGAATCGGGAGCAACGGTCGACGCCGGAGTCGTCATTGAGGGCCCCGTCTTGATCGAATCAGACGCCCATATTGGCCCGAATGTCTACATTCGAGACACGACGTTAATCGAGTCGGCGTGCCATATCGGGCATGGCGTCGAGATAAAGAATTCCGTAGTCATGCAGGACACGAACGTCCCGCACCTCTCCTATGTCGGGGATAGTATCCTTGCGAGCGGTGTGAACCTCGGAGCTGGCACCCAGGTGGCAAACCTTCGGCATGACGGTGAACCTGTCCAGCAAACAGTGAAAGGAGAACGGGTCTCAACCGGTCGGCGAAAATATGGGGTTGTCGCCGGCCCGGGTGTCAAGACAGGCGTCAATACCAGTCTTGCGCCGGGCGTGGTTTTGTCCGCAGACACGACCACTGAGCCCGGTGAATATGTCAATCGGGATCGGTAGCGGTCTCACTGGTCGATACGAGTGGCCGTTCGTCCCGGACCGAATAGTTGGCGAGGATTCGTGGTTTTATTGTGACCCTCAGAGATACCAGGAGCATGTCGCTCGATCGACCGGATCTCACCGGCCAGACGGCATTTATTAGTGGGACAACCCGCGGTATTGGAAAGGCATTAGCTCTCGCCCTCGCCGACCAGGGATGCAATATCGTTTCCACGGGGAAAACCAGTGAAGCCGGTGATTACGGTGACGATAAAGACCTTGAGGGGACGATTGAACAAACCGCTCGCGAATGCCGTGATCGCGACGTCGATGCATTACCAATTCAATTGAACGTGCGGAATGAGGACGCAGTCCAGACTGCAGTGCAAGACGCAATCGATTATTTTGACGAAGTGAATATCGTGATCAATAACGCCAGTGCCATTCAGCTGGCGAACGTGGCAGATCTCCCGGCGAACAGATTTGATTTGTTAACTGACGTGAATGTCCGGGGGACCTACCTGCTGTCACGAGCGTTCATCGACCACTTAGCAGACACTGACGCAAATGCCTGGATTCTTTCAAATGCCCCGCCAGTCACGGTTGACCGCGCGCCGGGGGAAGCGCCATATGCATGGTCTAAAATGGGGATGTCGTTCATCACCTTATCACTCGCAACTGAACTGAGCGGGCACGATATCGGCTGTAACTCCTTTTGGCCGGTCACCGCGATCGATACACGAGCCACCCGGCATTTCGGGATGGGGACCGAAGATGATTGGCGGTCACCCGCGATTGTCGCCGACACTGTCTTAGAAATTCTGTCTCGAGATCCAGCCGCATTCACGGGACAGGCCGTCTACGACGAAGATTTCCTTCGTGACGCCGGCATCGAGTCGTTTGATCGATACAATCTCACGCCGGGGGATCCATCGCCGATGTCAGCACAAATGTTTGACCCCGATTATAGCCGGCCAGACACCGAACGCATCAGACACCACAGCGATATCTGGTGGGGCAATTCAATACCTCAGTGTTCATATGGCTCGCTTCACACGCGTATAGTATACATGGTTGATCCCACCTCTGAGCTCGGTGAAGATATCACCGAGGAGGACGCACCTGGATGTGAAGCGTGTCAGCAGCCCATCGTGAATGAGCCTGACCACCGCGTGGTCACATGGATTACTGAGGGAGAGGTCCAAACAGCGCATTTCTGCGATGATGCGTGTCGACAAGACTGGAGTCAATAACGAACAGGTTGATCACGAAGAGATGTCATCCGACTAAGCCACGGAGAACCCGTGATTCGGCTTTTCGGAGGTGTTCGTCGACCGTTGAGGGGGCACATTCAAGATGTTCAGCGATTTCTTCATGCGTTGTCCGTCGAGGGATTTCATAATATCCGAGTTCGACGGCCTTTTGAAAGACTTCAAGCTGCCGGTCGGTTAACATTGACAACATATCGCGTCGATCCGGGGAATACGCCCCGACTTCGTCCACAGAGACAGCGACGTCATCAGGTAACTGGTCCATCGCTTGACGAACCATGTTATGGTCGCCAACAAGCGTGATTTTCACAGCACCCCGGTCAGTGAACTCAATCGGCGTATCGATCATCAAGGCGTACTCCTGGGCGAGTTTCATCATGGTGGCGACTGGATCACCGGGAGTCACGTGGAGATACAGATGGAAGTCCTCGTCCGTAGCCTCAAGCAAATCATACGCAAGGACCTCGGAGTGGTCTTCAATCGCACCCATCAAGTCCGTGGGAGTGCCCTCGAGTTTGTAAAGCAGCACGCCAGTGCCATCCCCCAATAGATCGATATGTAAAATCGCAATTCGTTTCACGGTGGCTGATTCAGCCATCCTCGTCTCCACCGGATGAAGAGTACCATCGTTGGGCGTCACCGTGAAGTCGAAGTATCGCATGCTGGAAGTTAGGACGGCGAGTGTGTCAGACTAATAATCTGATGTCACGCGTTTAGGCCTTTCGGCTGCTCCATTCATTGAATTGAGTCGGCTTTGTTACCAATCCTTTATCTAGAATTCCGGCCGGTAGTCGCCGCCGAATACCACCCATTACAACCAGTGAAGTAATAGGCGATCTGTCTCGTGTTATCTGCGAAGCCGTTGGAATATGATGCGGTCTTGGTGACTGTACACGTGGTAGGCTGAAGTAGCCATCAGGAGGATGAAGAACAGGCCTGAGACAACGGTCATCCCGACTTCGGAAATACCGGGGACGCCGATGAGGACCGCGACTGTTGTCAAAAGCCCCAGGAGAGCAAGCCCGAAATAGAATTCACCCCACGATAACGCATACTGGGGGACCACTTCCATGTATACTTCAATTTCCTGGACCCGTTCTTCAAGTGTGACCTCTTTCGTCTCGCCATCATATGACACGATGCCGAGCGTGTCTAACTTTGGGAGATGAGTCTGGTGTAACGAAACGTAGACCGACTGGCGTTTGTTCCGCGGCGCTGGATCTTCCCCGGTCTCCCGCGTGGCGACTTCTTCAGAGAGGTCACGAACAGTCGCTGACCCCCCGTGGTCTTGCAGCGCCTTAATGGTCAATCGACGCCGGTCGTTCCGTAAAACATCATGGATTTCCCCCTCATCGAGTGATCCATCCGCCGTCAGTGACCCCGCTGAACTGAGCACACCCCGAGTTACGACCGGGCTAACAAGAATGTACCCCATGGCACGCCTGTGTGAAACACATTCACAACCAATCGTCCGGTTTCGTGTCGTAATCGATATCTGTTGCCGCGATATCAGCCACGTCTTCGTCAGCTAAGTCTTCCTCTTCGAACGACTCTCCATCATACCGGATCAGTTTTCCCTGTTCGGTCGGCGTTGGTTCACGATCGCGGCGACGGGCAACTTCGATATCGTGTTCATCCAATTCCTTCACGATGGTCTTTAACGAGACAGGACGACCCCAGAGTTCAAAGATCCGCTCGAGGGTCTGTTTGGCCTGTTTGACGTCCAATTGAACGCCGTTGTAATGGTGACCGAGAAGTAACTCGTTCCGATTCCGGAAATTTGCATCATGTACGGCAATCGTTGGCTTCCCGAAGTTCGTAAACTGCAGCATTAACTTCTTTTTGACATCCTCAGCATCAGTCGATGTCACACGGTAATCCCGAGTTGTATAGGTATATTCGTACGTGAAATAATCGTTTTCATCAACGAACTCGTCCGTCAGGAATTCATCAAGGAACGTAACATCATTGTGACTGGCTCTGATTTCCCGCATCCGGTCCCAACCGACGGTGTAAGAAATATCAGCCATAGCTGCGTCCACGGTCTGATACCGATCAGTATCGAAGAGATATCGAGAGATGCGTTCGAGTTCTTCTTGGGCAATCCGGTCGATGAACCCACGATTCTGTGGTTGAATCAATGAATAATGCCGTTCAGCTAAGCCATCATACGTGAGAACCTTCCACGGATACTTCTCGAGGTCAATCTCTCCAGCTTTTGCAGCACGGAGATTCTCCGCATCAATCCGGTCATCCTGTGGTGACATCGAATCA
Source organism: uncultured Natronomonas sp. (assembly GCA_964609565.1). GTDB lineage: Archaea > Halobacteriota > Halobacteria > Halobacteriales > Haloarculaceae > Natronomonas. The sequence continues at coordinate 14,795 of CAZSSY010000010.1, forward strand.
AGCTGTTCGCTCGGATTGGCAACCACTGGATCCGGCTCAAGTAACGCACGAACCTGGTCGGTGTCGACCGTATCTTGGAAATTCCGCCACGTGACTCCGTCAACACAGAGTAAATGTTCGATAATCTCTCGACGATTCCGTCGATTCTCGACGTACTGCCAGAGTTCAAGCCCGAGTTTATACGGATTGAGGCCAGGTGACCCAAGGACCTGTGCCATATGGTCTGCATACGAGACGAATTCATCAGAGCTGGCAAACCCTTCCCCCGACATCATGGTTGATTCATGATAGGCCGCCCACCCCTCATTCATCACTTTCGTCATCTTTTGCGGCGCAAAATAGTAGGCTTCCTTCCGGAGCAACTCGAGGACTTCCAGTTGCCATTCGTCATACTCTGTGGCTTTCTCGGCGTCTTCATCGTACGCTTTGCCGTGCGCCCGGAAGAACGCCAAGAGATCTTTCTCCGGCTCCGCTGGGAACGTCGGCCCGCCATCTTCATCCACCATCGAATCCAGCCATTCGTCGTCGAATACTTGCTCGCGGACCTCATCGGAGAAATCAAGATCCTCGAGTTTCTCTGCCAAATCCTCCGGAGTTGGTGTCTCGTCAGTCCAATCCTCAGCTGTTGAAAACGGTTGGTGCTGGTCAATGTTATCCTCAAGACACAACACGTGGTCGATCCACGTTTCGATATCCTCCCGCGAAATCTCCGGATCAGTCATATATTCTTCGATTGTCTCAGCATGCCGTTCGAGCATCGCGGAGGCATCAGGTGTGGATCCGAACATCCGGAACCATTCATTGTTCTTAAAGAAATCAGCATGGGCTTCCACATGCGTGATAACTGCCTTTTGATCGGCTAAATCGTTCGATTCCTGGAGAAAAGCATGCGACGGATCATCATTGTTCACAATCTCGAAGGCTTTCCCCCCGAGGAACTGACGTTGTTTCTGTTGCTGCTCATACCCCATCCCCCACCGCCAATGCGGATACCGCTGCTGGAACCCACCATAGGCGATCAATGCATTCATCTCATCATAATCGACAATCCAATAATTGACGTCGAATGGATCTAACCCCAGCTTTTCAGCGAGATTATTCGCTTCTCGAACGGGGTCGGCTAACTCATCTGCAATCCGTTGTTTCGTAATGCGGTCATCTGGCCTCATGATTCATCCTCCGTGCTGAGAATCCGGTAGATTGCGTCCACAACATCGTCTTGACTTTGGACATACGCCACCGCTACATTTGATTGGTCACCGAAATGTTCCTCAACCTCCTGGGCATGCGTGGCATTAATCGCGTTCCCGGAGGGTTGGGTTTCCACGTAGGCATGGAGATTCGCGGGGATTTCCTCCATCAATGGAACAACCTTCTGTTCAGTATCGTTCGACGAATTTTCCGAGTCACCAGCCGCGAAGACATACCGATTCCATTCGGCCCATGGATACGATTCATCGAGAATCTCAGCTGCGAGTTCATACGCACTTGAAATCCGTGTTCCTCCCCCAGACCGTATCCCGAAGAAGTCCTCTCGTTCAACCTCCCAGGCGTCAGCATCATGCGCAATATAGACGAACTCAGCGTTATCGTACTTCCCAGTCAAATACCAATCCAAGGGGGTGAACGTTCGTTCCACCAGCTCCCGCTTCGATTGCCGCATCGACCCAGAAACGTCGCGGATATTCACCACGACCACGTTTTTCTCTCGTTCCTTGATGATTTCTGGATAACGATACCGTTCATCTTCTCGGCGGAGCGGGATTTGATCGATCCCTTCACGCCGAATACGAGTTGCTATAGATTCCTGGTCGACATTCGCCTCCATCTCTTCAATTGACGACCATCGGCTTTTCTCACTAGCTGACAGCTGGTCGTATGCATCCTCAATCCACGCTCTGGATACCGGGATATGATTATCCCGAGCCCACGCAAACACGGCCGATGGCCCCCATCCATCAACACGAAGTGCTTCTCGAACGTACTCATCGTCAAAATCCATCGCGAGTTTCCGCTTGAGTCCTTCCTTGAACAACCGTTCGAAATCCAACGTGCTCGCCGGACCACTCCGCGTGATATCGGTGAATTCGCCCTCTTTCTCTTCGATGACTTTCTTCCCTTTTGGTTCCAAATCTAATCCGAGTTCTTCATCAAGCTCCGCGGCAAACTCCTCGGGATTCATCTCGTAGTACTCGTGATCGGTTCCTTCCTCACCTGGTTCGCCCTCGTCGCCGTCATCGTCTCCTGGCCGAGCCGCCGGATCACCAACCGGGTCCCCGATGTCCGGAGTGCCGCCTTGGCCTTGTCCGACGCCGCCCATATCCCGTGGATCATACTCGAATGCAGGGAGATCGACCAGTTTGATCGGGATCCGAATGGTATCCGGCCGGGAGTCGCCAAGGTCGCCATACTGGATGAACTCTGAGAGGTCTTGCCGTTTGGCCTCTCCGACCTCATGGTAGCGATCGAGGTCATCCCTCAATCCCATCGGTAACTCACCTGGCCCATAACGTGGCGACTCGTCAGTTCAGCCGACGCTTTAGAATACCCGACCATCTCCTGCATGTTCTGGATTGCATCGGCTTTGATACTGGCGGTCTCAGTCCCCGACGGTGGATCATCCCATTGGTTCGGATGGAGATCTTCGTAGGCTCGACGAACATCCTCCCAGTCATGACTTCCGAGCACCGTTTCGATCACGGGGATTTCTCTCGGATCGACGTCTGTCACGCGGAAATCATCGTCTCGATTCCGCCATGCATGCCGGTTCAAAGCGGTGATAACCTTGTCAGCTCGGAATTCGCGCACACCTTCTGTTGGGTCTGCAGCGTCGTAGTCGGCTTCAGAAAATCGGCCGAGGTGCTCGATCTCAAACACTTTCATCTTGAGCGGATCGGGCTCCTCAAGTTCACCGCGTTCGTTCTCGATTTGTTCCCCTTCGACCCACGCATAGACATGTTCAATGTATTCTTCAACGGTTTCCTCGTCGACCCGTTTGTCACGCATGATTGCGTCGATGACATCGTCTTCTTGTTGCCCGAACACGTGGTTTTTCACGGGTACTAATCGATTCTCATACTCGGTTTGTTCACTGGCCGAAAAGACAGGGGCCTCATCCATGCCTTCAGCCATCCGATTGAGAACATCACGCGGCATAATGACATCTTCAACCGGGAGATCCGGATGATGCCGGTCATTTTCTTCGTGGAGCAAGTCAGCGAGAATATCCCTCGTATAGGTGACCGGGATACCGCCGACACCTTCATTTGGATTCCCGAAATCGAATTCCTCTTTGTACCGCCGCTCATCCCCGTCTTGAAGATATCCTCGGTCGTAGATGCGGGCTTTATCAACCAGGTCAAGACCAGGCGGGAGTGACTCGGCTTCTAGTCGTGTCGCAACCGCGTACAGAGCGGCTGCCTCAACTGTATGCGGAGCCAGTTCGCGAGTATGGACGTCACCATCGCCGCGTCGAACAGCAATTGTGACATCTTCAGTTATTTTCTCGGCGAGTTGTTCGTAGCTGTCAGCCTCCCATATCTCCGTCTCATTGGCGAGTTCCCGCCGAACTAGTTCTGCTTCCAGCGATAAGTTCGTGAGGTACCGAAATTCATGTTTATCAAGCCGTCGTTTCAAGGCTTTCAGGGGATCGCTTCCTTCTCGCTCAGCGTGTTTATTTAATTGTGCCTCAAGATCGGGATTTGAGATGATGACCAGCTGCGTGTCGATATCCATCCCGATCCCTTTATCCAGCTTCACGGTACCTTCATCGGGAACGTTGAGGAGTTTCTGCAGAAGGTCTGCGTGCTGTGCTGCATCTTCAACAATCGTCAACAAGCCATTGCCTTGTGAAAGGACACCGTCGTAGCTAAATGCCTGTGGGTTTTTCCGGCCACGGGAATCAAGCCGCTGCAGCATGCCGGCCATCCACGATCCAACGAGGCGTTCTTTCGGTGTGCCATCATCTTCGCTGTGGAGCACGCCGATCCCTTGACCGACGTCAACGACGAAGTTCTTCACTCGGAGATGTTCCTCGTCTGTAATGGCAGAGAACAGGTCAGCAACGCCGTCACGCCGGTACTCTTCCTCTAAATGATCGTAGGCTTCTCGACTAAACGGATCGAGTCGTGTATCTAAATATATCGGGATGTGATCGTCAGTCGCTTCGTTCAAATCATCAATGAGTTGCCGACGGACAGGGTCGGGGAACACAGACAGAGGATGGCCCTGAACAGGTGAAGGATACCATTCATCCTCATCAGGGACGCGACCATCACCATACGTCATCCCCGGCGCGGCGTGGGCACCCGAGATATTCCATTCAATTGTATACCGACGACCTTCCTCAGTCTTCGAGTACTCCCGAAGTCCATTGATGAGACACCGTTTGAGTTCAGATTTCCCGGTCGCAGTCGGTCCGGCGAGCCACAAGATCTTCTCGTCTTTGCCCCGACGGGCCGCGATCGATCGAAGATCGTCAACAAAGGTATTGAGAACCTCTGTATTCCCCAGAATTGCGTGTTCACCATCGTTATAGGGATCGTCGAAGAACCGATATCGTTCCTTCCGTTCGCCTTCTTCGACCACAGTCCGTGTGCCTGCTGCTTCGATGGCTGTTAACAAGTATTTGGAGGCATGCGCTGCTGATCCCGGGCGTTCGAAGACGGATTCCACATACGCAGTGAGCGACATTGGTGGTTCATATGTCTCCCTGAGCGCATCGTCAGCTCGATCGATGTAGCCGTCGTCGCTCATTCGTCCTCTTCGATCTCGGCTTTGGCGACCTCCGCACCGGCGAACTCAAGGACTTCTTTCGCGCCCTCGGTACTGTAGCCCTGCTCTTCGAGCGCATCGACCCAGGCGTTGCGCTCGTCGTCGTCGAGTTCGCCACTGGAGACCAATGCCGAGAAATTGATATTATGCTTTTTGTCCTCCCAGAGTTTCCGTTCGAGTGCTCGACGAAGGCGGTCATTATCCTGCGGATTGAACGTATCTCCTTCTCGAGCACGCCGTGAGACCCAATTGGATACCTCTTGCCGGAAATCGTCTTTCCGGTCTTCGGGCACATTGAGTTTTTCTTCGACGGCCCGAAGGAATTTCTCGTCTGGTTCCTGATCCCGGCCTGTGATTTCGTCTTCGACGGTATCGTCGTCGATATAGGCCATCACATGGTCCATGTATTTCTCGCCTTGCCGCTGGATTTCATCGAGGTCGTATGCCAGGGCATGCCGGACGTCCTCAATCGCGCGTTCCTTGTATTCTTCGCGGACAAGTTCCAGATAGCGATAATACGTGTCGAAGTTTTCTTTCGGGATCGACCCGTGGTTTTCGAGGTTCTCTTCGAGGTGATTAAATGTGGTTAGGGGTGAGAGAAACATGCGTTCTCGGTGCATGGAATCCATTAACGCCTCAGCGATCTCGTCCCCAATGAAGCGAGGTGACACTCCGTCCATTCCTTCGCCGATGTCCGATGTTTCATCGGCTTCCTCGTGGAGGCGTTTGACATCAATGTCTTCGGCCTCGTCTATCTCGCCATTGTACGCTTTTGCTTTTTGAACGATACTTATATTCCCGTCGTCGGGTTCTTGGATTCTGGTGAGGACGCCGAAGAGTCCCGCCATTTGGAGAGTGTGCGGCTCGACATTCATATCGGGCACATCGGCGTTATTGAGCATCTTCTCGTAGATGCGTGCTTCCTCTTCGTACTGTAGCACGTATGGGAAGTCAATGCGTTTAGTTCGGTCGTTGAACGCCTCCATTTTCTCGTCGCCTTTTTTGTCTCGATATTCAGGCATATTGGTCCGACCGACGATCACCTGGTCGATGTCGATCCGGGGGTTATTCTTCGGCTTGATGGTTTCCTCCTGGGTGGCATGGAGGAAATCATAGAGGAATTCACGCTGGAGTTTCAAGAGTTCCTCACCGCTGAAGATCCCGCGATTGGCGTTACAAAACGCACCGGAGTAATCGAATGCCCGCGGGTCACTCTCCCCATACACGGCAATCTTGGAGTAATTGACGTCGCCCGTCAATTCTGTCTCATCTTGGTTCTTCTTGTCTTTCGGTTCGAACGTCTCGATGGCTTGCCGTTTGTTTTCATCGGCAAGCAACCGGATGACTTCAATATGGTTTTCGAGGACGGATTCCAGGTCATCGTCGTAGTATTCCAGAAGTTTGTCCATGTAATATTCGCTTGCTGGATCAAGCGATTGTTCGTTCCGAATGGTGTATGGAGCGTCAAGCTGGGCATTGATATCGTCGATAACCCGTTCGCGTTGTTCAAGCGGCAAGAGGACGATTGGGTCTTGATTCATGGGCGACCGAACGACATCGTCAGCCGGATCTTGGTCGGGTAACACATCGCAGAGACCGGTCCAGCGGAACGTATACATGCGGCCATCCTCGCGGGTGGTGTAATCTTCGTAATACCGCCGGACTTGTCGGTCGAAGTCGGATTTCCCCGAGCCGACTGGGCCGAGTAAGAGCTTAATCCGTTTTTCGGGTCCGAGTCCACGAGCTCCCGATTTGACTTTATTCACAAATTCGTGGATAGCTTCGTGGACGACTTGCCCGTAGAACGTATTTTCGCCGTTACCGATCGGGTCTTTGGAGGCAAGCTCATACTCTACGACGCCGGTATCTTCGTCATATGTGGTGCCGTAAAAGTCGAACATGTCTGCAACCCGCTGGTGGGCATTGCGGGCGATCTTCGGGTCGTCATACAACTCTTCTAAATACCAATTGAACGACCGTGTTCGACGGAGGTCTGATGGAATCGCGTCTCTGTACTCCTTACTGAGGTCCTCAAGGGTTTCCATATCACTCATTCTATCACGGAGACGCTTACGCGTCCCACCCGGAGTTTCCGGGTTGGCCTGGAGGCCGTCGTCTCGATGGCGTGTCACACAGGCGCCACACCCACACGTTGGCGGGACGAGTCAGCGTCGGGGCGAGGTGGACGGCAAGCGGTGACAAGACCACCGATACTATCTTATACATGAGTCCTGGTGAGCAATAAACTTTGTTGCAACTTACCATATGACATGGTCTCGAATGAGACAAAAAACCGGCAAAGGGTATAGGGATTCACCCAATAACGAGCAGCTCCGTCAGCCAGCCGTCAGACAGTGTTTAAATACCGGGGCAGTCAAACCTCTAGCTGACGAGGTGAACATAATGATTGATGACGCGGCTCTCGGGGATGGCTGGCAGGTCTGGAATGCCGCCGAGGACCGAGTGATTCTCACCTACCGACCAGATGTCTTCGATAGCAACGAGTTCCCGGCGCCTTGTCTCCCGACTATCTATGTGACTCACGGACATCGACGGCGCCGCCCGGGCCCACCCCGTACACACGATCCCGACGACCCTTGGCTGGTGACGCTGTATCTCGAACCCGAAGTGAATCATCCACCGAGTGAATTCGATTCCCGCCACGAGGCAATCACAGCAGCACAAGATCTCTCACGCGACTTTGTAGAAGGCCATATCGATTATCGATCCTTGTATCAAATCCCGAGAGACGCCTACCTTGAGCAACTCGATACCATGACCGAGCCGGTCGACTAAGGCCCCCGCCCCTCCAGCTATCCGCCATGGCGACGGTCTTAACAGGCTCCCCCTGAGAAATACATCTATGGCGAAAATAACCCTCATCGGCGAACGGCTCGCCGACACCGGACGGGAATTCGTGTATGAGGGTGAATCATCTGCATGTGATGGGTGTCCATATCGCGGCCAATGTCTTAATCTGGAAACCGGTCGCCGGTACCGGGTGACCGGTATTCGTGACTCAGGGACATTAGAATGTGCCGTCCACGACACCGGCGTCACCGCCGTCGAAGTTGAACCCGCGCCGATGTTAGCCAATATCCCGTCAAATACGGCCTATGTCGGGAGTAAGGCCGCACTCGCCGGACCTTGTCCCTATACTGACTGTCCCAGCCATGAGTACTGTGAGCCGGCTGGGGTGGCCTTCGACGAAGAATACCAGATTGCTGACGTCGTCGGCGACCCCCCACACGAGCATTGTATGCTTGACCGTGATTTGACCCTCGTTGAATTCGCCGGGGACGACTCATCGTAAGTGAGAGGTGAATCCTTTTGCCTGCGGCCGCCGGTGGCTCTGCTATGCTTTCGGACACCACCGCATTCATCACTGGAGCCAGTCAGGGACTCGGTCGTGAAATTGCGACGACCTTCGCCTCGTATGACGCAAACGTCGCACTAGCGGCTCGAAGCGACGGAATCTACGAGACCGCCGACCGTATCAATGACGCAGAGAGGACACTCCCGGTCACCACAGATGTGACGGACGAAGCTGCAGTGGAAGCAGCTATCGAGGAGACCATCGAGACGTTCGGCGGCCTCGATTGTGTCGTGAACAATGCCGGGGTCTCTGGCCCGGTCCAACCAGTCGATCGCGTTGATTTTGCGGCATTCATGGAAACGCAAAAAGTGAACGTTGGTGGCGCATTTCTCTGTGTGAAACATGCAGCGCCACACTTGCGAACCAGCGACCAGGGAAGCGTGATTAACATCGGCTCGATCGGAGGGAAACGACCGTATCCGAACCGGTCACCATATGCTGCCTCAAAAATGGCGCTTATCGGGATGAGTCGAACGCTGGCGTACGAACTCGGCCGTGATGATGTGACAGTGAACACGGTCCTTCCTGGCCCGATAGAAGGCCCCCGGATTAACGAAGTCCTCGAAAAGCAAGCGGCCTTAGCAGACGTCGAGAATGCCGAACCACTCACCATCACGGACAATGATTTTGCGCTCCCGGCATACCTCATTCAGCCAGCCGATGTGGCAGAACAAGTCGCCTATCTCGCCGGTCCACATGCACGGAAAATCACTGGTCAAGAAATTGCCGTGGATGCCGGCGGGACATGCAATTAACGCTTCGGCAACCTCTCCATCGGTCAACGCGGCCGGCCGTCGGCGGTCGCCGATGACCGCTCAGTCGTCGACGATACCGGTCCCTCACTATCGAGCCGACCGATGAGTTCGCCGGCGTAGCCAAAAAGGGTTTCATACCCATACGCAGAGAGTAACACCGGATAGAACGGTAAATCTGCATACAAAGTGTCATCATCAGCGGCAGCAAATGGCTCCCCTTCGGCCACCCGCTCGAAATTCTTGACAAACACTTCATACCGATCGGCTGTCGGCTTGGGGAGTTGTTGGGTGAGGCGGAACACCGGGAGAGGATGATATCGCGGTGGTTCTTGCTTCCCGGTCACCACGCCACTCGCGACCAAATATTCCCGCGCAAGCCGTTTTGCATTCTCTGCGGCGGTCGCGGATCGTTGGAGACCGCATTCAATTTCGAGCACATTCGGATACGAGATTAATCGTCCCTCACTGAACTGCGCCGTTTCGACGAGGGCTTCCACCGAAAAATATGGACAAAGTGAGCGCACGTATCCGGTGACGCTTTCGACGAGAACGAACGGCGCTGGATACGACTGCGTTGAATGCAACGAGAGAACGTCACACCCCCGGAGCTCATTGATGATAGCGTGTGCCAATCGGCCTTCATGTGTTGCCGCATCAGGATCACCAGGAAAGGCCCGGTTGAGGTCTTCATCTACATACCGAACTCCGCGTGAAATCGCCTTCTCATTCGCCACAATGAGTTTCACTGGTCGTTCCAAGTCAAGGTCGGCATTGAGCAGCCATTCGACTGCCACCGGGCCGCACGGCTCATCGCCGTGGACACCACCCACGATTGCGACTTCAGGGTCACCGTCGCCCAACGTCTCAACACGCATCTATTCCGCGATTAGATGGCCGCCGGTATGAACCCCGCGCTTCAAGATAACGGTATACAGCCACACGAGCCATCCATTTTCCGCATACGGCTCGGTCATTTCGGTCACCAATCAGCCCATCAGCGACGCCTGCCGAAGAATGCAGAGACTCACGATGCCCACCCGGGATACGAACACTTTCTTTGAGATCTCAACAGAGAATTTCGAGCGTTTGGTCTCTCCGATATGTCATCTGGAATCACGGTTTCCAGTCGATTGGGAGCGCACTCTGGTGCTTGTATCTATCATCGATGAAGCTGGCAGGCAACGCGTTCGGCGAGGGTGCAGGTGATACAGAGAACCGGGAGAACCCGGGCGAATCTTTATGCCGCATCCTTCGGACGTTCGCATTGTTACCATGGAATATTACAACGGCGCCCCCCTGCAGCATATGGGTGACCTCCCCGCGATGGCCGCCCATCGATACGGCGATAAAACCGCGATTTCGTTCATGGGTCAGGACACCTCCTTCGTCGAACTCGAAGCGACAGCAAATAAAGTGGCGAATGTCCTCGTTGACCACGGGGTCGAGCCAGCCGATCGAGTCGGGCTGTATATTCCGAATACCGATCAGTTCCCCGAGGCATACTTTGGGGCGTTAAAAGCCGGCGCGATCCCGGTTCCATTGAATCTCCGGATGGACCCCAATACCCTCGAGTTCGTGCTGCAAGACGGCGACGTCGATCATATGATTGGATCGCCGCTGTTAGCCGGCGGGATGGATACTGAAGAAGGCCGTATCATCGGGCCGAGTGAGCTTGCCAGCCGAGCCGGTGTCTCCACGCTGTATGTCTCGGGCGTCAGCGATGAGGGTGTTGTGAATTATTCTCAAGCAGTCGCCGAAGCCTCTGATGACTTCGACACGGTTGCCCGTGAGTTCGATGATGTCGCGTGTCAGCCGTATACATCCGGAACAACCGGGAAACCAAAGGGCGTGCTGTTAACCCATCAGAACCTTTTGTCGACGATTGAATCCTACCAAAAAGGCGGATTAGCAATCGATCCCGATGACAGTATCGTCCTCGTCCTCCCCTTGTTCCACATCTATGCGTTAAACGCTATCCAAGGAACGTATCTCTATAACGGGGCGCAGATGCATCTCATTCCACGGCCCGAGCCAGAAATGATTCTCCAAACGATCTCCGAGAACGATGTCACGAATTTCGCTGGCGTGCCCGCGCTATATAACATGATGTGGCAGGTGTATCGGGAGTCCCCAGACGCGTTCGATATGGACTCGCTGACTGACGTGATCTGTGCAGCTGCTCCGCTTGCAGATGATACGCGCCGCACGATCGAAAATGCCTGGGGCGTTCCGATGACTGAAGGATGGGGAATGACCGAGACAGGGCCGGCGGGCACCGTCGAACCAGCTCGGGGCGTCCGGAAATCTGCCGGCTGTATTGGCCCAGCGCTCCGCGGAATTGAACTCAAACTCGTCGATCCAGAAACCCGCGACACACGGATCAGTGCGGAAGAACTCGAACCGCATCCAAGTGACGAGATTGATTTCAGCGACGAGGAACAAGTCGTCGGGGAGATTGCGATTCGCGGCCCGAACGTCTTCGAAGGGTATTACAATCGTCCGGAGAAGACCCAACAGGTCTTTGATGACGACGACTGGTTTTACACTGAAGATATCGCACGCGTCGATGCGGACGGCTATTTCTGGATGATCGACCGAGCTGACGATATGATCATTGCAGGAGGGGAGAATATCTATCCGGCCGAGGTTGAGGATGCCCTCTATGAGCACCCCGATGTCGCCGAAGCGGCCGTGGTGGCTGCACCGCACGAAATCAAGGGAGAGGCCCCGGTGGCATTCGCCGTCTTGGAGGAAGCCGCGACGGTTTCCGAGGACGACCTCCGCCAGTTTACCCTCGACCATGTGGCGACGTATGCCCATCCCCGCCGAATCTGGTTTGTGGATGAACTCCCCCGATCGGCGACACAGAAAGTCCAGCGGTTCAAACTGGAAGATGAAGCCGAAGAACGCGTCAGCGGGGCGCTCGGATCCAGCGACGAACTATAAAGGAACCGGGTCGACTAACATTCCGGCTTTTTGTCGACGAGTACTGTAGCTGACCAGACTGCCGACCGAGATGGGTGTCGATGGATGCGTCGTAACTTATTGAACGAGGCACCTCGAAGGACTGGCTATGACTACATTCGAGGCCGGAAATGTGACCCTCCAAAAGGTCCGAGAGTACGTCTGGGAAATCCAGCCATCGGACGGGATGCGTGTCCCGGCACGCGTCCTTGCGAGCGAAGCGCTCTTGGAAGAGATAGCGAACGATAAAACACTCCAGCAGCTCCAGAATACCGCGCACCTCCCGGGAATCCGGAAATATGCGCTCTGCATGCCTGACGGCCACCAGGGCTATGGCTTCCCGGTCGGGGGTGTTGCCGGGATAGACGCGACTGACGGCTGTATCTCACCGGGAGCTGTCGGCTATGACATCAACTGTCTTCCGTACGATACGTCGGTCCGGTTACCATTCGGGAGACGGATGTCATTACGTGACCTTCGGGACCGATTCGAGTCCGAACCCGTCCTTGCCGCCGGTCATGACACGGTCGAGGCCTCAAATGTCCGATTTTTCATGGACTCCGGGACGCAGACGGTCTATGAACTCACCACCGAGACGGGACAATCAGTGACAGCAACGGCAGATCATCCAATTGCGACGCCAGAGGGCATGGTCTCCCTCGACGATATTGAAGTCGGTGACTGTGTGTTCGTCTACCCATTCGATGGATTCAAACACCACGATCCACCGGAATTCCGGCTCCTCTCGGGGGACGACGTCTCCGCCGAAGCCCCCCAGACTGTCGATACTCTGGACGCAAGCGGACTCCTTCCACTTATGTCTACAGACGAGGCGGTCAACCGGCTCCTCCGACTTGCCGGATACCACCGCGTTCGCGGAGAATTTACCGACGGCCACACGCGGTTTTATGCAGCCTCCGACGACATCACAGCCATCCAGGCAGATATCACGGCACTAGGGTTTGGACACGATGTCCAGATAACAGACGCTCAACCACCCAACTGTGCTGCCACGAGCCCGCCGCACGTAGACTGCTGTTTGACTGTGACTACACCGGCGTTCACGACACTCATCAAACACCTTCGTCACCCCGAAACCACAGCCGATGAGACTGCACACCCCGGCGCCAGGTGGTTTCAGCGACTCGCCGACTGGCAACAGGCACTCTACATCTCCGGGCTCTTCGGCGGTGGTTCACCGGCTCCAACGTCCAAAGGAGCGACGATGATTGCTGGCCCCACGCTCACCTTGCCACTCAGTTATTCCGACGTCACGCACCGTGATGAGGTTCTTCCGTGGCTGCACGACGCCCTCAACTGCCTCGGGATTGAGACCGTACGGCATGACGTATCAGGACCCGATATCGACCCTGAGGGACAACAGAGTCTTACTGTAGCCATGGATACGGACAACCTCATCTCGTTTTTCTCACGGATCGAGTATGCATACTCGACCGAGAAACGGGAGGCTGCAGCAATCGCTGTGCAATATCTCCGGACAAAACAGCACTGTACCGCACCGCAACGGTCTCGCCCCATGGCAAATCCGACGCGGACCGATGGGGGGCCACTCGCCCAAACCCCTCGTCCAGCGCCACAGGAGGCTACGCATGACAGCCGTCGGGATCACTGGTGTGATTCATCCGACCAGAGTCATTCGAGAGAACCCATCCCGTCGTTCCACGAGTATCGGGAGTCAACGCCGATCACACCGAATCTAACTGTCCCAACGACCATCACTTCGATTACGCCGACTGAATCCAGGCCGGTGTGTGATATCGGCGTGGCCCATCCTCGACACAATTTCATCGCGAACGGCATCGTGGTTTCGAATTGTGGTGTGCGGATGGTCCGGACAAATCTTGAGTATCGTGATGTCACCGGACACGAAGAAGAACTCGTGGACAAGTTATTTGAGGCAATTCCATCCGGCCTCGGCGGTGGCGGTGTCGTCGAGAGCGATAGAGCAACGATTGAGGCAGCCTTGGAGCGAGGCGTCGACTGGGCACTCGAAGAGGGCTTTGCAACTGAACACGACCTCGCCCACTGTGAAGATGAAGGAATGCGTTCGGAAGCCGATGCATCGACGGTGTCACAGAAAGCAAAAGATCGGGGGAAAAACCAGATGGGCTCGCTCGGGTCAGGGAATCATTTCCTGGAGGTACAACGAGTCACTGATATCTTCGATACATCGATTGCCGACGCGTATGGACTCTGGGAAGACGAAATCGTTGTCTTGATCCACTGTGGCTCGCGTGGCCTTGGCCACCAGGTCTGCACCGATTATCTCCGGGATATCGAGCAAACCCATAGCGGGCTGCTCTCTCAACTTCCCGATAAAGAACTTGCGGCGGCACCGGCGGACTCCCAATTAGCAGAAGACTATTATCAGGCGATGTGTGCCGCGATTAACTTCGCCTGGGTGAACCGTCAGTTAATCACCCACCAGACACGAGAGGTGTTTGCAGATGTCTTCGATGAATCTTGGGAAGCCCTCGGTATGGACGTCCTCTACGATGTCGCCCACAATATCGCCAAGAAAGAAATCCATGACGTTCCTGTCGATACCGCAGCATCCACCGCGAGAGATGTCGACCCCCGGTCCAGTGAGCATGAAGAACGAGAGTTATACGTCCATCGCAAAGGCGCCACGCGAGCATTCCCAGCTGGACGGCCAGAGGTACCACGAGCCTATCGAGACGTTGGTCAACCGGTTATTATCCCGGGGAGTATGGGTGCTGGCTCCTATATCCTCTGTGGAGGTCAAGAGTCAATGCAGGAAACATTCGGCTCGACTGCGCACGGAGCGGGTCGACTCATGAGTCGAACACAGGCGAAAAATGAATTCTGGGGCGGTGACGTGCGTGATGACCTTCGGTCACAACAGGTGTACGTGAAAGCCCAAAGCGGGGCGACAATCGCTGAAGAAGCACCTGGCGTCTATAAGGACGTTGACGAAGTGGTCCGGGTGAGTGACGAGCTTGGAATCGGTGACAAGGTCGCACGGGTCTATCCCGTCTGCAACATCAAGGGGTGAACCTGTGTCCGACATCAGGGTCCCGTTGGGCGAAACAACCATTCCGGTTGCCCTCCCGGATTGTCAAGTCACGGTGGCAGAACCACCCGGTGGGACAGCTATCGATGTCGAGACAGCAGCCAGACAGGCAGTCAATAATCCGGTCGGCGGCACCCTCACAGACCATGTGGCACCAACCGATCAGGTCGCTGTGGTCGTCACAGATATCACGCGATCAACACCCGACGTGCAGCTCCTTGAGGTATTGCTCGATGAACTTGCGTCTCTCGGCGTGGCGCGTGAGCAACTCACGATCGTCGTCGGCCTGGGGCTTCACCGACCACTGACAGATGCTGAACTCATCGAAATGTTGGGTGAGTACGCCGACCTTGCAATCAATCATGACCCTACTGAGACAGTGACGATGGGTGAGATTGCCGAGACACCAATCCAGGTCCACGAGACCGTCGCGGAGGCTGACAGTGTCCTTTCGACCGGAATGGTCGAACCTCACCAATATGCGGGCTTCTCCGGCGGGGCAAAAACCGTCGCGATCGGGGCTGGCGGAGAACCGCTCATCCGGTACACGCATGGCCCGGAGATGCTCGCCAATGACGGCGTCCGGCTGGGCCGTATCACCAATAACCCCTTTCGGGAAACAGTCGACAAAGCTGGTGATCTGTGTGGCCATCACCTCTGTCTCAACGTTACGCCCGGGCCAACCGGCTTTCTCGATATTGCGTTTGGAACGCCGCGACAGGTTGTTGAAACGCTTGCCGACCGGGCCCTAGAGGCGCTCTCTGTCTCCGTCGAGGACACGTATGATGCAGTGATTGCCGGCGTTGGCGCGCCAAAAGACGCGAACCTCTATCAAACTACGCGCGCAGCTACATATGTAGTTCTTGGCGCCAGGAATCCCCTCCGTGACGGAGGGCGGGTCGTCATCCCAGCCGCCCTCCCGGAAGGGGCTGGCACGGGAACTGGCGAGAAACGATTCTATCAACAGCTTGCGGCAGCAGAAAACGCCGAATCGCTCTATACTGCCCTACAGTCAGGCTATCCGCCAGGCGCCCAACGAGCCTTCGTTGTCGCCCGGACAATACGAAACCACGAGGTATATATCACCCATAGTACAGCGCCACGCGTAGTCGAAGACTGCTTGATGACCGCTCGTGATTCGATCCCAGCTGCTATCGAACCAGGGAGTGACGTCCTGGTCGTCCCTGATGCGCTCAATACACTCCTCGTTTGACACACTTCCTCACCCTCCGTGGAGGAACCCGCATCATGAGTCTGTTGAGTGCGTTGCTGCGGTCGTTGCATGTAGGTGTTAATCGTCTGTTTCGACCGTGACGCGCTCGGGGAGGTCTTTATCGATCGCGTCCAAGACGCGGTTGTGGAATGCTTGGAGGACCTTGGATTCGTCTTCGGCGAGCACAACATCACTCGCCATGAGCGTTGCCAGGCCAAATGCCCGCGGCGTCGGTGAATCCAGTTGGTGCACTTGGACATCGATCGTCCCGGACTGGATAGCCGCGATAAATGTCTCGACGGCAGCGACATTGAGTTTATCTTCGAGGATTTCACGGTATGTCTCTTCCATCACGGCGAACTCGGGTTGGTCGCGGGCAAATCCGATGAGCATTTCGCTTGATACCTGTTGTTGCCGAGCTGATTTTTCATAGCCCTTGTAGCGTTTGAGGATCATCAACGACCGAGTTGCATTAATCCTGAAATACCGTTTGAGGAGATCTGTCCCATCAAGGGCAGATCTGAGGTTCGAGCGGACTGTCGTCGGATCAATCTCGTGGAGTAACCCAGTGATGTTGACTTTCCGGTTGAGCGGCATCGACAGGCTGAAGCCGTGGTCGGCGACCGCTACCGTCACGTTCGCATTCGCAGCTTGGGCGCAGTGGTATGCCACCAGACGGGAGAGTCCATCATTGAACCGCCGCCCGTAGTTTGTGTGGACGTAGTAGGTCCGCGTATACTGGTCTTGGTCAAGGGTCACTTCGATCGCGACGCGGCGGTCAGTTGAGATGCTCTCAGGCCCGGCATACTTGACTTGTGTCGTAAACATCCGGGTGATAGCGCGGACGGTATCTTCATCCAACGGGAAGGTCCGGAGCCAGCGACGAACGGCCGAAGGACCACCCGTCTCGAGGTCATCAAGAAGGATTCGTTGGAAGGCTAAGAGTTGTCTCCCGATATCATAGCTGAGCGGTAACCGTTCTGAGTACCATGATGGCACGGTTGGCCGGTCGCTCGTATGATCGACGTAGATCTTCGAGCCACGACGATAGCGGTACTCGAACCGATCGCCCCCGAGAACAAACACGTCACCTGGTTCCAGTGTATCGAGGTATTCCTCATCGAGTTGTCCGACCCAGTCATCACCGCCGCGAATGAAGACATCGCAGGTAAACGAGTCAGGTATTGTCCCGATGTTCGTCATATAAATCACGCGCGCCAATCGACCGCGTTTCCCCACTAAGGGCGTGCCAGGGGCATACTCATCGTAGTAGTGGTCGCCACCAGGTCGATCGTTTTCATCCCGCCAGATTTTCGCGTAGACGTTTTTCTCTTCTAACCCCTCGTAGTCGGCGGTCAGGTATTGGAACAACTGTTCGAAGTGATCGTCACGATAGTTGCGATACGGGTAGGCACTCTGGATTATCTCCCTGATTTCTGCCTCAGGCCGCGGTCCATTGATGGCCATGCCATACACGTGCTGGACGGCGACATCGTGCGCGTTCTCCGGGACGAATACTTGGTCGATAAACTGTTCTTCGGCGTTTTTCAACATCACGGCACATTCAATGAGTTCATCTCGATCCAATGCGATGACGCGGCCCTTGACAGTATCACCGAGCTGGTGGCCGGCTCGACCGATCCGTTGAAGGAGTGCGGAGACGGATTTCGGCGACCCGACCTGGACGACAAGATCGAGGTACGGCATATCGATCCCGAGTTCCAGGGACGTCGATGTCGTGACGACATCCAGCTCACCGTTCTTCAGGCCTGATTCGATTTCCATCCGTCGGTCTTTCGAAAGCGACCCGTGGTGACACCCCGAGTTCGACGCATCATAGTCGCCCCGTTCACGGAGGTTATGGAGGACGCGCTCGGCCCCCGAGCGGGTATTCGTGAATACTAATGTGTTCGTGTGGTCGGCGATGAGGCGGTCTAGCTGCTGGTAGAATCGATCGGTGACTACCTCCCGTGGCGTATTGATGAGGTCGTTGGTTGGACACGTTAATTCGATATCGAAGTCCCGCGCGAACCGGGCATCAACGACTTCATAGTCACGCGGCTGCCATACCTCGCTTTCTCCGGATGCGCCACCTTGTGACGGGGATGGCGGTTTCTGCGTGGAGTCAGTGGCCACTGGATTGGGTGGTGGGGTGCCACCGACGAGGAACTCACCGATAGCGTCTAATGGTTCAACGGTTGCTGAGCATCCGATGCGTATGGGTGAGGTTGTGGTCAACCGCTCGAGGCGTTCTAAAGACAACGAGAGATGCGACCCGCGTTTGTTGTCCGCCAAGGCGTGTATTTCATCGACGATGACGTATTCGACACTCTCGAGTTTCTGTTTGAATTTGGGGCTATTCAGTAGGATTGCCAGTGTTTCCGGGGTCGTATTCAAGATATGGGGGGTTTCCTCCAGCATCGCTTGCCGGTCCTGGTCGCTGGTATCGCCGTGTCGAATGGCGTGCCGAATCTCGATGGAATCGTCATGGTTGGCGATCGATTGTGTGATTGCGTCGAGCGGTTGGGTGAGATTCCGGTGGATGTCGTTAGCGAGGGATTTGAGCGGGGAGATATACAGACAGTAGACGCTGTTGTCGAGGCCATCGGGGGTCGTGGTGGCTCGGGTGACCAGTTCATCAATGATGGCGGTGAACGACGCGAGGGTATTATGGAGATACAGCCCGCCGCGGCCGCCGACGAAATTATGCGGTCCTGGCACTGTCAGGTCGAAAATTGGGCCGTCGTAGGCGACTGGTTCCACTGCTGTCACCTCCGTCCAGGCGATATTGTCGTCAGCAGCCCTACAAACGGGCCTCGAGGAGGCTGCCCCGGTGGCGTTGACTGGTCGTGGCTGGGCTCTGGGATAGTCGAGTGTGGTGGTTGATGAAGAGTGATCTGGTGTGGCCGCGCCAGCAGATGTGGATGCGGGTGGACCATCCCGGGGTGTCCCGACCGAGGATGTGGTGCCCTGAGTGGTAAGGTGGTCGGGTTGAGCCGGTGGGTGTCTGGTTGAAGTCCGTGGTCGACGAACGGGCTGTCGTTTGTCTCGCTTGCCTGCGGGATTCGGTGTCGTGGCGGGGTCGGAAACGTGTTGTGTGGTGGCATACAACGCGTCAATCTCGGCTTGAGGAATATCGACGTAACTAGTGTTGTGTTCCGGGTGAGTGTCACAACTGGACTTCTCACTGGGGGTGGAGGAAGGTGGGTCGTTCCGTGTCGGGAAAATCTCGAAGGCAAGAAGTAAATAGACGAGTTGTTCGGTTCGAATCTCGTTTGCATGGGTGACGCGGAGTCCGTCTCCCTGGGGGTCTCCCCGGTGGGCAAGGTATGTTCGAAGGAATGTGAGTTTGACGTCTCTGGGGGCATTCAGCACCCATTCGGGGAAGCGAGATTCTGCAGTGGAGGGTGACGCGATGTCGAGGAGATGGAGCAGAAAGTGTCGGAAGACCGCTGGATGACCGGTCTGAGTCGACTTTGGTGTTGCCTGACCGAATGCGGAGCGGGAGACTTCGATATCGAAAATGGCCTCCAGTGTCGGGCCGGATCCGTTGCAGCGAGGGCGCTGCGTGGCGGGAATCGGCGATTCCTGGATTCCGACGATCGATGAGCGGTCGCTGTCGGCTAGGAAGGCAGCCGCAAGGTCGGCGAGGTCGGGAGTGATGGTGGTGGGATAGGTGAATCGGAATCGAAGGTCGTTCGTCGTTCGGCCGACGACTTCGTTTTCATCGAGTGGGTCAATCGTCGCTTGCAGCCGCGACAGTTCGGATGCAGTCGGTGGACCCGCCTGGTGGGGCGCGGTGGTCGCGTCGGTGGCATCGTCGGCAGGCTGACGGTATTCATCTGGCAGTGTCGCATATTGGGTTAACAACCGGGCGCGGTCGACGGTCGATGGATCAAGCTCCGCTGGGGTTGTAGCCGCGGTTATCCGTTGGCTGATTTGCTTTGATTCCTCGGCTGTTATCAGTGTGTCAACTTGCTGACGGAGAGCGGTTACGGCACTGGTGACCGGGAGGTCGATCGAGCGTTCGGGGAGGTCGATCCGTTTTGGAACGCCGATCTCCATCCCGTGTGTAATGTCTCCCGCTTGCCGCCATTCCCGATCATCGCCGGTGTCAACAAGGAGCGGGTGGGCGGGAGTTACTTCGACCGAACGGCCACACTCGGTCGTGACGCGGATCAAATCGCCCTCATATGGCTCGGTGTAAATATGGGCGGATGCGGGGGTGATGTCACCGTCGTCCAATGCGAATGCGTCTAGTGGACTCTCGGATAATTCACCGTCGTCGATATCTGCGAGTTTCTCACCTCGATAGGCGAGGAGATCTTCGGCTCGCAGGACGCGTGCGGTGTTGTCTTCCGCGATGAGCAGCGGGGTATCCGGGCGAACGCATTTCCCCGAGCCCGTTGGGGCACACACGAGCGTGTTCGTGCCGTCGTCTATTAACGGGATTGCTTGTTTTTGTGGCGGGGTGAAAAAGCCATTATTCTCCGGGAGGCACTCACCGAATTGGTCGATCCACCATTCTTGAACTGGATGCGTCAGTCGATCGAAAACTTCGGCATCGTCGATCGGGACCGTCTCTGGGTCAACAGAGAGATCGTGGCCTGCCAATTGCTGGCGGGCGACTTCGTCGGCGGTTCCCGTCGGGTCATCTCCCATTGGCCTTCCGTTGATTCTGAGGCGACAAGTGGGTTTGGGCCGCGGGGTGAAAGTATACCAAGGTGATGCAGATCATCCGCGGCCAGCGACTGGGCGATCAAGTCAAACCAGTAATCTCACCAACCAGACGTTTGGATCAACCCGAAACCCACGCGGGTGGCAGCGGCGGGACAACCACAGTGCACTTTGTCCCCGGCGTTGACCTATCTGACATGCGTATCACATTCCTTGGGACGGGATCCGCCATGCCGACTGGTGAACGGTTCCAAACCGGGTTATTGGTCGAAGACCCTGATGGCGATGCCGAGCCGCTTCTCGTTGACTGTGGCAGTGGCAGCCTCCATACCCTCTCGAGTACCGATGTCGGCTATACCGGGATCGAAAGCGTCCTGCTCACCCACCACCACCTCGACCATATCTCCGACTTGATGGCTCTCCTGAAAGCCCGCTGGCTTGCGGGGGAAACAGCACTGGAAATCGTTGGCCCCGACGGCACGACGGCGCTAATTGATGCGCTATTCGACGCCCATACGTATATGCAAGACCGCTTTGAGCTCACGATTCGAGAAGTAGGACCGACATCGTTCAGCGTGGCCGGGTACTCGATAGACGCCGTCGAGACCATCCATTCGATGTATTGTTTGGCCTATCGATTCGAAACTGCCGGTGCAGCCTGCACGTTTTCCGGCGATTCAGAAGCATGCGAGCAAATCACCGAATTAGCTGATGGGTCAGCTATCTTAATCCATGACTGTTCCTTCCCAGATGATATTGACGTCGACAATCACCCCACCCCTACACAACTTGGCGCTGAACTGGCAGGCTCCGACATTGGCCGCCTGTATTTAACCCATCTGTATCCGCACACAAACGGGCGTCACGACGAGATGATTACCTCGATTGAAGACCAGTTTGAGGGGGATGTCCGGATTGCTCACGATGGCCTCACTGTGTCTGTATCGCCTCAGCCTAATTGAGGCGATATCGTAACAATGCGGCAATACCGCCGAGATTTCGGAGTTGTTGTCCAGGATCGAACTCCTGGGAAAAAACAGTCACGTCACCACCTTGTTGTTCCACCGATTCGATTAACTCGTTCGCATCGATCGACCAGTCACCCTCATCAGCCCGTTCAGCTCGAAGTCGCTCGTCCAAGATCAGGAGCGTCTCGACAGCACCATACTCGACGGCAGTCGCCACCTCTTCAACACCATAGGCGGCTTTTGCTCCCTGACTAATCCGCTCCATGAGGTCATCAATAAGTTCAGCCTCTTTTGAAATACGGGTCTCCGTCTGAATCTGATCAACAGCGCCGCGTTTCAAAACCTCGTGAACACCACGGTCGCCGACTGTTGAGGTATCAACTGTCCGGATTTTATCCGCCACCCCTGGAGCATCGTCTTGAATGGAATCCAATGCGTCCTGTTTGGTAAATCCAGGCCCGGCAAGGAGGATAGCTTCGACGTCAAGTCGCTGGAGGACGTCGGTTAACTCGGTGAATAATTCATCCCGCGAACGGGCGTACTCCCCCTTCCCGGTCGGGCCACTAATACTGGCATACTCGTCGACGCCGTATTGCGCCACCGTATGGACGAAGGCTTGCCCCTCCTCGACCGTGGCGACCGCAACATCCGGATTCTCCGTAGCTTCGACCGCCTCCTCGATCCGTTCGAGTTGATCGAGCTGCCAGACCTTCTCAATAGTGATCTCATCATGTTCTTCAACGTTCAAGGTATGATGAAAGCCGAGTTGGTCTTCCCGACTCGCTTCGATGATTTCACCCCCGATGCGGAGCCGATTCGCAAACTTCGCGAACTCAACATCAGTCACGTCAAGAACCACCCACATCGGTTCACGCTGACCACCGGTATCCCGCATCTTGTCATCGTCACGTTGGATCCGTCGACTGGTATCACCCGAGACGTGGTCACCCGGCTCAAGGACATACGTAAGGTGCCAGAGATCATCGAGGCTCTCCGGGACAACCGTGAGTCGCTCCCGCTGCTGCTCAGCAGCCTCCCGGTCAACGAGACGCATACCGGTGGTGAAGAGCGGGACCCCTAAGTGCCCTCCCATTCGACCAGATGTTTCTCATCAAGCCCTCACTTGCGGAGTGAACACAGAGCCAACACGGACCGAGGCACCCGCCTGACACAGTAGTTCATACGACGACCGGGGCATTACAGACAGCGAACGATCGACAAAGCCGTCCGTGTTTGTTTGCCAGTTCCGCCTCTGAAGGGCGGCTAGCGATGCAGTGCTGGATGATCCGCCGGGGCAGGAACGGTTTCGGTTCTCAATCCTAGGGTGGGTCACGGTGTCGGTTATTCGTCGATGATCCGGCTCCCACCGGAGGGACAGAATTCCTGGATACGGTCTGCACTCGCGACGTTCCGCACGAAACTGGTATCTGAAAATCGGTCTTGGAAGATCCGATATATCCGGGTGGCAGTATCGTTCTGTGTATAGCGGCCTGGTTCCAATCGAATCGCTGTCTCAACGCGCGGTTCAATCGCAGACGGGGGGCCGCCAATCACCCGTGTATCAGGTGTACATTTGACGCCAATCGCGACACTGACCGGCAGGTTCCGATAGTACTCCCGATCACCACGCACAACGAAGCCGCCTTTCTCCAGATATTCACCGCTCTCCGGTGTAGTTGAGACTTGCTCGGGGGCAACTTCATAAACATCACCCTCAAAATGCCCCTCTTTCCAGACCGACGAATATGAGACTGCAAATTGAGCCGCTTCCTCACTGGTTGTCGTGGGAATATCGATGTCTCGGGCGGGTTCATCCGGCGCAGACGCCTTAATTATCGTGACCGGGCCGCCGTGTGCGTCCGTATGGAGAAAACGATCAATCGGCTCCATATATTTCTTGACGAGTTCGTCATTCTGGCCGGCATTTCGCCCACCGAGGACAAGGAAGCCATCACTGGTTCGAAACCATCGAAACCGCTCGTACCACTGTTCCTCGTACCGAATGGGGATTGAGGCCATCGATCGATAATCCCGATCTGCCGTAGAGCCCTCATCTGAGTCCGACGCTACGCTCTCTGCCGTCGTATCCCAGGAGTCCCGCCGCTGCTTTATCGATGCAAGCTCCGCTTTGGTTTCTTCAATCGCGTCTTGTGCCCCCTGTTTTTTCTCCCTGATTCGCTTTGCCTCCGAATATAACCGGTCTGCGTTTTTCTCAACACCCATGGATGGATCGACCGCAACGTTTGTCCCGTCGATCTCTATCGTGACCATGCCCGTTTCCTCAGTTACATCGATGACAGCGTCAGCGCCTGGAATTCCACGTTCGGCACCTTCCGCAAACCGCTCGGCAATAGCCGACCACGAGACGTCGTCTGCTCGCGCCGTTTGAACCGTGGAGATGATGTCATCGACCAAGTCATACTGTGCATAGAGGCGTTCCGCCTTTTCCTGCGTCTCGTCGGCTTGCTGGTCGAAATCGTCGATCGCTGCTTCCTGTTGGTCGATGATTCGTTCCTGTTTCGCAATTTCGGCAGCAAAATCAGGTTTTGCCGCGTCACCGGCCGCCGGGCCCTCCTCGGACTCCTGCGTTAATCGATAGAAATACTCGTCAATAGCGGCGTTGAACGTCTCGAAGTTCGTCGCATCGTATCCCTCAGCCTCGTATGCATCCAACGGGAGCGGAGTTACATCAACGACGTCGCCATCGGCCTCATAGAGGATTGCATCCGGCTGTCCGGCGAGGATCGGCGTCCGGATGTCCTCTATGGCACCAAACAGGGCTTTGAAATCCGCTTCTGTCGCGTCGTCGATGCTCAGGGTCTTCTCTACATCAGCTCGCGTACAGAGTTCTTCTGCGTATAATCCCCCGAAATTCAACTGGGTGGCAAGGGTCCGAACTAGGTCAGAATCAGAGTCTTCCATCTTTGCCTGAAATCCCTGAAAGTCACATGCGAATGGATTAAAGCGTTCATCAGGATAGCCATATGCGTCCCCCGGAGCGATTGTCCGCGACTGGAGTCGAATGGTGTCAAGACAATCGATCACTGCATCGTCTTCGTCAAGGACGGCGATATTCCCTTCTCCGAAAAGCTCTGCGATTAACCGGGTCTCGTGGTCGTCTCGGGCAAACTCGAAGGTGAGGATCCGATCGAAGCCATACTGTTCGACATTTTCCAATGTAGCGCCGGCAATGCGATTCCGTAGCATCATGGCAAAATTCGGTGGGCGGCCCGGAGCATCCGCGACATGGTCTGGGTCAGCGACATGGGCCCGTTTAATGTCACCGACCTCAATGAGTAGTTCCACCCGGCCCCGGTCGTAGTGCCGCAGTTTAATTCGAATGAAGTCATCACCATAGAGATAGGCCTTATCGACCATCGCCCCGGTATACTCCTGTAATTCCCCAACCAGGGCAGCAAGATCAACACTGGTCATCTCCCGCTTGCGATCCATACCATAGCAACGCACCTCCTCGAAAAAGGCCTGACGGGTTCGACACCGGGTCGAAACTCCTTAGGTTAATATCCACGGAGACACGGTATGGATGACCCCCTGGCTGTGGTCGCCGCAAGCGCCGTGGGTCTGGCTTTACTCGTGGTTGCAACTGCAGAATTCATCGTACCTGGACGCGCATCGATGCTCTCCGAGCCGTTTGTCTCGGGTGTGTTCCTAGTCGCAAGTGCCGTCGTTCTCGTCGCAACCGCCGTGGTGGTATATGCCGTCGACGGCGATACACGTGCACTTCGAGCAACAGCAGCCATTGGCCTCATCGTGCTCGGAATTGCGGTATTGTCTCCTGAATCGTTAGTGTTCGGAGGTGTCTTCTGGCTCGCCCTCGTCGCGTTCGGTCTTCTGGCTGTCGCCGCCTACTATACGACCGCCCCCGGGCTGTAAACCGGGCAGGAACAGCGCGCGCAAGCCTGACACACATTCAGGTTATATGCGGACCAGGCGGGCATTGTTACAGACAGGATGCGAAGTCTCGGAGTGCAGTATCTGCATTGGGAGAAACCGGGTCTCCATGAGCAACACACGCGTGGTCAAACCGTTCAGCCGCGACGCGCTGGACGCTTTCAGCGATCCGGGTGGTATCATACGAATCGAACCACGCTGGGGTGGTGAACTCGCCATTGTTTTCCCAAATGAGATCGCCGAGTAACGCGGCGTCCAGGTCGTCGTGGATAAACACCATGTGACCGGGATTGTGGCCCGGGGTGTGGATGGCGCGGAAGCCACCGATCAGATCACCGTCGTCAATCGGGTGAATCGTGACGTGTGACAGCGAATATATCCGTCTGGCAATTCGATGAAACAGGCCTTTATGATGCCACCATGACGGGGACCACGTCCGGTTGACGAGTTCGGCGTCTGGCCGTCCCAGATAGACCGGGACATCGACATCAAGTCGACTCAACCCGCCGACATGATCAATGTCATAATGAGTGAGCAACACCCGATCAAGATCGGCAATATCGTACCCCGCCGCTGTAATTTCGCTGTTGAGCGACCGTCGAGGCAGCGGCATTCCGGCATCGATGAGCGTCAACTCTTCGTCGTCAATGAGATAGACATTCGACCCGAAGGGCTCCGGCCAACTGACCTCGAGTAAGTACACCCCCGTGGCGACCAAACGCGCCATACCACCCCTAAGAGAGAGGAAGTTAAAGAAGACACTATCGCGGCGACGGCTTACACACGCAAACCTCCGGCTATCTTGATTCAGCGAGTGAATCCTGCCGTTCACGGCGGGTGTGAATTGTGTCTGCTCCGATAGGCTTACCGCGGATGGCATTCATTGGCACACCGATCGAGGCGGCACGCCCGCTCCCATGCCGGGATAATCGGACAGTATCGGGATTCCGACCGCACTCATCGACGGTGCCCCGTCGAGCGAACGAGTTGGATACCGACACACAACAACGAGATAACTCCGAATTCCCATGGGAGAGGAGTACCGGGGGCGTGGCACTCCCAGCACTCGTCGGTGTGCAAACCCGAGGGTCCCAACCCAGCCGCGGCCGGTGCGGTGGGAAGCCTCGCCGTTTACGGCGAGGAGGATGTCACTCCGCCACCATTGCCAGTCGTTTGCTCTCAGGCGGCCTAAAGACGTCGGGAGACGTACGCGCCATCCTGATAGTAGTCAAGTTTCGATCGGTAATATTCGCGGGCACCGATCCCCGAAATGACGGAGAGTTTCTTGTATCCTGCATCTCGAGCGATATCTTCGGCGGTGGTGAGAAGACGGCGGCCGTAGCCTTGGTGTTGATGGCCATCGTCGGGTGCTTCGCCGACATTGACTTCATTACCGTAGACATGGAGTTCTCGCACAAGAGCGGTCTCTGTTGGATTGGCCGGACGTTGGGACGACTGGTCGTCGCTGGCATCGGTTTCGGCCGCGTCGGAGGGGAATCGTAATCGACAGAACCCAACTAAGAGGTCTTGGTCGAAGTCTTCATAGGAGATGAAGTGTTCGGTGCCACCGGCCGCGTCGTAAGTGATGACGTCACGTTCGACGTTACCTGGTGTTGCGTCATTCATCCCGACTTCGCGGCAGCGGATGCAGGTACATTCCAAGCCGTTGGCGTCCATGCGTTCCCGGGCAAGCTGACGGAGGTTGGATTTCCAGACACCGGCATCGATGAAGTCTGCTGGAATATCACGTTGCACTCGTTGGAGACGAGTATATCGCGGAATCATTGCTTTGATTTCCGCGATGAGGTCGGCTGCTTCCTCGTTCGTGAGGGGTTCATACTCACCTCGACGCCACATATCGTATGTCAGCGTATCCCGAACTACGAGGGTTGGATAAATCTTCAAATAATCCGGTCGCCACCGGGAGTCGGTAAAGAGGTCGCGGAAATCCTGCAGACACATTTCCCGTGACATGCCGGGTTGTCCTGGCATCATATGGAACCCGACTTTGAACGCTGCGTCCCGGAGGCGACGGTTGGCATCAATGGAGGCAGCTACGCCGTGTCCTCGATGCATTTCGCGGTTGATTCGTTCATATGTCGTCTGGACGCCGAGTTCCACCTTGGTCCCGCCGAGTGACAACATCCGCTCGATTTGTTCGGGGTCACACCAGTCAGGTTTGGTTTCAAATGTCGTCCCGATGTTCCGGACGGCAGTAGTCTCATTCTCGGCGATTACATCCTCAAGATATCGGAAATCGACCGTTTCTGGCTCGGGTTTGAATGACTCGGTCTCACTGGGCTCGGGGGGCGCAGCCAGATCATACTCATTCATCGCTTCTAGGGCCCGCTTCACGAACCATTCTTGATAATCGTGGCTGCGAGCGGTCATCGTTCCCCCCATCAAGATCAACTCGACTTTATCGACCGGATGCCCGATCTCACGGAGTTGATGGAGGCGGAGCATCACCTGGCCGTATGGATCGTAGTCGTTTTGCACGCCGCGAGCAGCGGCTGGTTCATGCCCGGTGTAACTCTGTGCGGATGAAAATTCGGAGGCTGGACCGCCGGGACAGTAGAGGCATTTTCCATGCGGACAGGTATGGGGAGACGTCATAATCGCGACCGGTGACACACCAGACGCGGTCCGGACCGGCTTCCGTCGGAGGATGGATGCCAATTCCTCACGATGTTCCTCTGGAGCAAAATCAAGTAAATCTGTGTTTTGAGGGACTTTCGGAGATGAAAACTCCCCACACACGTCCATTTTCGCCGCTTCAAGATTCTCCCGGTCGACATCGCCAGCGAGGATGGCCTGGACGAGGGTCTCACAGACACGTTCGAACGCCTCAGACTCGCTGAGGTCAACGTCAGTACTCATCCACTATCAGACGTGTTGTGCTGCGGCGATAAGTGGCTAGCGGTTGCCACTGATACGCTGCCGGAGCTATAGTGCCTTTCAAGCCATGACCATCGGCACGATCGATCATGTGTCACGTTTCCCAGGCGTTGAACACGACGTCATGTAATCTGAGAACTCGGTCTTCATGGATGTCTAACGGGAACAAGACGCCGTGTGCTAAATACCACATCGCGGTGCCGTCAGATGGCATCCGGACCTGAGTCACGCCGTCCCGTGTGAGGCCAAAAATCGCGTGTTTCGTCGGGGGATGCGCCGCAATGGTTTCATGGATAAGCGGGAGGCCCTCCGTTTGGTCGACCGCGTCTAACACCAGTTCCCGGTCACCCGTGCGGTCGGGATGGACATACAACGTCTCACCGTCTTGTTCGACCGGCACGTCATCGTCTCGAGTGAGCTCCCAGGTTGATCCTTCTACGCTGAAGACAGCCCCAAATCGAAACGTATCGCCGCGGAGCTCTCGCGGTCCCCCAGTGTCTGGCTGCTGTGTTGCCGGATCTCGGGGCTCGCCAAAGTAGCCCTCCTCGATCACTGCATACAGGCCGTCGCCACGGTCCCCGATGCGAAATGTTCGTTCGATGGTTTCGTTGGCTTCCACCACAACCACATCATTCGGCACGTCAGGCCCGATGGTCGGAGTCCAATGTAGATCAGTCCATTTCCCGACCCAGACCGGCGTTCCCAAGACGAGGGTGTCGTTCCCGAAATTATACGTCGTGATCGTCGTCTCCGGCTGTGATGGAGTGACACGTTCTGTCGATGGGACGGCGATCGTTTCGGGGCGGGCATGCCGATCATACCGATGAAAGCACGGGACTGCGCCCGGACATGCTGGACTGCCCTCGATGTCACGGTCGTTGAGTGCCTCGATGACTTCCTGGGAGACCGGGACGGGAGTCGGTGTTGCCGGCGGCTCTGTCGCTGTCGGTGTTGGTGTCGTGATATCTGCTTCATAACATCCGGCAAGGGATCCGGTGAGGAGCGTTAAGAGCGCCCGGCGTGACGGCATACGTGATGGAGGTAGGCGACCCATATCAAGGATTTACCGACCGTAGCTGGCTGGAAGCGGTTTTATACTGACGCGGTTGCGAGTTGGTCTGCCAGGACGTCGATGACTGTCTCAAGGACGGTTTCGCGTTCACCGGCCAAGAATTCGAGTTTCGGTTGGCGGGCGCCCGGGTTGGTGATGCCTGCGTTTGGTGCGTCCGCTTCGATGGCAGCCACGAGTGTATCGAGATCAAGATCGGCTGCGGTCCGAATATGGAGTTCATCCGTGCCAATTCCGAGGATGGCGTCTGTCTCGAGTCGTCGAGCTAGTTCATCGAGCAAGAGCCGAGTTGGTGGGAAATCGTATTGATGGGTGTACGATTCGGTGTCAAGAACACTGATAGTTGTTCCATCGACGTTGCGTTCATCGAGATTCAACATTGCGGTGTCCAGTTCAGCGTCTAGCTTCGTTTGGAATTGCGTTGAAATTTCTTCGGCCAACCCGGTACGGCCTTCGAATAAGAGATCAATAATGAGTTCTCGTTTATCCTCATAGGATTGATAGTATGCCTCAAGCACGATGGCTCGTCGGAGATTATCGATCGTCGACTCATCCATCTCGGCCGCGTCGACGAGTTCGTCGTATGCGGGTGGGACATCATGCCAGTAGCTGATTGCGGGGAGCGCCAGCAAATCTGGTCTGACATTCGTGTTGACCGCCGTAGCGACGTTCGATGCGATCGTTGCCGCGGTTCGGTCGGAGGCTGTGACCAGTGAGTGGACTTCGTCGCTGATTGACTCGTCAGGTGGATGGCCGTCGATAACCACTCGTGGTGCATCGTAGATGTCGAGTAAGTCGAGGCCATCCTGGGACGCTGCCGTCGATCCGGCCGCCGTAAAGACAAAGAGGGGGAGTTTTTCGTTGTATCGTTCACGGTCTCCGAGCATCCGGGTTGCGTCCTTGGTAGCGTCATTCATATCGTAGACGCCGTCTTCAAGCGGTCGGCGGTCAAAATAATGGTAGACTGCATCAGCGGTTTCGTGTTCCTCTTCGATGAGTGGGAGGACCGCCCGTTCGATGGCAGACCCGGCAACATAGCCGTCGGTGGTGGCGTCATGCCGGATGACGACAGGACGGGATTCAAGCACGGCGCGGCGGATTGTTGCCGCCGCGTCCCGGATGTCGTCGATGATGGCTTCGATGGCTGTGTCAGAAGCGAGCGGCTCGAACTCGTCTGGGGTGGCTCGGTCGGTGAGTGCTTCTTCGAGCCGTGTTGCGATTGCTTCGTGGTCGTCACCCTCCACGGCGGTCAGATTCGATGTTTCGACTTGTAATTCGTCGCGGCGAAGCTGGACTTCGCCTTCGAGTTGGACAAGATCGTCTGGTTTGATGTCAGGGTACGCACGAACGCCTGCTTCGACGAACGCTGCACAGTCGACGACACCGGTTTCATCACGGAGTTCAAAGACTGTGGGGCCAGATGTTTGTCGGACGGATACAACTTCGCCTTCCAATCGAACAACATCTCCCACGTGTTGTTGGAGTGACTCGATTGGAATCCGTTCGCGGGGCTGCGTCGGTTGGTCATCGGTTGCCGTGATAGCGTCCTCGTCTGTGTGGTGCTCCGTTGGCTCGCTGGGAGCAGCGGTTGGTTCCGGCGTCGTTTGCGAGGCGGAATTAGCATCGTCCGTTGGTTGTGCGTCGTCGGGTTGTCGTGTCGCTGTCGGTCCACTGGTATCCTTTGGCTCCCATTCAGATTCGACCGTCTCGGTCTCAGAGGATGGTGATGGGGCGTCCGCTTCGTCGTTGGTCGAGGACGACTCTCGGTATTCGTCGGCGAGATAGTCGCCGTCAGGCGCATCAACTAACACGCCACGGAATTCTGAGGGATCCTGTCGAATAGACCACTTCAGATCTATATCGCCGTTATCACGGATATTATTGACTTGGACGGATACTTCATCGCCAACGTCCCAATCTAGACTCTCAAGTCGTCGGTCAAGTTTGCTCCGATGGAGGAGACCGGTAACTGGACCGATGTCGATGAACACGCCAAACTCAGCGTAGCCATCCACTGTTCCACGATAGTAGCGGCCTGGCGTTAATTGAGAAGCGTCATCGCCTTCGAACTTAAAAACTACATCTTCTTGGTGGACGTCACATATCGGGCCTGCAGTGGACGTCCCGCAAATGATACAATTACCCATTACAGGAAGCCTACAGCCCGTGATTAAAACGGTTGTCGAATTCTATCCGGTGGCGTACCCACCCGAGATCTAAATGCCGGTGACGGCCGTGAAGGCATCGAGCCCACCGAGAATCCACCCGAAGATAAAGACTACCGGGAGGAATCCTGCGAAGGTCGCCCGCACCAACGTTGTTTTATGGATGATTGCTAAACCAAGAATGAGCAAGAAGGCACCATAGCTCGTCGATATGAGTTGCACAAGTGGTGAGGGAATTGCAACAAAGACACCGGGAGCTGCTGCATACGCGAGGACCTGCACGGTTTCGCTAACGCCGGATCGGCTCGAAACAAGGGGGTGCAACGTGAGTGTCGCCACGGCCGCAGCCAGATGTAATACGAGCGGGGCAATTAGGATACATGCCGCCCCTATGAGTATCAGGGCTGTCAGAATGATGCTGTGGGTTGATGATGCGATTCGAGAATACCCGAATACTGACGGCGGGTCTGTGAGGAGTCTCCCGGTAACAAGGCAAAACGTGATGAGTCCGACAAACTGAATTGCCGCCCGTTGATCACCAGGTGAGACTGCGGTCTGGAAGAATCGTCGAGGCGTGATGAGGACGGTTCCCCACGCCCACGCGAGGCCGCGAAGTCCACGGATGTGGATATAGTCACGGTCGGTTGACGGTTGAGCGACCCATTTGGTCACGTCACCGGTTTTGAGCAGGAGCGATATGAGAGTTGCGAGGGCGCGCGCCTGGTCAATGTTCGGCACCTGGATTCTCGGTGGCTTCGATCGTTCGGGGATCCGGGTCAATGTTTGCATATTCGACCATGCGTCGGCCGAGGGTGTCGATCCGATCGGCGACATCCTCATCCACAAGTTCTCCGTGATCGTACCGTGACGATACGCGGGGAATGGCCACTTGATGCGGGACAACCCAGGTATTCAGCGCCCGCCCAACTGACCGGAGATGATCAAGGGTGGTGGTTGGGAAGGAGCCGCCAGCCACGCACAATAATCCGACTGTTGTATTCTCAAACTCGTCGAAGCCACAGTAATCGAGAGCATTCTTCAAAGCTGAGGAAAATGATGCATGATAGACGGGTGTGGCGAGCACGACGGAATCTGCCGACGTCACCCGGGTCTTCAGCTGACGTCCCACGTCGACATCTTCAGCGTCGGGGTCAAAGACGGGGAGGTCAAGCTGGCGGAGATCAATTAAATCAGTGTGAACACCTTCAAACGCGTGGGCTGCCGCCAGTGTTCGGTCGGCTGCGAGTCGGGTATAGCTGTCTTCACGGAGACTCCCCAGCAGTGCGGCAACGCGAACCTGGTCCATAGTGGGCAATTACAACCGGCTGGATATAGGAGCGATGGTTATCCGTCGGTGTGGAGGCAGACCATCATATCGTCCCCGTCGGTTTCGATGGTGTCGATGAGGCCGTCTTCGTGTAAGTCCGCAACGAGTCCTTCGAGCCACTGGCGGCCATGGTCGCCTGTTGGCGTGTAATCGACCCTGATTTTGGGGCCGAGTTCGGTCAAGGGGAGTTCACCGTGTGCGTCGAGTGTCCGGATAATTCGACCGCGGAACTGTCGACGACTGCCTTCAAAGGGAGGTTGCGTTGGGACATCAGGGGCGGTGAAATCGCCGGTCTGATAGGCGTGACACCATGTCCGCCAAGGGCACGACATCTCGTCACAGGTCGGGGTCGGCTGGCAAGCTACACCTCCCAGTTCCATGATGGCGTTGTTCCAGATGCGTGATTTGTGTTCGGGCATGAGGGCGGTTGCGATCGCTTCGTAGGGCGGGTCGTCCATATTTCGGACGTTTGGGAGGACTCGGTATAGGACACGGCGGACATTCGTATCGACGACGGCATCACCATTGTTGAATGCAAAAGATGCCACAGCGTTTGCGGTATATGGACCCACACCCATCAGGTTCTGGAGGTCGTCTGGGGAACGGGGGAACCTGCCGTTGTAGTCGGTGACGATCTCCTGGGCGGCTTGGTGGAGGTAGCGGGCGCGATTGTTGTAGCCGAGGGAGTGTCGGGTCCAGAAGCTGACGACATCGCCGACCGCTGCGGCGGCGAGGTCGTCGACGGTGGGCCAGGTGTCGAGGAAGTCGTGCCATGCGTCGACAATCCGGTCGAGTTGTGTTTGTTGGCTCATCACCTCGGCGACGAGGATTTCGTAGGGATCTGTGGTGTTTCGCCAGGGATAATCGCGGCAGTTGGCTGTATACCAGTCGATGAGGGCCTGACGGACCGCTGTGGTGTTGTCAGGGAGGAAGTCAGCGGCCTCTGTCATCGAGTCTGTGTTTTGGGTCGCTGCGCTTGGGTGTGACGGTACAACCCAGGATACTATCCAGTGGTACAACCATAGAATACAAGGAGATTGCAGCGTGATGCCACCTATGGCATTCACCACAGACCTCGAACCCATCCTCGACGATATCATCGAGCCGACCCTCGAACACCCGATGGTCGCCCAACTCGGCTCCGGCACCCTCGACACCGCCCCGTTCAAATACTGGGTCAAACAAGACTATCTGTACCTCATCGAGTACAACCGCGTATTCGCCCTCGGCGCGGCACATGCACCAACGCTGGACCGGATGCAGACATTCGCCACCCTCCTCGACGAGACCCTCCATACCGAAATGGCTCTCCACCGCGAATACGCCGAAACATTCGATATTACAGAAACAGAACTCGAAGCAACAACCCCCTCTCCAACTACGCAAGCGTACACCGACTTCCTCGTCCGAACGGCCGCAACCGGCACCTTCGGAGACCTTGTCGCCGCACTCCTCCCCTGTATGTGGGGATTCCACGAACTCGGAACGCGGCTCAACGACCAAGGCCGACCCACCGACGACCGATACGCCCGCTGGAATGAAACTTACAGAAGCGACGACTTCCAGGAATTAACCAACTGGTGCAAAACACTGATGAACGACGTCGCCACCGACGCCAGCTCCCAGGTGAAAGACCGATACAAATCCCTCTTCCGCACCTCAATGCGGTATGAGTACCTCTTCTGGGATGCTGCATGGCGCGAAGAAACCTGGCCCATCTGACTCGACCACCCACACATCCACTCCACCACGACACCCGGTCGAACGACAAAAAGGCCTCCTGATGGCGTGCCTCTCGTCCCACAGGCTCGTCATACTGAACAGCCGTCTGCGACCAAAACCATTACGAGTGGTGGCAGGACGCAGAAATGGGTGACGATGAAAATCTGGTCGTTCCCACAACGCCGGCGAATAGAATACTACAGCTCGGTGAGGCCTCCGGTCAAATATAGAGCCGGTGGCCGGTAACGAAACCCACTTTTCGCCGCCGCTCACAGACATGCTCATGGGCCTCTCCGAGCTATCAAGTGATGTCGAAGCCGCCTACAGCGATCTCGATGACGAACTAACTGTCGACCTTGATACAGAAACCCGGAATGAACTCGCCATGTTGACGTGTGCATACGAACCCAACCAGACTGATGAACTGATTCGACGCGCGGTCCATATGCTCTACCAAACCGCCGTCGAAACCGGGAATATTGATTTCCACCTACGAAGTGGCTACGATGTCACCTACGATGAATATCTCTCCGGGATGACGTTTGATGAAATGACAGGCGCCGCATCGTTCCCCCAACAGGACGATAACGCCCGTCGATATCAATTCTAGCGCACAAACGACACCATCCTCAGACGACAGCTATCACCCCCCCCCCCCCGGCATGGAAGTGAGCGGCTGGTGGGTCCGCTGTCGACAAGTATGGCTACAACCGTGATTGATCGATGACCGATCTCAATGCAGCGTAGTAGATGCAGAGGACGACTATCATGTGGAGGACGGGTCGCGAAATGATACCTAGGCGGCTGTGGAAGCGGCATCGGATAACAGGTCAACCGCGAGGCGGATTTCTCGTTCCCGGACGTCAAGCGGGGGCAGTAAACGGAGTGTCTGGTGGCCACAGCCGAGGGTCAACAATCCTTGTTTCAGAGCGGCTTCTTGGACGGCGTCTCGACGGGATTTCGAGTCAAATTCAACACCGAGCATTAACCCACTGCCACGGATATCGGTGACGTTCGGGATGTCGCGGTCGGAGAGTGCGGCCATTGCTTGCTCGCCGCGTTCAGTTGCATTCGCCATTAAATCCTGGTCGTGAATGATATCGATCGTGAGTGCCCCTTGCATCGAATCGACGAGAGCACCAGCACCCCATGTCGAAGACAAGCGGGACCGTTCTTCAGGGAAGATATCTTCGCTGGCGATGGTTGCACCGACTCGTACGCCTTTGGCGGCACAGATAACATCTGGCTCAAGGGGGCCGTTGTCGCTGGCCCAAAAAGCACCGGTCCGGCCCATCCCGGATTGAATCTCATCGGCAATCACCAAGATATCATGCTGGTTACAGATATCGGTGACCTCGCGGAGAAATGCCTCACTCGGGACATGATACCCGCCCTCACCCTGAATCGGCTCGATGATGAGATACGCCACTTCTTCAGACGAAACATAACCAGTATCGGGATCGAGCATCCGTCGAAGCTGAGAGGTACCGCCAGCAAAAAACCCACAGTCACACGTCGACGCGGTACACGCAGCATTCCGACAGAAGGGGACATCATGAATCCCGCTCAATCCAGGGAATTTCCGTCGATAAATGCCCTTCGACCGATTCAATGACAACGTACCAAGCGTCCGCCCATGGAAGGCGCCCTCAAACGTTATCCCATACGTACCGGCTGTCTCATCGTAACAAATCTTGAGACCATTCTCAACGGCTTCTGCACCCGAATTCGACAGAAACACCCGATCCATCCTAGCAGGAGACACCTCAACCAATCGCTCCATCAGCTCCGCCGGCCCAGGAAAATCAGGATTGAGCGGATCGCCCGCTGTCGTATAAAAATCCTGGCCAGCGATCTTCACCGGATCAATAAGTTCAAATTCAGCCATCCGATCGGCCAACTCAGGATTATTATATCCCAACGGGGCAGCACCAACGTGACCCGTAAAATCCATGAGGATATTCCCATCGGCATCAGTACAAAACGGGCCGATCGCTGGCGCCGTCACATCCCACACAAACTCGTACACATACGTACTGACCGCCGCATACGACCCATGATAGGCAACCCGTTCTCGAGCTAACTCCCCCGGGAGTTCGTCCACATGCGGCTCAACCGCCTCTCGATCCATGCCACCTGTAAGCACAGTATCCTGTTAAACCCTGACAACACGGCCCCCTACCAGTGGTCTCCCGCAATACGGAATCCTTGTTCGTCTACACGGTATCAGGATCGCGAAGACGTGTTCCATCTCGCGGACAATATTCATACGTCACGTCGCCCGTCTGGAACCCACACCGCGGGCATTCACGCTCCTGTCGGCCAGACGACCCAGATCCGGCCGACGGGAATTGCGGCCAACTCGACCTGAATAAGAACGGAACAAACGGGATGACGAGAAGAAAAACGAGCCAGCCGGTATACAGGTAGAGACCGAAACTGACCGCCAAACTCACGACGATCCCAAGAATCGCTGTCAGTGTGCGGGACCCACGCATCAATCGTACAATGGGAGGGAACGCGGATGGCCGTTTCGACGTCCAAATACGCACTGTCCGACAGGCCACAGCTAAGCGGTCATGGAGGATCGTCGGCTCTCGTTATACTACGGTGCGGGGCGCTAAAGCCTCGCGGTTCAGCGTTGGGATCCAGCGCCTGTCTTCGGTTACGTTCACTGTGCGTAGCGACGGTTCACATCCCATCG
>CAZSSY010000011.1:0-51888 GCA_964609565.1 uncultured Natronomonas sp.
CGTGGCCCGTATGTGTTGGTAAACCCATCGAATGATTCGCCGAGTACCCATGTCGGCGGCATATGAAAGGAGACCGTCTCGGTATCGATCCCGAGCAGGCGAGAATAGGTGTCCTGTTCGGTTGCGACCGTTGCTTCGAGCGTTTCAGTCCCTGGTCTGTGCTCCCAGTAGTGGTGTGGGTCGAAGTGGAGAGCTACGTCATGGCCGAGCGATTGGAGTTCGTCGACAAGAGCGGTATGTCGCTGGAGGTTGTATGCCGGCGTTGTGAGCATGAAGCAATACGTGGTTTTGACGCCGAAGTCAGCCTCTACGCGTGCCATGCGGAGGGCTCGGGTGGGCGAGAGATCGACATCATGGCGGATTACAACGGCCCGGTCTGCGAGGTCACTGAAGCCTTGGAACGTGTAGCCTGCGTCACGGAAGTCCGCAATGAATCTCGCGTAATCCTTGAGCGTATACGCCAATTGCGTGTTAGTCATCGTCGCTAGATGTGAGATTGTGGCGATGGTCGTAATCGTCGACTCGGTCATGCGTGCCACTGGATGTGAGCGTCATCTCAGCGGTCGGTGTCCAGTCGTCGTGTGCCTCCCAGTCGGTGACCAGGATGCTCCCGTCTGCGGTGGCAACCACGAAATCGTCGGTCCAGAAGGCGTCGATGATCGTTCCAGGTGCGGCGGTTTGGCCGATATCAGTGGAAAACGGCTGCACCGTCCAGATATCGATTCGAGTGTCGTCATGGAAGGTAAATGCCCCTGGGTAGGGATCGGTGACTGCCCGGACGAGATTATAGATGTCTCGAGTGCTGTCGCCCCAGTGGATGTCGCCATCGTCGGGTGTTCGTTTCGGATAGTAGGACGGCTGGGCGCTTTGGGTGTCGAAGTCCCATTCACCTCGTGTAATTGGGCCTAGACATTCGAAGAACATGTCTTTGAGCATCACCGTCACTTTATAATAGAGCGTCTCGATGGTGTCGTCGTCTGTAATATCGAATTTTCGGGTGGTCGCTATGTCACCGTCGTCCGCACCGGGTGCGAGTCGAATGATAGATAGAAGGAATCGGTTGTATCCTTGAATGAGTGACCAGTTAAGGGGTGAGCGGCCACGGCCTTTTGGGAGCCCCATTGCACTCCCATGGTTGCCGAGCGCCCCGTGCGTGAACGATTCGAGGACGGGTTCGGGTATGAGTCGCTGCCAGCCGTTGACAATCATGAGGTCGGCGTCTCGTGTTGCGAAGTGGTCATGGTCGGCGTCAGTCATCGCGTACGTCTCTGGGGTATACAGTGGGATATCGTGGGTGTCGGCAATGTCGCGGAAATCAGCGTATTTGACGACGCCGTGGTCGTCGGCCATGTCAGGCGAGATGGTGACAATTTCGTGGATCGGTACGTCAGCATCTAAGAGTGCGGACAAGACATCGTGTCCGGGTTTGGTACAGCTCGTATAGATAATGTCCGTGTCTGGCGAGATTTCCATTTCGGCCGGGCGTTGCTCTAGTGGACGTATTGTTATGTCTGGCTTAGCGGATTGGAACTGGCATGACGTCCGGCGAATTTCGGGTAGTAGGAGGCGGTGATTGTCGGGATACCGATCAGGATGGTTACGAGCTGGCTTCTTAACACCCGGGAAGGTGTCTATAGGGGCAGTGATATCGATTCGAGCCAACGACCCGGCGGATGCGGTCGGTCGCTTTCTGGGTGATAGCAATCAATCCATCAACTAAGAGAAGTCATCGTGACAGAACACTATCCTGTTTACCAGCGGAATGAATTACTGCATGCCGGTGCCCCCGTCCGGCGCGGCCGCAAGACACAGAACGCCAGGGGGGATTCTGGATCGGGTGCGTGCGGATACCGGCCCGGGAGACCCCGCGCGGTCGAGAGGACAGTGAGTACCGATGCGACCAACCGATGCCACACAATCGCACTCGTGATATGTCAGTAGACTGGGATTCAATCGGCTACGTGATCAGTTCAAAATACCGGATCGCTGTACTCCGGAACCTTTCGTCAGGACCAGCCACACCAACCAACATCGCCGACGAATCAGGCCTCGGGATTACCCACATCTCTCGAGCGCTTCGACGCCTCGAAGACCGGGATATCATAGAGCTCATCGTTCCCGAAGAACAACAGAAAGGCCGGCTGTATGCGCTGACGGAGAAAGGTGAAGCGATCTGGGAAGAAATCATGACGATGGACCTCCTCGCATAACGCGTTCATCCATCGAGCGCTATCAACCGGTGATAAAATTATCCATAACAATACTGGCCATCTGTGTACCCCACTCAGAGCTATGCGTCGTCGAACCATTCTGCAACTCGGGGTAACCGGTGCTGCCAGTGGCCTTGCCGGTTGTTGGGCACGGCTCACGGATCATGCGGCTCAGTCAGCAGCTAGAGGAGCCGAGGACACCAGCCCGCAGCCACATCCGGTCATTGATGCCGATGACGACCGACCGGTCATCAATCTGGTTGAAGAAGGAGCCGACCCGGCAGGTCAAAACTCTCTTCTTCCGTTTCTCGATGAGTTTGCAGCAGATGACACCATTCTGTATCTGCCCGAGGGCCGCTATGCAGTACCCGACACCTGGTTCGCCCAGGCGTTCACGAATTTCGCGCTCGTCGGCGATGACGCCACCCTCATCCCGGCCGAGAATCACGAAGATAGCTTGATATTGGTCGCCGACGCACGACACATCCAAATTGCCGGTCTAACCTTCTCTTTTGATGCCCCAGAGCGAAACGGGCGCGCGCTGAATCTGCACGTCGTCGATGATTTGACGGTTGCCGATGTGACGATCGACGGAATCCACCGAGACGGAAATGGCCCCATCCGCATCGATATCACGGATCCTGATGGCAAAGGGGTAGTGCGTGACGTCACGATGCTTGATGGTGGAGAAGCCGGCTCCCGAATCACTGGTATCTACGTGGGAAATCGGAACCGAGGCAACATCGATTTTATCGACTGTCAGGTGGGGAATTTCCCGGACAACGGGCTGTATGCCGATCCACCAGAAGGGAATATCAGTGTCACTGGCGGGCAGTATGTAAACAACGGCATTGCGAATATCCGGTTGAAAGGCGGTTCACTCGTCCGGGATGCACGCATTCGGTGTGATGACTCTCACCGACAGTTTGAGAATATGCGGGGAATCCGGTTAACTGATTATACACCTCGATCGGAGAGTGAGCCTGCAGTCGTTGAGAACTGTCGCGTGGAATTACTTGATCTCACGCACAGTGACGGCGCGATTGAGTTGTCCACACAGCTGGCATCCCTGCTGGTTCGGGATACAACTGTGCGGGTGGATGTGGATGATGTCGATGGAATCCGGGCGAAGACACCGGACCCGGTTGTGGCGAACGGAGCGACCGAGCCACGGATCGAATGTGAGAACGTCACGATTATCGGGTCGGCAGCGAATGGCGCAGCGATCCGCGTGACTGAACGCCACGGATGCCGCATTGAGCGGTCGTATATTTATCAAACTGGCAGGCAACGAGATGGCATCGAATTCCGCCGGTCAACCGACAATATTCTACGGAATAATGCCATCGATGTCGGTGGTACACCCATCGAATTAGTGGATGCAACAGCATCAATTGACCGTACCTTCTCCCGCCCAACCATCCGGACCGGTATTTTCTGATCGGCTCCTATCAATCGGAAACCAACCGACGATCCCCCTTCTCTTGGCGTTGGTAAGTTTGTATTACCGGTGGCATTCGCTTGAGTAGGGCGCGTATACACTGGTTATATGGTAACTACCGTTATTTTTACCAAATGGTGGCTGGTGAAATGATGAACTCAAGGGAAGCACTAGGTAAGAAATACTATCTGGTTTGTATCTCTAGGTAAATATGATGTACTCATTGCGTACTCGGTCACTACACCTTTGTTAGTAATCTCAACCTACTCATCCATGGCAAAACGCCATGCAACTGACGACGACGAGCGGGGTACCGGATTCAACCGTCGAACGTATTTGAAGATGGCTGGAGCAACAGCCGCTGTTGCGGCAACCGGATTCGCGGGGACCGGGGGCGCTGTGCCCGACGATTACGACCCCGGGACGGTCGTGAACCTCGGCGAACAGGGATTGTCTAACGGTGATGTAATCGATCCTTATCTCGATGAGTACGCCGGTAACGGTGTTGAAGTCAGAGTGCCTGAAGGCGAATATGACTGGAACGGCAACGGGTTCCATGGCTTCGCATCTCAGAATGCCGGTATCATCGGTGAAGGCGAAGTTATTTTGAACACAGCTGCTGGCGAATTCAACAACAATATCCGTGCAGAAGGCGGCAGCCTCGTAATCCAGAATTTCACGGTTCGCGGGAAAGTAACTGATTCACGGATTCGGCTTGAGTGTGGCTCGAACGGACATATTCTCGTCGATAATTGGAATTTCCCGGATGGCGGTGAAGACGACGATCGGTCACGCGCGTTCTATGCGCCACGCGAACATGCCGGAGTCCTTGAAATCCGGAACTGCTATATCCGAGCATTCTCGGATAACGGGATTTATGCGAGTTCACCCGGCTATGACAACGGCGGCCACGATGGACAGGTCATTATCGACAGCTGTGTGACGCATAATATCAATATCGCCGGGATTCGTGTTGGCTCGACGGACTCCATTGTCCGCAACTGTGTGGTGATTAATGACGACCATTCGCCCGAAGCGACGACTGGCCATAATCAACGCGGTATCTGGGTGCGTGGCCCGGGCGACGATATTCTGATTGAGAATTGTGATATCATCCACACGTATAGCGGAGCCGGCGTCCCGATCAACTTTGCCCGCGATGGCCTCGATAGTAGCGGCCATATCGAAAATGTCAGGATCCGTAATGATACAAGTAGCATCGCGTGTAACGCCACGAGCGCCTGGTCTGGGGACGATATCGATGTAACTGGCTCGGGTGACCTCCGAGTGCCAGACCAGTTCACGAATGTCTGTCAGGGCTCGGATTGTGATGAGACATCGCGCGAAGTTCCTGACTCAGGAGATGATCCCACCGCTGAACCTGAGGGGACGGTATTGAGTTTCGTTACAACCGATTCAAACGGCATCGAATACACCTTCCGGGCAACGGGGGAGATCTCGCCGCTGTACACGCGTGAGGATTATTCCGCCAATTCCGACACTGATGGCGCCGAGGAAAACGACGATGGGTCATGGACTGGATATGGCGCCACAGCTGGTGGGAGTGTGCATAGTGGCGATTCATTCCGGTATCAAGGCGATATCGTCGAGCTCGATGTCACGGGCGATGTTGAGTCGCTCACCCTCCTCAACGACGGCGAAGAAGTCACCCAAGACGAACTCGTAGTCGACGACGACAACAACGACGATGATAATAACGATGGCAATGATGATGAGCCTGAGGAGCTCTCGAATCGGCTCATTATTGACGGGACGGAT
Source organism: uncultured Natronomonas sp. (assembly GCA_964609565.1). Taxonomy (GTDB): domain Archaea; phylum Halobacteriota; class Halobacteria; order Halobacteriales; family Haloarculaceae; genus Natronomonas. The sequence continues at coordinate 5,431 of CAZSSY010000011.1, forward strand.
ACTCCGACTGTTGCCAGTTACTCTGTGGATGTTACCGGTGACATCGAGCGGAATGCCTCGTTGAGTTCCACGGTTGATGGGGGTTCCCGCTGGGATGACATCGAGGACGATATTGGTGATGGCTCGGTGACAGGTGTTGTCGGGAAAGGGATCGACGGCTTCGATTACTCGGGTGAGATTACGTCAGTGAGTGTGGAAGGAGCCGTTGATATCACGGTAGAGAACAACGACCTGTGAGCGATACCCATGGACAGTCCACCACCGGAAAGACTCGATGAGCCGCATGACGACATTGATGAATGGGAGGTGGTTACCACCGATCGGTGTGGTGCAGAGCATGTCGTCTTCACCTCAGGTCGCGAAGAAGACAAGCATCGTGCTGCCTTCATCGTCGCAGAATCACATGCGGTACAGGATCTCTTGAACGCCCGCTGACGTCCCAGTAAGCCCTCCCTACTACCCCGATTTCTGCGAAACCCGACCTATAACAAAGGGATCTACCTTCCGAGGTCACGCCAGTTCGACCGACGCGGTACCCGCGTCATTTCCTTAGGCATGACCTCAATTCAGCACTCTTCGACAGGCTCGACGGCTCTCCATCAATCAGCACTCACGCTCGGATTTCTTAGCCTCACGACGGCCCTTGCGGCAGCCTACTCGCAACCCGCTACCGGGTATGAACTCTCGGTGTATCAGTATACGCCACAACTGTTTTGGATCGGGATCGCCGTCGCTGCCATTGTCGGGATCGGGGTGGTTGCGGTCCTCCCATCACATGGCCTGGTCTCGAAGACGGCACTTGGATTAACTGTCTCGGCAGCCTTATCGGTTGTCGCCCTTCCGTTGCTCCGAGGCTACCGATTCTATGGAGCTGGCGATTCGCTGACGCATCTGGGGTGGGCACGCGAAATGCAGCGCGGTATCCTGAATCCATTAGATTTCATCTATCCCGCGATTCACCTGATTGCGAACTACATGGCTGCCCTCGGTGGTATCGATCTCACCCGCGCTATCGTCGCAATTCCAACCCTCATTTTCCCGCTCGTCTCGGTGGTGTTTTTCGGCCTCTGTTTAAGCGTGCTGTCCGATAGTCGCTGGGCGTTCCCGATCGGGATTCTCGTTGGGATCCTCTTTATCCCGATTAATAGTGTCAGCATCCACGCACTCGCGCATCCGTCGAGTCAAGCAGTGCTCTTCTTCCCCGTTGCGTTGTATCTCTTATTCCGACATATGACCTCGGAAACGCAAGGATTCACGCTTGCGACCCCGTTCGGGCTTTTATTTGGCATCGTCACCGTCGGCATGGTATTCCTCCACCCGCAGGAATCGTTAGGGTTCCTCGTCATCCTGTATGGCATCCTCTTCACTCAATGGATTGTCGGCGGGTTGCGTCGTCGTCATCCGATGGCCGATACCCGCTCAGTTGCCGGCCCGACAGGCCTGATGACACTCACGTTCCTGATATGGACGGTCCGCCACGAGCGAGCTCGAGGCCGAGTAACCTCGATCATTGACAGTCTCCTCGGGGGGACCAGCGGAACACTCTCCGAAGCCACTACGAGGGGTGCGTCGCTCGACACCCTCGGCGGGAGTCTGGAGGAATTATTCCTCAAACTATTCGCTGTCACTCTCGTGTTTTGCCTGCTGGCGGCCATCATCTTCCTCTTCGGGACCAGAAACCGGTTCAAAGGGAGAACACCACGAGATCCCATCGTCGCGTTCCTGGCGATTGGCCTGACGCCGCTGGCCGCCGCGTTTGTGGTTGTGTTCCTGGCGGATCAAGGCGACCACTATTTCCGGTTTCTCGGGACAATCATGGTCCCGGTGACAGTGATGGGCGCTATTGGGCTCACTGCGGTTGTCCATGGTATCGACCTCCGAGTGTCACGGCCGGCGATCGCGACGATCCTGGTGGCGGTCTTCGGGGTGATGCTTGCCCTCCAGCTCATGACGGTGCATGCCGGCCCGTATACGTATCGCGCCGGCCAGCACGTCACCGACCACGAACTGGAAGGCTATGGAACGGCATTCGATATCCATGATGGGGAGACACCCATGCTCGGAGTCCGATCTGGACCACGACGGTATGTCGACGCCCACTTCGGCCAACGGACCGCCACTGCTGAGCGGCCGATCCCCGGCTATACGGCATCTATCCCAGAAGAATCTTTCAATACCGATGTCTCCGCACAGTATGAATCCGACCGGTATGTCGCGATCAAACGGGCCGACTACGAGCAGGAAGTCCGTCTGTATCAAGGCTTCCGGTATTCCGAGGCCGGCTTCCAACAGTTCGACCGCGACACACAAATCCATCGTGTCCAAGACAATGGCGAGTTCCGTCTCTACCGGCTGGATGCGGCCTAAGTAATGGCGCTGGCGGATCGTCTGGCTCGTGGGGTCAAGGCAGTATTCATTGCACGGTTGGCCGACATTCTCGCAAACGCCGCGCTCGTTGTCATTCTCGCCCGGTATCTCCTCTCGCCTGACGAATACGGCCTGTTGTATTATGCGCTCTCGGTCTTCGGCGTGGTCACTGTCTTAGGGACCGTCGGCATCCCGGCATCCACTGCCCGCTATATCGCTGAGTTCGATGAACAGTCTCCCGAGCAAGTCCCACATGTCATCCGGACGGGGCTCCGCTATCTCGTCGGGCTCTCTCTCGTCGTCGGACTCACGATCTCGATCGCCAACGACTGGCTGGCCGCGCTCCTGAACGATCCCGGACTCGCTCCCTTACTCGCGTTAGGTGCGGTATTCATCTTGGCGCGGGGGCTCCGGAATTATCTCACGAACGTCTTCCAAGGCCTCAATCGTGTCACGTGGAGTGCTGTCGTGAATGCAACGCAAGCCGTCGGCCGGGTCATCTTCGCCGTCGCATTCATCCTTTTGGGCTTCGGTGTTGTCGGTGCGCTCGCCGGCTTCATCGTTGGGTTCGCCGTCGCAATCGCTCTCGGCGGCATGGTCCTCTATGCGAAGTTCTACCGACACTACGCGATAGGTGACCGCGACCCTGACCTCACTCGCCGCCTCCTCGAGTACAGCGTCCCGCTTACCGCGACGCGGAGCGCTGGGGTTATCGATAAGCGGGTCGATACGCTCCTCGTCGGGTTTCTCCTGAATGCAACCGCTGTCGGCTACTATACGGTCGCCAAACAGATCGCGGAAGTCTGTGCCACCCCCGCAACGTCACTTGGCTTCACGATCTCACCCGCGTTTGGTGAACAGAAAGCCGCCGATCACATTGAGCGAGCAGCCCGCCTCTACGAGCAAGCACTGGAATATGTCCTCCTCCTGTACGTCCCCGCTGTTGTTGGGATTTTCTTACTCGCCAATCCCATTATCCAGTACATCTTCGGTGCCGACTACCTGGGCGCGGTCCCGGTCCTCCAAGTCCTCAGCGTTTTTGTGCTTGCGACTGCTGTCGTGAAAATCACGAGTGACGGCCTCGACTTCCTGGGTCGTGCCCGTGATCGAGCAATCGCGAAATCTGTCATGGCAGCGGCGAACTTCGGGTTGAATCTCCTCCTCATTCCAATACTCGGGGTCGTTGGCGCCGCCGTGGCGACGCTGTTCACGTACTCGCTGTATACACTGGCCACCGTCTACATCATCAGCCGCGAACTCCCCCTCCGATTTCGCGGCGTTGGCAAGGCCCTCGGTGGGGTCACCGCCGTCTCCCTCGTGATGGGCGGCAGCGTCACCCTCCTCATCCCCTACATCTCTGGAGTGGTTTCGCTCCTCGGTGTGGTCGCCGTCGGCCTCACCATTTGGGGTATCGGCGTCGCAGGCAGCGGCCTCCTCGATGTCCGGCAAGCCGTCTCCTACCTCGTCTAGGTCAGTTAATGCTTGAATGCGCGAGTGCCGGTGAATCCCATGGCGATGTCGTGGTCGTTGGCTGCGGCGATGACGTCATCATCGTTGACGGAGCCGCCGGGTTGAATAACGGCGTCGATGCCGGCTGCGGCAGCTTCGTCGATCCCATCGGGGAATGGGAAGAACGCATCAGACGCCATGACAGCGCCGTCGGCGTTTTTGCCCTCGGCGTGTTCCTCAGCTTTCATGGCTGCGAGCCGGACGGCGTCAACACGGGAGACTTGCCCCATCCCGATGCCGACGGTTTCGGTCCCGGACGCAAACAAGATAGCGTTGGATTTGACGTGTTTGATAGTCTGCCAGGCAAAACACATGGTTTCGAGTTGGTCGGTGGTCGGCGCGCGGTCGGTGACGACGTCAATATCGTCTGGGGTGATGGTGTGGAGGTCCCGTTCTTGGAGGAGCCGGCCGCCGACGAGGTGTTGTTCCGCTAATGTCTCTGTCCGCTCGGTGAGGTCGCCGACAGCGAGCACTCGGAGATTTTCTTTCGTGTGGAGGACATCCAGGGCGGCGTCGGTATAGCTGGGCGCGATGACGACTTCTTTAAACGAGTCGGTAATGGCTTCAGCGGTCGCAGCCCCACACCCCCGGTTAAGTGCGACGATCCCCCCGAAGGCGCTCATCGGGTCGGTCGCGAGCGCGTCCGTATAGGCATCCGCAAGTGTGTCAGCGGTTGCACAGCCGGCTGGATTGGTGTGTTTTATGACTGCAGCCGCCGGATCGGAGAATTCCTTGATGAGGTTGAGGGCGCTGTCGGCGTCATTGTAGTTGTTATAGGAGAGCGCTTTGGCATCGGGATTGCGTTGGGTGGCGTGGACCACGTTTGCTTCTTCGACAGCGTCGTCAAGGTAGACGGCGGCATCTTGGTGGGGGTTTTCACCGTACCGGAGTGTCCGGCCCCGGTCATCAGATTGGAGCCGACGGGCCGGGAACTGGCCGTCCTCATCACCGGCTACCGTGACCTCCCCGTCTGCGACGCTGACGCGGTCGTTGGCGAACCAGGTGACTGCTCGTGGATACGCTGTGAATTCTGCTTCATAGAGGACCCGGTGTTTCAAGCTTGCAGTATCGTCGCCCGCGTAGACGGGGACGGGTTCTTGGGTGACGATCGGGCCACCATCCACGGTTTCATCAACGACGTGGACGGTACACCCGGTGATGGCAACGCCGGCGTCCAATACCTGTTCGTGGGCATCTAACCCCGGGAAGGCAGGGAGCAGTGATGGGTGGACGTTGAGCGTGGTTGGTGTCGCATCAAGGAAGGTGGATGTCAGGATCCGCATATAGCCATCGAGACAAACGAGGTCGATATCATAGCCGTCAAGATGGTCAAGGATGCGGCGTTCGTGCTCCGCTCGGGCCTCATCTGGCGCTTGCGGGACGACCTCGGTTGGAATCCCGCGTTCGGCTGCGCTCCCGAGGACCGGCGCACCGTCTTCGTTCGTGAGGATGACAGCAAACTCCGTGCCACCGGGCGCGATATCCGCTATATGGAGGAGGTTCCGTCCGCGATTGGATGCCATGCCGGCAAGTTGCATGTTCCACAGGGTCAACCCCGCAAGCAAAGTAATTGCGGTTCACCCCCTCCCATGCCCCTCTCCCCCGCTTCTCGCTCACCGATTGATGGTGATACATTCAGAGGGTTTGCGGAGGTCAATATAAAGCGTGTATTTAAAGGGTGCGAGATTGCCGGCGATGGTATATTCCGCTTTTTTCGTTAACTTCTCCCTAATGTCGGAGAGATATAGCAGACGAGGGATTCTTCGGGCAAGTGTCGCCACAGCAACAAGTATGGGGGTAATCGGGGGAGCTCAAGCACACACACAAACCAGTGACCTGCCAGATGACCTCCAAGTCGAACAACTTCCACCACTCGAAATCGACAACATTGCTCTGCCAACCCAAACCGGCGGACTCGGCAACATCTCCGAATCCGCAGCTGGCATCCGACCAGGCTCACAACTCTTCATCCAAAACCCCAACAACGGCGGCCTCGTTGAAGGCTGCACCGCCAACTTCATCTGGAAAGATAGCGACGAAGGAACCCAGTATATCGGAGCCGCTGGCCACTGTTTCCTCCCAACAGACCAAGACCAAGGCGGCACAGACACAGACGATGATGATATCCCTGTGAACGGTGACGATGGGGGTGTGTGGATTTGTACTGATTGTACGTTTGGTGGACAACTTGGGCTGAACAACTTCACACCCGATACAGCGTCATATGCAGAACTGGGGGACGTCGTCTTTGCTCGTCAAGCGAACACTGACGGCGTCGGCGTGGGCGAAGACTTCGGCATCGTCGAAATCCCCCCATCGGACGACGAGGATAGTGAAGATGATATCATTGACCCCTCGATCCCCCGATGGGGCGGGCCTGACAGCGAGATGGAAGGGCCGCCAGCGGATGGGGAGCAGGTGAATTTATTTGGTGCAGGCATTGTGAATGGAGAAATCTATCTCACCCAAGGCCGCACGGGCGTTGCACTCGGTGTACTCGGCGGTGACGGCAGCTGGCAGGCCGCCATCCGCGCCACCCCAGGAGATTCTGGCGCCCCGCTCATCGGGGCAGACACCAGCTTGTTAGGCGCTTCCGGCCAACCGGCAGCCGGTATCCTCAGCCACGTCACGAACATCGGGATTGCCGGGACAACCATCCCTCGTTGTAAATCCTTAGCCGAGGAACATGCGGGACTCGATCTTGAATTGGTGGCTCCCACCGGCGGCTAGATAAGGAGGTAGTACCGGCACCCTTTTTCATGGCTTGCGTTCATCTACTTGTATGACTGACCGGGGGGCGCTGGATGCTGTGTCACCGCTGGACGGCCGGTATGCACGGTATACAGCGCCACTCACTGAGTATGTGAGTGAGGCGGCGTTACTACGGGCACGGGTTGAAGTTGAAGTCAAGTATCTGTTCGCGTTGGCAGACCTTGATGCGCTGCCGCTTGACATTCCGGACGAGGAGCGAACGGCGCTCCGGGAACTGTATACCGATTTTGACGCTGAGGCTGCTGAAACGATCAAGCAATTGGAAACGGAGGGCCATGGCGAGTATGCGGCGACGAACCACGATGTAAAGGCGGTCGAGTATTATATCCGGACACACCTCCCAGCACCTGATACACAGGAGTCATGGGTGCATTTTGGCTTGACGAGTGAGGATGTGAACAACCTCGCGTATCGGCTCCTCGTGCGAGATACCATCACAGAAGTCCTCCTCCCCGCAGTGCGTGACCTCCGAGAGACACTCATGGAAGATGCACAGCTTTACCGGGAGGTCCCGATGCTTGCACGAACGCATGGCCAGCCAGCAACACCCACCACGTATGGGAAAGAACTCGCCGTCTACGCCCATCGCCTCACGCGAGCAATAGAGCGCGTGGAGACAGCGACCGATGGGTTATCAGGGAAGCTCGCTGGCGCATCCGGGACCTACGCGGCCCATGATGCGGCGTATCCCGATGTAAATTGGCCAGCATTCACGGAATCGTTCGTCGAATCACTCGGCCTTCAACACCTAGCGGTGGTCACGCAAGTGAATCCGTGTGATGACCTCGCGGCGGTCTTCGATGCACTCCGTGGAGTAAACAACATCCTCAGAGATCTCGATGTGGACGCATGGCTATACATTTCGGACGCATATCTCACGCAGGCAGCAGCGACGTCTGAAACGGGATCGTCGACGATGCCGCATAAAGTCAATCCGATCGACTTCGAGAACAGCGAAGGGAATCTCACGAAAGCCAACAACGACCTCACGTTTCTCTCTGAGACCATCACGACGTCACGCCTTCAGCGGGACCTCTCGGATTCAACTCTGAAACGCAATATTGGTGTGGCATTCGCCCACAGCCTCATCGGCTACAGCAAGACGAGTGTGGGGCTGTCGAAGGTCACGCCAGCTGAAGCGGTGATGCGGGAAGACCTCGAGCAGCATCCGGAGGTGATTGGTGAGGCTGTCCAGACAATCCTCCGCCGTGAAGGGAATCCAGAGGCCTACGAGCGCGTAAAAGAGTTCACGCGAGGTGAACACGCATCACTGGCGGACTTCCGCGAATTCTTCGATGAGTTGGATGTCGATGAGGCGGTCCGCGAGGAGCTGAAGGCGCTGACGCCAGCAAGCTATACGGGGCGGGCAAGCGACCTTGTAGAAGACCGCTAAGTATCGAAGAGAAAATACTTACAAACAGGCACCCGAGGACTGGGTATGGCATCTGAGCCCTCCAACCTCGGCAACGATGGCCGGGGATGTCCGAAGTGTGGCACAACAGAAACGACTGTCGATACCGTCTCGATGTCAGGGGGCGGTCTCACCAAATATTTCGATATCCAAAACCGGCGATTCCGCGTCGTCTCGTGTGACCACTGCGGCTACTCGGAACTGTACCGCGGACAATCAAGCGGCGACATCATTGATGTCTTCCTCGGCTAATCCAGGCCCGGTGCTTCATCTTCCACTCGAGTGAGATCAGTATAGGTTTCCCGTCGCCGAGTGAGGCGGTCGTCGTCGCCCTCAATGGCGACCTCGGCGGGCCGTGGCTGTGAGTGGAACTGGCTGGCAAGATCGATCCCGTACGCCCCCGCGTTCCCAATAGCTAACAGATCGCCGGCATCTGGGCGAGGTATCTCGCGGTTGGTACAGAACACGTCGGCGCTCGTACAGAGGGGGCCGCCGACACTCGACACTACAGGGTCGCGGTCACCGCCGGTCACGTTCCGAATGTGGTGGTAGGCATCGAACATCGCCGGGCGGATCAACGCAGGCAAGCCGGCAACAACCCCCACAACGCGGGTGTCAGCGGTCGGTTTGATGGTATTTACACGTGTTAAGAGTACACCGGCATCTGCCACGAGGTACCGGCCTGGCTCAAGTGCGAGGCGGGCATCACTGTCGGCGGCCACCTCGCTGATCATCGCGGCAGTCCGCTCCAGGTCTAGCGGCGGCTCGCGTGGGTGATAGGGTACGCCAAATCCACCACCGAGATCGATGACCTCAAGCCCACCGACGCGGTCGGCGACAGCGGCGACGCGTTGCAGGGCGGTTTGATGGGTGTCCAGTTCGTCGGAGAGGACCCCGCTGCCCACGTGTGCATGGAGGCCGACGAGGTCGAATCGTGACCGGGCCTCGGCGGCAATCTCGGGCACCGAGTCGTAGGGCAACCCGAATTTTGCGTCTTTCCCGGTGGCGACTTTCTCGTGGTGGCCGGTCCCAATCCCCGGGTTGACACGGAGCGCGATGCGACCATCGAAGCCACGGTCGGCAAGCCGGTCTAACGTCATCTCAGCTCCAACAGTAATGGTGAGAGTGGGAGTCTCCTGCCAGAGATCGACCGCATAATCCAGGTCCTGACCTGGCGGGTTGACAGCTGTATACTGGAGGGCGTCAGGGTCGACACCGGCGTCGAGTGCACGATGGAGTTCACCGGCCGCCGCACACTCAATGTCAGCACCGGCCGCATGTAGCGTCTGGATAACGGCCCGTCCGGTGTTGGCTTTCGCTGCATACATGAGGTGGGCGTCGTCGAAGGCGGCCGCAAACCGTGCGTAGTTCTCACGGAGTCGCGCGTGATCCATCACGTACAACGGGGTCCCGTACTCTGCGGCGAGTCGTTCCAACCGGTCGCCATCCCAGTCCGCGAGACGCCGCACAGCCGGTGATTCGACACGACTCATTGCCAACTACACGGGGACGCCGGCTAACAAGGGTTCCGTTTCCCACCATACCGACACCCCTCAAGGAACGGGAGGCCGCTGTGGAATCGAAACATTTCAGCTGATCGACGTAGAAAGCATCGATAGCATGCCACAGGACACCCACCAAGACGATCCGGTGACCGAACCGGCTTCCGACCGGCCGCTTCGGACGGTCGTTGCGGCCTCATTCGGCCCGCTCGACGCCGCCTGGGAAAGCATCATTACCCCCACACGCATAGGGTTCGGCTTCACATTCAACGCCACCAGCCAACATGACGGCGATACCGCCGTCCATGAAGACGATCGTGGCACGACAATCGAGATTGAAGACCCCGACGCCTCGCCAGGAACGACCCGCGAATAAGCTGCACAGACACCACCGCTATTCCTGTACTCAGCGTGGGGTGACTGGCTGCCTTCCGGGTCGTCACGATTGACGGCTGTCGAACCGCGACTACGTGCTACACGGCGGGTGTCCGAGATCCCCGAGGCCTGCAGAGCAAGCTGTATGGTGCCTCTCCTATATGGCGGTGGGTGGCGTGTCGTTTGAGTTAGGTGATGTCGATTGAGATGGTCTCCTCGTCGTGTCGGGTGGGTGGTTGGCCGGCGAGGTCCTCGATGAAGAGCTGCATGTTTCGTTTGTTTGCTTTCCATGCGGCATCAAAGACATCACCGAGGATGGGGATTGCCCCGCCAGCGAGGTCGATAGAGATGTTTGCGAGCATCTGGATGAGCGTTCCATACGAGACTCCGAGGCGAGCGGATTCAGCAACGATATATAACGATAGTAGGCTTGTGGCGATGTCTCCGGCGACGGGCGCGATCCCGATGATTGGGTCGATCCCAATTTTGAACGGGGTTCCCGGGATCGGGATGCTGTCATCGAGCAGCTTTGCGACGACCCGCATGCGCTCAACTGCTGCCCAATCGAGGGTCTCCGGGAGGTCATCCGCGATATCGACGTCAAATTCAGCTGCCAACGCCTCTGACTGGCTGTCAGTCGATTGGTATACTGCCATACCCCGATTTCGAGATGTAGTCGGATAAACACAAAGCCAACACAAACAGGGACACCACCACGTCTCCGGAGAGTACAATCTCTGGCTGGTGAAGTTGACGTGAAGACCCATCAGCTGCTATCGCCGACCAAAACCCACGGACTAGTGAGTCCAGGAAGTTGGTCGTCGAGACGGATCGATGTCAGACTTAGGGCTGCGGAGGGTGTTAGTTGTCGCGGAGGGCGGCTTCGCGTTGGGTGGCTTCGAGGGTCTCGGTTTCGACGTCGGTGGCGACGACGGCGGGTTTGTAGGCACCGCCGTCGAATAAGTCGTGGTCGCCGATCGATGAGGCGACAAATCGGGTGAATGCACGGCGATTGGGCGGGAGGTGGCCGTAGATGATCTCTTCGGTTACCAGGTCGTAGACGGGGATACGGGGGGTGAGGAGGGTGTTTTCGCCGACAACACTGCCTTCGCCGACGATGAACCCGCTGGTGACGCGGCAGCCTGCGCCCAACGAGACGTCGTCTTCGATGATGACTGGTGCGGCCTCTACTGGTTCAAGGACACCGCCGATGAGGGTGTTTGCCCCGAGTTTGACGTTCGCTCCAATTTGGGCGGCTGACCCGACGGTATCGCATGAATCGACGAGCGTGCCATCACCGACATAGGCACCGATATTCACGAATGCGGGCGACATCAAGATCGCATCGCCACCGATATATGCGCCGCGGCGAACCACGGTGCCATCCGGCGTATTCCGCGTCCCACGTGTGGGGAGATCACCGGTGTCGCGGAGCGGTAAGACGTCGTGGTAGTCGACGTCACCGTAGGTGTACGCCTCGATCGATCGCAGCCCGAAATTCAAGAGAATCCCTGCCTTCACCCACTCGTTGGCCTGCCACTCGCCGCTTCGTGTCTCTGCGGCACGAATCTCACCCTGCTCGAGGGCCTGCAAGAACTCGTCTAAGACGGTGTATTCCTCAGCGCCGGCGGCATCGGCCGTCAATCCATCGTCATAGCGGGCCTGGAGATCCTCAATGTCTGCCTGAAGCGAACTCTGACTCATACTGATACGCACGCAAACCCGGAACTTAGGTCTTTAAATCCCACCACACCTCACCACCGCACGCACCGCTGTTCAGCCACATCCACTGTTACTAGCACGGCACACCACGGTAATCCTATATCACTGGACCGCCTCGTGGAACCCGCGCGCGGAGTAGCTGTGGTGGTGTGACACCGGGTGCGGGCTGGCCGGGCAGGTGGTTATGGGAGGGTGTTAGATGGCGTCTTGCAGGGAATACCAGCCGGGTGGTTGGTCGGTGAGCCATTCGGCGGCGTCGACTGCCCCAGCGGCGAATACCCGTCTGGATTCGGCGCGGTGCGTGATCGTGAGGACTTCATCGTTGTCGGCCACGAGGAGTTCGTGTTCACCGCGGATCGTCCCGGCCCGTCGAGCGTGGACACCGACTTCGTTCGGCGTTCGGGGGTGGTCGCCGTGGCGGCCGTATGTCGGCGCGAGGTCGTCCGCCCGCGCGTCGTCGATCGTCTCCAGGATGGTGTTGGCGGTCCCACTGGGGGCGTCTCGCTTGCCGTTGTGATGGGTTTCGGTGAGTTCGATGTCGTACTCAGGGAGCGCGGAGACGGCGGCTTCAACAGCTTCCACGAGGGCGTGGACGCCGCGGGCGAAATTCGACGCCTTGAGGATCGGCGTGTCGGTACTCGCTGCGCGAAGTGCCGCAATCCCGTCGTCATCGAACCCGGTCGTCCCGACGACGACGGGGACGGACGCGTCGGCTGCCAGCCCGGTATGCTCTCGTGTCGCCTCCGAGACGGTGAAATCGATGAGTATATCAGCCGCTTCAAGGAGGTCGGCCAGGTCGCTGGCTGGTTGGACTGGGGTATCCGAAACACGGGTTTCGCTGCGGGCGATCCCGGTGACGTCGTGGCCGCGATCGGTTGCTTCTGTGACGACTTCCCGGCCGGTTCGGCCGGTCGCGCCGGCAACAACAACTCTCATTGCTCTAAGACATCCAGTGCTTCCTGCAGTTGTTCGCGGTGGTCCGGTTGGAGTGGTGACAGCGGCGACCGCATCGTTGCGGCATGAATATCGCGGATCTCCATGGCCTCCTTGATCGGAATGGGGTTCGTTTCGATGAACAACGCCCGAAAGAGGTCACCGAGTTCGTATTGGAGGCTGCGGGCGCGATCCATGTCGTCGGCGAGCGCTGCGCCGACCAGCGCGACGGTGCGTTCCGGTTCGACATTCGCCGCGACACTGATACAGCCACGCCCGCCTTGCGCGATAATCGGGAGTGTGAGTGCATCATCACCCGAGAGCACCGAAAACGACGCCCCCTGGGTGCGTTCGATGACCTCGTTGACGCGGTTGAGGTCCCCGCTGGCGGCCTTATACCCCACGATGTTCTCGTGGCGAGCCAGCGTGACGGCCGTCTCGACGGCGATATTTCGTCCGGTGCGGCTGGGGACGTTGTAAATGATCTGAGGGAGATTCACTGCGTCGGCGACCGTTCGGAAATGGTGTTCCATCCCGTCCGGCTCTGGCTTGTTATAATACGGGGAGATAAGTAAGAGGCCGTCGGCTCCGGCATCGGCCGACCGTTGCGATAACTCGAGGGCTTCGCTCGTATTGTTGGAGCCGCTGCCGGCAATCACCGGGACGTCTGAGACTGCATCCACGACCGTCTCGACGACCTCGATATGTTCGTCGTGGGTCATCGTGGCTGACTCGCCGGTGGTCCCAACGGGCATGAGGCCGTCGACACCGGCGGTTTCGAGGCGTCGTGCGTGGTCGCGGAGGGTGTCGTGATCGATGCGTCCGTCGTCATGGAGTGGCGTCGTCATCGCCGGGAAGACGCCAGTGAATGGTTCGTGTGTCATAACCGTCTCGTGGTATTGGTTCCGTCGTGGTGTCCGTGTGAGGTGGATACCTTCTGGATGGTGTGTACCTGTCTGGTCGATGCCGGGCCAATAATGGCCTTCGACGGGGATGCCACTCCCGCCGAAGACCCGGTTACACCCGTTTTGGTTTCGGAGAAACGGTAGCGTCGCCTACCCAAGGTGCCCGCACTGCCGAATGTGGCCGATGAGTGGGAGCGCGACGCAGCATACCCAAAACGCCGGCACCGACTGACTTATAGATGTCGCAGTCGCGATCAGGCACTCAGCGGCCCTTCCCATCCGGTCCCGTGCGGGCAGATGAAAACCGGCTCTGTGACCAGGCTGGCGGTATGTGGCAAGATAGCATGGATGCCAGAAACCATTTGAATCCTTTAGGCTAAACTGTGGATACCATGCGACATACTGGTCTCAAACTCCGGATGGCCGTTGTCGGGAGTATCTTATTTGCATTTTACTCGATGTTAGCGATGGTCGCCTACGTGGGATTCGGGCTCGGCATCGAACTCATCGTCCTGCTATCCATCGGATTCATCGGGTTCCAATACCTCATAGGGAAGAAAGTCGCGTTGTGGAGCAGTGGCGCCGACGACCTCCCAGAGGACCAATACCCGGAGATCCATCGCTCGGTCGAACGGCTCTCCGACGAAATGGACCTCGAGAAACCCCGATTGATGATCGCCGAGATGGGCGTCCCGAACGCATTCGCGGTCGGTCGACGGGGCGCCGGCGTCGTGGTGGTATCCAGTGAACTCATCCAGCTGCTCTCCCACGAAGAACAAGAAGCCGTTTTAGCCCACGAACTCGCCCACATCGACAATCGCGACGTCGTCATGATGGTGATCGGACAATCGATTGCCTCAATGCTCGGACTCGTCGTGCAATTCGCGATCTTGTTCGCCGGTCGCCGCGGGATCGCGAACTTCCTTCTGGCGTACGTCGCCGGGATCATCGTCCAGATGGTCGCGATGATTTTCGTCCTTGCGATCTCCCGGTACCGCGAATACGTCGCCGATTCCGACGCCGCCCAACACGTCGGCGGCGACACCATGGCGCGCGCCCTCGAGAAAATCGCCGCCGTCGGCAACCAAACAGACGCCGAACCCAACGACAACGTCGCCGCCCTCTGTATCTTCGGCGGCGAACGATCCGCGCTCCAACGCCTCTACGCCACTCACCCACCGATCGAAAAACGCATCGACGCCGTCCAAGGCGTCCAACGACAACACTACTAACCCCCCGAAGCCCGGCATCGCGTACGCACCAGGCAGCCCCAGGCTGCGAGTGCTCTATTTCTATGCGGCTTCATAGATCCCGCGGCGCTCGTCCTTTCGGGGGTGGAGTCGAGTGATGAGGAGAGAGTGGTGTGGTTATTCGGATGGTTCGCGGACGGCCATACCTGCGATATAGTGGGTGAGGTCTGTGGCGGTGATGATGCCGACGGCCTCGTCATCGTCGTCGATCACCGGAATATGGCTGACGCCGGATGCGACCATCCGGTCGGCGACTTCCGGGATCGGCGCATCCTTGGTTGTGGTCAGGATGTCCGTCGTCATGTAATCGCCTACGGTGGTTGTCTCTGGTGGCGTGTCGTCGGCGACGATCTGGACGAAATCCGTTGACGTTAATATCCCGAGTGGTTGGTGGTTGTCATCAATCGCGACGAGTGTCTTGATTTGGCGGTCAAGCATTGCTTCGGCTATCTCATTGACCGGGGTGCCCGGTTCGACGGTCAACACGGGGGCCGTCATGAGTTGTCCCACGTCTGTATCCGGCATATGTCCCCCTATTGGGAGCCATGGGATGAAACTTCGTATTGCGACAACCATCCAAATCCATCATCTCCATGGACCGCCACTTACGCATCCCACCCCCAGGGGTCGCAGTTCTTCTCGGTCGGCGGGTTCTACGGGAGCCGTGTCTCTTGGCGAGTGAGCAGCTCGTAGTGCCGCAGGGTCGCGATAATTAGGTGGTTGGTCCGGCGAGTAGGAGCGGGAGTCGGGAGGTGGGGTGACGCGAGTGAGTGTGGGGTTGTGTGGGATGGGGGGAGGTGAGGTGAGGTGCGGGGAGGGGAGGGGAGGTGTGACTTCGACACGTCTAAGCAAGCGCCGTGGTTGATACGACCATGGAGTACCACGAGGCGGCAGAGTTCCTGTTCGACCTTCGTCGGTACCCGCCGCGGACGGGGATTGCGGCGACGCGGGAGCTCTTGGCGTCGCTTGGGGAGCCACAGACTGATATGGCGGTCGTCCAGATTGCGGGCTCGAATGGGAAAGGGAGTACCGCCCGGATGACCGAGCGGGTACTCCGGGAGGCGGGCGTGGATGTGGGGTTGTATACATCGCCCCATCTCGATGACATCCGAGAGCGCGTCCAGATTAATGGACGGACCGTCTCGAAAGCCGCTGTTTGTGAGTACGTGGCTGCTATCGATGAGTATGCGACCGATGCTGCCGCGGGTGGTGCGTCGCCGACGTTTTTTGAAGCGGTGACCGGGTTGGCGATCTGGGCGTTCGACCGGGCGGATGTGGATGTCGCTGTGCTTGAGGTGGGGATCGGGGGGCGGTATGACGCGACGAGTGCGGTCGAGGCCGACACCGCGGCTGTCACGAATGTCACTCTCGAGCACGCCGATATCTTAGGGGAGACTATCCCGGAGATTGCGCGGGATATGGCTGCCATCGCCCCCACGGATACGGCATTGGTCACCGCGGCTGAAGGGGAAGCGTTGTCGACGATTGAGGGGGCAGTCCCGGAGATACGACGGGTGGGGACGGTTGCTGGAGCCGACGTGGTGGTGACCGACCGGGGGCGGGAGGATCTCGAGCAGGCGGTTAGGCTTGCGAGTGATGAATGGACCGTGGATACCCGTCTCCCGTTGTTAGGCGGTCATCAAGCGGTGAATGCGGGTGTGGCGGCTGCGGTCGTCAGCGATCTCACGAGCTATCTCGGGGTGTCGCTGTCAGCGGAGACGCTGGCCCGGGGGTTGCGGTCGGCTCACTGGCCGGGACGGTTTGAAGTTATGGCCCGAGAGCCACTCATTGTCCTTGATGGAGCGCATAATCCGAGCGGGTGTGCTGGCCTCACCCGGACGTTGGACTCGTTTGAGTATCAGGACCTCTCGGTAGTGTTTGGCGCGATGTGTGAGAAAGATCACGCAGAGATGGTCGCCGCGTTACCCGCTGTCGATTGTGCCTACACGTGTGAGCCGGATCGCGACCGCGCCGAGGCGGCGTCGGCGCTGGCGGCGGCGTTCCGGGCGGATGGTCGGGCTGACAATATCGACGTCTGTCCCGACGTCCAGACAGCCGTTACGAACGCACTCGCCGGTGTTGACGCAGGGGATGCCGTCGTGGTCACCGGGTCGTTGTATACCGTTGCGGACGCCCGGCGACGCTGGACCCGGGTCGGGGTCCGGAAACACGTGACCGACAGCCACGACGCCCACGCCGTCCTCACAGCAGCCAACCTCCCACCACACGACATCCCCCGCCTCCAAGAAGAAGCCAGCCATCGAGTGTATCGGACGCGGCTGCTGCCACGGATTGCGCACGCGGTACGGGCTGACCTCTTGGCACTCGGCGGTAGGTGTGCTGTCTCCCCGCTTGCCCAATATGATGAAGAGCTGACCGATGTTGTCCTCATGGGCACCCGGCGCCAGTTCACCCAACTCGCCAGCCGTCTGCTGACCGCCGATGATGCCCGCCGGCAAATCGCGACAGAACTCACCACCGCACTCGATCTCCCCACACCAGGATCGACTGAGGCATCTAGCGACGGCAGGCCCGTACACGGTGCTCGCGGCGGCTCGATGCCAGCGAGTACGCCGACACGGCCTGCAGGTGGACGGGATGGTGTGTATCCGTGGGATGATGGGACGGCCGTGATGGGGATTTTGAATGTGACGCCTGACTCCTTTTATGATGGCGGCCGGTATCAGACCACTGAGGACGCGATTGCGCAGGCCGGGCAACTGGCCGCGGAGGGTGCCGATATCATCGATGTCGGCGGAGAATCCACGCGGCCGGGTGCCGACCCGGTGGCTGTCGAAGACGAACAATCCCGGGTGCTCCCGGTGATTGAGTCGTTGGCCGACCGAGACGTCCACGTGTCGGTCGATACCCGGAAAGCAGAGGTGGCGCGGGCTGCCCTTGACGCTGGCGCCGACATCCTGAATGACGTCTCCGGGCTGGCGGACCCCGAGATGCGGTACCTCGCGGCCGACTACGACGTCCCCGTCGTGGTCATGCACTCGATTAACACGCCAGTTGATCCCGATGTCGCGGTTGAATACGATGATGTCGTTGCTGACATCCTGGATGCGTTAGTGGACCGCATCCTGCTGGCGGAGAAAGCCGGCGTGTCACGCTCGCAGATTATCATTGATCCCGGACTCGGCTTCGGGAAAACCGCCGCGGAAAGCTTCGAACTCCTCGACCGGCTCGACGAATTCCACGCGTTGGGATGCCCCGTGATGGTCGGCCACTCCCGGAAATCGATGTTTACCGCTCTCCCCCGAGACGGGAGTGATGATCGGTTGGCGGCCACCGTTGCGGCGAGTGCACTGGCCGTCGACCGCGGCGTAGATATCATTCGCGTCCACGACGTTTCCGAGAACATCGCCGCTGTCGCCACCGTCGCCGCCACCAAACACACGGACCAGGGCCCTGAACTATAAACACAGGAGACTTACCATAGGGGTCTGATTGCCTCCATATGTCGGAAACGACGGAAACGATCGCTGGTGCCGTATTGATCGCCATCCTCTTCCTGGGGTTTTGGCAACTCTGGGAAACAGTCGGTGTGGACACCCATTGGGCGGTCGGCCTCATCGTGCCATTCATCCTCGCGCTCGTCGTCGCGTTCGGGGTCGCCGTCGCCTATTATGCCGTCCGCGCCCGACTCCGAACCCGCTAACACTTATCCCCACAACCGGAATTGCCGATACCATCGGCGGCCGCTAGTTTGCCACCGGTAGCAGCTTCGCCTGTCAGCCCCGGTGGTATGCCAACCCGTTTGGCCATCGAGTGCCTGGCTCGGAGAGATCAATCTGGGGGGTGTGACGAATCCATATGCTCTGGGAGCGGAGGCTGACGGGAACGCAGCAAGTTCCGAGACGCTGGTGGTTGGAGAGGGGGTGGCGTGAAGGTTCGAAGGGGGTTAGTCGGTGGTGACGGGCTCGGTTTCGGCGTCTGTATCGGTGGGGGTGTGGCCGTAGATGTCGTTGATTTCTGCTTCGTAGGCGTCACGGATGTTGCGTCGTTTCTTCTTCATCGAGGGCGTGAGGAGGTCGTTATCTGCGGTCCATTCTTCGGGGACGAGCCGGAATTCTTTGATGGTTTGGTGGTGGGCGAGGGTCTCGTTGACGCGGTCGACTTCTTCGGCAATCCAGGCGTGGACGCGGTCGTCGTCGATAACGGCGTCGGGATCGTGTGGGAGGGTGATGTCTTCGTCGTCGAACCAGTCCCAGAGTTCCTCGAAGTTTGGTTTGACGAGCGCGCCGATGAATTTCTCGTTGTCCCCGATGACCATGATTTGGTCGACGCGTGCGGACGTGGAGAACTCATCTTCGATGGGTTCGGGCGCGACGTTCTTCCCGGTATCGAGCACGATGAGGTTCTTTCGGCGATCAACGAATTCATAGAAGCCATCCTCGTCTCGGGAGACGATATCGCCGGTTCGGAAGTAGCCGTCGTCGGTGAAGGCTGCCTCGGTTTTCTCGGGTTTGTTCCAGTATCGGGAAAACACGTTGGGGCCTTTGGCGAGGAGTTCCCCGACGTCCCCGTCGACGCCGTCTTTGGTTTCGTCGGCGACCACGTCCGGGTCGAGTTTGAGGGCGATGTCGGAGAGGGCGACACCCATCTTCCCGATCCGGATTTCTTCTGGCGGCGTGAGCGTTAACGCGGGTGCGGTCTCGGTGAGGCCGTAGCCTTCGAGGATTTTCAGACCCATCGCTTGGTAGAGTTTCGCCAGGTCTTTCGAGAGCGAGCCGCCGCCGGAGACGAACATCTGGATGTTCCCGCCGAGTGCTTCCCGGACTTGGGAGAACACGAGGCGGTCGGCGATACTCAGTTTCGTTTCAAGGATGAACCCGGGGTCGTCGGTGTCGACGTAGTCTTCGGCTGTCGCGACGGCCCACTCGAAGATGCGTTTCTTCACGGGGGATTCTGAGGCGTCTTCCCGCATCTGGTTGTAAATCCGTTCGTAGACACGGGGGACGGAGGCGGCGGAATCCGGCCCGATCTGTTTAATGTCGTCCCCGACGGTATCGGGGCTTTCTGCGTACGCGACGGTCATCCCGATACTGAGTTCACTGAAATGGTTGATGCGTTCGAACGCGTGCGCAAGCGGGAGGAAGGCGAACGCGGTCATCCCGGCATCCATCACGGGGATGTCATCGGGTTTGTCGGGTCGTGGCCCGATCCGTTTCCGTAATTGGTTGAGGGCGGTCCGCCAGTTTTTGTGGGTGAGCTCAACGCCTTTCGGGTCGCCGGTCGTCCCCGACGTGTAGACGAGCGAACAAAGATCGGTCCATTCGCGGTTGTCGAGCCACGATTGGAATTCACCCTCGTCGTAGACTTCGTCGCCGCGGGCATGAATGTCGGCTAGCGTATGGATGTCGTCTCGGGCAGCGTATTCGTCGTCGATCGCGTCCATGACGGCGATAAAGTCGAGGGTGAGGTCGTCTTCGACTGTGAGGACGGTCTCTAAGAGGTCTTGGTCTTCGACGACGACCCCCATCGCGTCGTTGTCGTCTAACAGATACTGGACTTGCGGCGCTGACGATTCGGTGTACACCGTGGTGACGACGCCTTCTGCTGCTTGGATAGCGAAATCACTCTGCATCCATTCGATCCGTGTGGAGGCATAGATCCCGACACGGTCGTCGGGCCCGACGCCGAGGTCGCGGAATCCGGCTGCCAGTCGGCGAACGATCTCCCCGGTTTCGGCGTAGGTCAACGCGCCGTATTCGCCGGCGGGTGGTTCGGGAATGATATCCGGTGTCACCGACCGGTTGTATATCCCGCCTTTATACATCTGGGCGTCCCGGGATGCATGGCGCTCGACGGCGTCGAAGAAGAGCACCGGTATCGTTGTCTCGCCGATCACTTCATCCGTGTACTCACGTTCGGCCTCTCTCCAGTCCATGCATGCTGGATGTTCCCACACCTACTTCAAACTAGTCGGAAAGAACGCCAAACTGGCCGCGATACCCGCCGATACGCCGTGACTCCCCGTACATAGGGGGGTCATCGACCGCGTTCAGGTGGTGTCAACACCGCAGGCGTCGAACACGTCGAGGTACGTGTCGGTGATGGCGTCGTGGTCATACGCTTGGAATGTCGCATCGATGTCGCGGTAGCCGTACGTCCATGATGTCTCGATCGCCTCATCGAGCGCCTCTGTGTCAGTCACCCGGATCCCTCGTTCGCGGCGTTCCACGAGTTCGTGTGCACTCGATTCGCCTTGGTATTCGACGACACCGACACACCCGGCAGCCAACGCCCAGAGGAGTTCTTCGGCAAAATGGGCCCGCCGGGCGGTCTGGACGAACGTGTGGGCACCCCGATACACCGCGATGCGTTCACCGCGATCACAGGCCCCGCGGAACGTGATGCGGTCGGCGATCGCGAGATCGCGGGCTTGGCGTTCGTACTCCGCGCGGTCAGGGCCATCACCGATGATGGTGGCTGTCCAGCCGTCGTGATTGCGGAGTTCAGCCAACGCCAACAGTAAGCTCTCCAGGTTGGCAGCTGCATCAAGCCGGCGGGCGTACACGACATCGTGGCGCTCACCTGGTGGGGTCGATTCGACACGGGAGAAATCAATGCCCTGGGGGATCACGGTCGTCGTGGCTGCATTCGCGCCCCACTCGCGGACCCGAGTCCGATGGAGCTCGGAGGGCGTAATGATCTGTGTGGGGAGGCGAGCGGCGGCCCCGCGGAGCCACGAGGCATCGACGCCGGCTTCATCACCAAACCATTCACAGACCACCGGCGTCCGGCTGAGGACGCCGCCGAGCCTCGCAGCCACAGCCGCACCTGGCGGTGACGGGGAGACAACGACGACATCCGGTCGGTGGCGCGCTAACAACCCGGGGAGCCGGGTAAAGAACAACGTGGGGACATCGAAGGTGACCGCCTCATACTCGAGGTCATCAAATGTGATTTGGCGGGTGTCGGCTTGCCACCAGCCGAGACAGTAGACCGTGACGTCGTGGCCGCGGTCTTGGAGAGCCGTCGCCAGCCGGCGAAGGCGGCGACCGCCCGCAGACTCCGCCTGTGGGAGCGGTTCCCGGTGGACGACCGCGACGTGCATACACCTCAGGATGACGCCGGGTATCAAAAAGGACATGGAACCAACCGACCCCCGGCTACACCGTCACCGGAGCCCGACACTCCGAGCGTCTACCGCTCGTTCGCTGCGCCAACCCCTAGGTAACACCACCCGGTAAGGAAATGACATCTAGATATAGCTATCCCAAATGATAACATAGGGATGTCCTGTGTAGGTGGTTAAAAGATACTTCTTGGTAAGGTCATCTTACTTGGATGTCGCATGATTCAACGCGGGATTACTAGTATCTTACCGGACACTGATCGTGGGGTTGCCGTTGTTGTCCGCCATGTCGTGTGGCTCGTTCGGATGGCTGCCTTTTGGCTTGCAGCTGTCCTCCCGTTGTTGTACGTCCCGTTGCTCGCGTTGTTCCCGACGAGTTTCTCCGGGATGGTGAAACTCTTCATCGTGAATGGGATTGCGCTCCTCGTCGGCCATGACCACCGCACCACTCGCGGCAGCGACAACGCCAGTGGCGAGCGGGTGGCAACGTCGACGACTGAGCGCGATGCGACACCAGAGACCAGTGGGGCCGACTAACAGCACAATCGGCGCCGCCCACTGGGGATGCACTCCCAGCACCACGCAGTACGACACGACGCCACGCGGCCGCGCAGCCGGCAGCCAAGGGGGCGACCCCTTCGAGAGAAATTGATGTCTATTCGAAGAGCTGACTGTGAGACGAGAATGGCTTTAATGGGGGCGGTCAACCTGGGAGGCGTGGACGAGATTGACCGGTATCTGAATATTCGGAGTGCGTTTGGGGCGTCGTTCGGCCCGGATGATACGTTGGCATTCCGGCTGGACACGACCGGGACACCACAAGTATGGACACTCGATACCCCTGGTGTGTGGCCGCGGCAACAGACGTATTTCGACGAACGCGTCACGTTTGCGTCGTGGTCACCGGAGCGTCCAGAACTCGCCTTCGGCATGGACGATGGGGGGAACGAACGCCAACAGCTGTATCGACTCGACACCGACGATGGCACGATCACGAACTGGACGGCGGTGGATGCCAAACATCGGTGGGGAGGGTGGAGTCACGACGGCGAGCAATTCACCTTCGCCTCGAACCGCCGCGACGACGCCGTCTTCGACATCTATACTCAATCCCGCGAGACCGGCGGCGACGCAACCCGCGTGTACACCGGCGACGGCTGGCTCTCACTTGCCGGCTGGAGTCCCAGTGATGACCGACTCCTCGTGCACAAAGCCCACTCCAGTTTCGACCACGACGTCTACGTCCTCGACCTCGACTCCGGGAGCCTGACGCATCTCACCGACCACACCGACGCCGGCGTCCGCTATCAAAGCCTCGCGTGGGCACCCGATGGCGAGGGCTGCTACTGCTGTACCGATCTCGATGCCGATACCCTCTATTTCGCCCGCCTCAACACCACCCAACCCGGCGACCTCACCCCTGTTGCCACCAGCGACGGGTCAGCGGAAGACCCCAGTGGACACGGTGATGAGAATGCCGACATGCAGGCTCTACCGGGGGTGCCCGAGGGGGTGGGGGAAGCGTCGGGCCCGTGGAATGTGGATGGCGTCGCGGTGGATGACGACACCGGCCGCGTCGTGTACTCCCGAAATATAAACGGTTACACCGCATTAACAGCTGGCGAGTTCGTTGATGCGACGACGATACAACGGTTCCCACCACCGGAACTACCGGCTGGCATTGCCGGCGGCGTCGCCTTCGATGACTCCGCAGACCGGTTCGCAGTGACGGTTACCAGCGACACGCTGAACCCGAACATCTACGTGGTCGACATCACGACCGGGGCCGCCCGCCAGTGGACGGCCGCCCCAACGGCCGGGATTCCACCGTCGACGTTCCGTGACAGCGCCCTCATCCACTACGAGTCATTCGACGACCTGGCCATCCCTGTGTTTTTCACGCTTCCTGAGACGATACCGGACGCTGGTGTGCCCGTCGTCGTGGATATTCATGGTGGGCCAGAAAGCCAACGCCGCCCCTCTTTCTCCCGTGTCAAACAGTATCTCCTCGCCCACGGATATGCCGTCTTCGAGCCAAATGTTCGCGGCTCCACCGGCTACGGCCGCCAGTATACCCACCTCGACGATGTCGAGAAACGAATGGATGCTGTCGCTGACCTCAACGCCGCCGCCGACTGGCTCACCGACCATCCCGACGTGGATGCCGACCGGATCGCTGTCAAAGGCGGGTCCTACGGCGGCTTCATGGTGTTGGCCGCACTCACCGAATACCCAGACCGCTGGGCTGCCGGCATCGACATCGTCGGTATTGCCAACTTCGTGACGTTCCTCGAGAACACCGGCGTGTGGCGACGCGACCTCCGAGAAGCCGAATACGGCTCCCTCGACGACGACCGGGACTTCCTCGAGTCAATCTCCCCGATCAACAACGCCGACGAGATAGCCGCACCGTTGTTCGTCCTCCACGGCAGAAACGATCCCCGGGTCCCCGTCGATGAGGCCGAACAGATCGCTGAAGAAGTCGCCGACCAAGGACTCCCAGTCCAAAAACTCATCTTTGAAGATGAAGGCCATGGGCTCTCAAAACGCAAAAACCGGATTGAAGCCTATACCGAAATGATCCAGTTCCTCGACACACACGTTAAGAGATAGATGGAGCCGACTGTAGGGGTGGCGTTTCTCGATTGTGGCGGAGTCCGTCTGATACAATGCTGGATGGTTGAGTGTCAGCGGGATCTTAGGCGACGGTAACCTGCCGTTCGTACTCGACATCACCATTGTTGTACTCGAAAGAGAGCGTGACATCGTAGACGGCACTGGTGGTGAATGGATGCGGATTGCCGCCCTGTCCTAACAGGTCGTTGACGCCGAAGTCATCCAGGAGGTCGGGGAGACAGACGAGGACGAGAAGGCAATCAAGGGAATCGATAAGTCCGGCGTATTCAGCTTCAATTTCACTCCGGAACACGTCTTCTGGTTTATCGCCGATGAAGTGGTAGGTGCCGTGGACTTCGTCGGCGCCAACCCAGTAAATGTCGTGTCGATCCAGGTTGTCATGGAAGCCCAAGGCATTACACGCGACCGTGTCATCACCCTGAAGCTCCTGAGTCTCAAAATCGATGTCAACCCAATCGCCGGTTGCCTGACAGGTGCCTTCAACCGTTTCACTGCCATCATCGGATGTCACAACAACGGCGACATCGGCAGTTTCCTGGACTTGGACCAGATATACCCGCCAGGTCGTTTCTCCCTCGTCGATCTCCATCCAAAATGTGCTACTGCCGTCCAGTAATGAGTCGACGAGCGTGGTAATATCTTGGAGGGCGCTTTGGTCCACTGCATAGAGGTCGGTGCGTCTAACTTCCGCTTGGAACGCCCGCGTTTGGACGTCTTTTGCGACCATCCAATTCGTTCGATCATCCAACCCGAGGGGGTCAATCGTGGTGTCTAACAGATACTGATCGAGATCCTCGTTTGCAGGCATGAAGTCACTCGGGTCTTCTTGGGAGACACGGACACCTTCAGTGGTATCGGCGACAGCGACATCTACCACGAGGCCGCGTTGAGCGGCGTCAGCTGAGGTAAAGCCGTCCCAGTTCCCCATTGAATCTAGCACCCGCTGTTCGCGTGTATCGAAATCTACATCATCGTCGTTCCAGTTTGCATGTTGGGCGGCTTCGCGGAGCCGGTCTTCGGTCACTTGGGCTTCGACTACGGGGTCAGCGGTTGAGCCGGTGTCTCGTACGGAGAGGTTCTCTGAGTAGATGGCGCCGTTGAGCACCACTGCGAGGCCGACGAATAAGACGGCTATGAGGAGTGATGCAAGTACCAGGATCTGCCCCCGCGAACGCCCACCCATATCTGGGTCCAATAGGCCCCTATATACATAAAACACCGGTATTACCCGGTTCCTCACTATTAGGTTTTCAGGTGATATCGACACTCGAAAACCCAAACGTGTCACTCCCCCCCAACCCACACATCAAACCCTACATCCACTTGCCAGTGCTCAACATCACAGTAATACCGTCGAACAGTCCTTAATCGAGTCCACACGAGCTCACACGGTAAGTCGATCCACCGCTCCACCGAGAGGAGCACTAGGTGAAAGGCAAGGGTGCTTCTCCCAGTGTTAGCGTGGGTGGTGATGGATTCATTCAGATGAGGATTTGGAGGATGATTCCATATCAGGATTGGGTGGGAAATAGGGTTTCATGGGGTGGAGGCGGCGGTGAGACCGGAATACTGTTAAGTTTGGGACGTGGTAGAGTGTGTGTATGGCGCAACAGACCGTTGAATCGGCGGCCACCGGCCAATCGACAGCGGATGTGACGATGATCGATCCGCGAGCGCCGCGGTTCGGCCAATTCATTACCGCGACGGTTCTCACCCTCGCGGTGGTCCTCCAACGACCCGAGTTAGTGGTGGCGCTCGCGGCGATACTCGTTGCGGCCGTGCTGTCTGGCTGGCGGGTTGACCTCTATCAAATCCTGTGGCGAGACGGCGTGCAACCGCTCGTCGGGAAACCCGCGACGACAGAACCAGCCGCTCCCCATCGATTCGCAAAAGTGATGGGCGCCGGATTCACCACACTGGCGAGCATCCTCCTGTATCTCCCATCCACAATCGCCCCGCCGGACGTTGCACTCGCTGGCTATGGTGTCGCCGGGCTCGTTGCCATCCTCGCCACAATCAGTGCAGTCGGCGACTACTGTATCGGGTGTAAACTCTACAAGCAAGTCTCGTTGTTCCGCCGACTCAATATCGTATAACACCGCCACCTGGATACGGAGCAGGTCGGAGTAATCTGCGGTGAATTTAGTTGGGTTGCGTAGTGATGGGTTGTGTTAGCGGGCGTTTTTGATTTCGTCGAGGGCGTCGGGGTTTTCGATGCTGGACATGTCGCCGAGTTCGTTGCCGCGGTAGAGGGAGGCGATGGCGCGCCGGATGATTTTCCCAGATTGGGTTTTGGGGAATTCGTCGACGAAGAGGACTTCACGTGGCTTGAATGGTTTGCCGTGTTCCTCACCAATTTTCTCACTGAGATCCTCGCGGAGCTCGTCGGTTTCGGTGACGCCGGGTTCGAGGACGACGTAGGTGACGACGGCGGTTCCGGTGGTGTCGTCGGGGACGCCGACGGCGGCGGCCTGGTTGACGGCGTCGTGGTCGATGAGGGCGCCTTCGATCTCGGCGGGTCCGACTTTGCGGCCGGCGACGTTCAAGGCGTCGTCGGCCCGGCCATGGAGGAACCAGAACCCATCTTCGTCTTTTTGGGCCCAATCGCCGTGGTCCCACATCGGCGGGTCCTGGAACGTCGACCAGTATTCCTCGAGGTAGCGGTCGTCGCCGGCCCACAGTGACTTCGTCATCGCTGGACACGAATCCCGCGCCACCAAATACCCCCGCTTATTGGTGTCGGCGATCGACTTGCCGGTGTCATCGACGATATCGATATCCATCCCCAACCCTGGGCCGCCGAGTGTACACGGTTTCAACGCCTGGTTTGGTAGCGGGGTGAGGAAACACCCGAAGATTTCGGTGCCGCCACTGATGTTGATGATCGGGGTGTCGCCGCCGCCGATCTCGTTGTAGAACCACAGCCAGGATTCGGGGTCCCACGGTTCGCCGGTTGACCCAAGGAGGCGGAGCGACGAGAGGTCGTGGCCGTCAACCCATTCGTCGCCCTGCTTCCGCAAGGCGCGGATTGCGGTGGGGGAGATCCCGAATTGGGTGACGTCGTGGCGGTCGATGAGTTCCCAGAACCGTGCCGGGGTGGGGTGGTCGGGGGCGCCTTCGTACATGACCATGGTGCCGCCGAAGGTGTGGGTCCCGATGAGCGTCCACGGCCCCATCATCCAGCCGATGTCGGACACCCAGAAGAACCGATCGCTGGGTTTGAGGTCGAACCCGAAATAGACCTCTTTGGCCGCCTGCGTAATGGCACCCGCATGTGTGTGAACGATGCCTTTCGGCTGGCCGGTCGTCCCCGAGGAATACAACAGCATACTTTCATCACGGGCGGATAACCGCCGCGTTTCGTAGTCCGTTGATTGCTCACCGACAGCGGCCGTCCACGCGAGGTCGCGGCCGGGCGACATCGGGGGGTTGGAGTCATCGAAGCGGTGGTAGACGACGACGTTGTCGACGTCGTGGTCGGTGGACTCGATTGCGTCGGCGGCGGGGGTTTTCAGGGAGACGCGGTTGCCGCGGCGATAGAATCCGTCGGCGGTGAAGAGTACGTCGACTTCCGGGTCCTCGAGGCGGGTGGCGGTGGCATCGACACCGAATCCGGAGAAGATCGGGACGACGATCGCGCCGGCTTTGAAACAGCCATAGAGGATGCTGATGACCTCCGGGACCATCGGCATATACGTCGCCACCGTATCCCCGGGTTCGACGCCGACGGCCTCAAGGTAGTTGGCGACCTGGTTGCTCTCCTGGTAGAGGTCGTGATACGTCGCCGTTCGTGTCTCGCCGGCTTCGCCCTCCCAGATGCAGGCCGCCCGGTTCCGCGTTGAGGTATCACGGGCGGCGTGGCGGTCGAGGGTGTTGTGCGCGATGTTGAGTTCGCCGCCGGGATACCACCGGCTGAATTGGGGGCCGTCGGTGTCATCACGGACCGTCTCGTAGTCGGTGTAAAACTCGATATCGAGGTAGCTGGGGAGTTCGTCCCAAAACCAGTCGATGTCGCTCGTTGTGCGCTCGATGAGCTCGGCGTTGTCGTCGATCCCGTAGGTGTCCATGAACGCGGCGATGTTGGTGTCGGCCACGAACGCGGGGTCGGGTTCGTGGACGACCGCGTCGAATTCCTCGAGTGACTCCATACCCGGATGTGTCCACACCACGGGGCAAGAAGTTTTCTTCCACCCGAAAACCACCACGTCGTTTATCCACATCTGGTCGCCTCTGGAGGGGAACGGTTTTGCGTTGCCCCGTCTAACAACGCGGTATGTACGTCCGGGATGCACGCAACCGTGATGAGGCCTGGTTGCTGGACCACATCGACGCCATGGACCTGGACGAAACCGCGTTCCGCTCCCGCGATTACGTCATCGCCGTTGATGAAGACTCCAACGCCCGCGCCGGCTTCGGCCGCATCCGCATCCACACCACCACCGAGGAGGACGACGCGGACGCCACGGAGGTCTGTGAACTCACCAGTATCGGGGTATTAGACGGGTGGCGGCGGCAAGGTGTCGCCGCCCACGTCATCGAACGACTCATCGACAGCGCGGCCACCAAAAACTTCGAGACCGTCTACGCATTAACCAGCAGCCACGACTACCTCACCCAGTTCGGGTTCACCACCATCACGCCTGGGGACCTCCCTGACGTACTCGAGGACCGCCTCGACGACAAACAAGCCGGCCTCGATCCCGACGCCGTCCCGCTCAAGATCGACGTTGATGACTTCCAGATGCCGCGTCGGCTCCGGGACCGCTTCAAATCCGCCGCCGAAACCGAGCCAGACGACGACACCGAACCCGAAGAATCACCAGAAGACTTCGGGATCGACCCCGACGAAGCCACCTACAAATACGACACCGGCTGACATCACCCACGGCCTAAAGAGCAGAGCGTCCGCCGTGCGTCTCCATACGCACGTCTCACCTCCCTAGAGCAAATGAGCTATCGGAGCGGCCGCCGTCCTGTATCTATGGGCCGGAAACGCCGTCTCGTGGTCGGGCTCACCATTATCGGATGGAGTGGAACGATCCTCTCACACCATGGCAGTGCGCGCCACCACCCTGACTGCGGAGCAGGCGTGGACAGATCGGCGCAACCAGTTCCTGCTTTTGGCAAGCCTCACCACCAATACACTGGCCCTACGGTCAGTGTATCGTTACGCGAAGTCGGTCAGAAACCGCCCTACACCTCCAGTTTAATCCACGCCACCCCGCAGACCTCACTACACATATGGAAGCGTCAAACCGATCGAACACGATCACACACAATCCACCGACTCCCAGCGATACCGAGATATTCACGTCCTCCCAGCACGCTATGGCGACGTGCATCGACCCCGTTACAGATTGGACGCCCCGGCTGTAATCGCTACGAGCTTCGTGGGTGAGTATCGACGGGATCGGGGTTAGTGTGGTGTATCGCTCCTCGGTGTAAGCGTGTCTAGTCACTGTGGGTGATAGCGGTGGATAATTGGGTGGTTCATTTTTCGAAATTGCTCGTGATTTAAAGCGGTTAAGTCGGATTATACGGGATATTGTGCGTGGAGAACGTGGACAGTCTGAGGTATTGGGCACGGTACTCTTACTCGGGTTTACGTTGTTTGTCGTCTCGACGATCGTCCTCCTCGGTGGTGGATCGCTGTCGGATATGCAGGATGAGGCGGCGTTCCAGCGGGCCGAATCGGAGATGACGCAGTTGGATTCACGGGCTTCCCAGGTCGCGCTCGGGGAAAGCGCCACTCAACTCGTCACGATGCCATCCGACCGTGATGGCGGGATGACTGTGTCAGACCGCGGGCATGTGTGGTTGGTCACCGATGATGGCACCGAGATATTGAACGAATCACTCGGCACCATCACCTACCAGCAGCACGACGACACGGCAGCCTATCAGGGTGGCGGGGTCTGGCGCGGCACCGGCCGCGAGACACGGATGGTCTCACCCCCGGAGATTCACTATCGAGATGGCACCCTCACGTTCCCCGTGATCCGCGTCCGGCCGGGTGCTGGGGATGCGCCACCGGGCGAACTCCGCGTTGAACAAGGAGAGAGCAACCATGATTCCGGGCCCGGGTATATGGAGAACACCCAGGTGTCGATGATCGTCCACAGCCGGCATTACGCCGGGTGGGCCGACTACATGGCGACGAGGGCCGACGGCTCAGTCACGACGCTTGATCATGACAACGAGGTCGCTGTCATCGATCTTGGCCATCTCACCATCGATGGCGATTTCGAAACCGGGCTCGTCGCCCAAACCGGCGGGATCGTCGCCGACAAAGGCAACCCGAGTATTGAGTCAGAAGCGAAAGCCGCCGGGACTGTCACCGACAAAATCACGTGTGATGCCGGCTCGGGGAGTGCGTGTTATGAGACCGGGTTCCCGATTGATCTCCAAGAACTCGATGACGGAATCGAACAGCTCGTCAACCAGTCCCGCAGCAGTGACCCGGACGTCACCACGACAACCACAGCCGGCGGGTCGTTGGATGCGGGAACGTATTATGCCGACCGCATCCATCTCGATGGCGAGACCCTGACTGTCGACGTCTCCCAGGGGAACGTAACGCTGTTTGTCGACGGGAATATCGGGATCAGTGGAAACGGCGGTATCACTGTTGTGGGGGATACGTCGGGGAATGCGTTGAAGGTGTTCACGCTTGGTGATTTCGCGTTGGCGAACGGTGGCGCCGCGGTCGACACAGCCGATGATGCTGGTGGGTTCCAGTTGTATGGGACCTCGGAGATGCATTTCGGCGTTGGGCAAGCGGATTTCACCGGTGCCGTCTACGCACCCCGTGAAGAACCCGCGACCGGGACGAATGACGCACTCACAATGATCAACCCGAATAGCATCCAGTGTGGCAACGGGGTTGATGTCTGTCTCGGCACCGGGAATCCGGATATCGAGGGCGCGATTATCGCCGGGCCGATGGAGATATCGCAAAGCGCTGATTTCACCTACGACGAACAGTTAACCGATGTGCAACCGTCGCTGCCAGCCGACGCAGACCTCCCGCCACCACTGACCTTCATGCAAGTCTCCGTGAATGACATCCAGGTCAGCGGGCCCGCCGTCCACACAACCAACGAATCACGCATCGACATCGATCCCTACGTCAACGAGTCACCCACCTAACACCACTACCTCCCTCCACCCACCAACCACGAAAGTACAACGCGCCTCCCCGCCCTAATCCCAGACCGGGGAATTCCCTCCCGGGATGATAGTAAATCCTCGTCGCTCCTGGGAGAAAGCCATCAGCAGGTGGGCCCTACCCGCTATGACTCAACCTCAGGGTGCTAGACTCAATGTAACTCCACGGCACCTACCTGACCCCGACCTTCGTTCTCAGCAGCGCTACAGTCCAATCCCAGAGAATTCATCGAATAACAGCCAGAGAGACAGTATAGTGAGAGGAAAGTATCACGCCGAGGGACGCCCGCCACTGCGTTCGAACGAAGCCAATGTGACGCAGTGACTGCCACCTAAGCCTCACCTTCCATGTCAGAACCGGCGCAAAACCGAAGCCCGCTGTACCGTCACAACTCAACTACCGGCGTAGTTATACTGCGTCTAGTGGCAATGATTCAGGTGGCTCATAGAGATAACAGGTGTCGTCGGCCAGCACATAGAATGCATTTGCGTCGATATCTTCGATGACGCGGCAGTCTGTATCGATCGCGACATCCACGAGATCCTCCAACGACTCGATCTGGACCTGTGGGCGGTCGGTCGCTGCTGTCGATGCCGAGCCCCGCGAGATCCAATCGTCGAACTCCCGACGCTCACTCCTGAGCGTCAGCATCCGTCGGTCCGACTCACTTACCTCAAGCCGACCGCTGTGTCGCGCCGCCGCCACCACGCCGAGCCCTAACAGCGCGAGGACCAGTAGTAGTGGCCCCAAGATCTGGCGGACGAGCCCGTACTCAACAGGACGAGTGACCTGCTCGACCGTGTCATGCTGTTCAATCTCACTATCCGACGTAACGCCATACGTCCCCCCACCAGGATCTATGGTCAAGAGATGGGTGGTGGTGTGTTCGGCTGATTCACCGCTGGCGGTCCCCGAAGCCGCAATATCTGTCTGGACGAAGACCTCCGTCTCTCCGGGTGAGGCCCCTAAATCATCCTGGATGGCATCCAGTTCAGCCCGCACCGCACTCACATTTACGGTGAAGTCAACTTGGAGCGATTGCCCAGGCGTAAGGGATAATGTGGCATTCTCAAGGGAGTTCTCAACGCGCCAAAATTCCATGGCGTCCCCATCATCGCCGACCGCCCGGAGAACCAGGCGGGAATCGGTTGCAACATCAAGTTCTCCACCGGTTGCAGAGTATGCATACCGATAGGTGACATCCAAGTCCGGGGAGAGTTGCGTGAAGTACGTCGATCGATCCTCGTGAGTGGTCCCGACAGGGAACACGCGGTTC
Organism: uncultured Natronomonas sp.; assembly: GCA_964609565.1. Classification (GTDB taxonomy): domain Archaea; phylum Halobacteriota; class Halobacteria; order Halobacteriales; family Haloarculaceae; genus Natronomonas. Next base: position 38,345 of record CAZSSY010000011.1, read on the forward strand.
GATTCTTGAATCGTCGCCTGGTGAGTGTATTCACTCGTCGACTCCCAACTCGACGTGACCTCCGTATCGGTCTCCATCGCCGGATCCAGATGCGTCGAATAGACAAGCCACCCGCCGAACAACGCCACGATGACAAGCACAGCGACGACGACCGGGAAATATTCCGATACTAAGGCACGACCGTGGAGCCCCCACTCCCTCATAGATGTACAACTCCAAACAGCCCGGTGTCAAAACAGTTGCCACTCACACCAACACACAAACCGGTCATGACCACAAGCCCCCACGTGACCGGGACCGGGTCCGAATCGATGAGCGACCCGCTACAAACACAGCCGGCACCAGGAATATCCCGCCCATCAAGCCACTCGTCACCACCAATGGCAACCATGGATGGATACCATACAACCAAGTAACCACAGACAGCGGTAAAATCGCGAAATACCTATATTCAGAGACATATTGGGGGTAAAACCCGGTTTCAGGTGGCGCTTGCAAGGTTACGGTGATGTTTCGCTGCTCATCGCCAGCCATCCGCACGCTATCCGTATTCATACTTACGTGGTCGCTCGCTGGTGCATAGAATGCATATACTGGGAGTTCTCCCCCATTCAATGCCGGATGTGTCACATTCCCCGTTTCACCGACCGGGACTGTCATCGGGTCTCCAGATTCAAAGGATGCACTCACCATGCCGTACTCATGTGTGCCAGACATCGCCGCCATGGTCCCCCCAGAAACAAGTGCCACAAAAACTGCCATCGCTAGAATAAGCCGACGGGTCCCGTACACACCTGTTCGCCGTTGGGTTCGCGATACGGCGCGACGACGTCGGTCATCATCTAATAGCATGCCCACAAGCAGAATCACGAGGCCTATGCCAGCGATAAGTAATGCTAATCCCTGCGCCCCCAATAGTGCCGTCGTACCGAGTGTCCCTGCAATTGTCCGTTGGACTGCCTCAATACCTCCCCTGACGGTTTCAACTGCCGTCCCCAGTCTGGGGATGACGATGACATTGCCATTTACCTGCCATGCCTTCGCGACAATCTGACCCTCCGAGATCGGAGGCTCTTGGCTATCCTGATCTGTGAACGGGTTTGCATCACCCTTTGTGATATAACCCGTTTCAGATTCACCGACCACGCGATGCGTAGTCAACCCGCCACCCTGGAGTTGTTCAGCATCAAATACAATCACATCGCCCTCTTGGATATCCCCACCAACCGGTGTGGGGATAGCGACGAAACCGTCGCCCGGCTCTAGGGCCGGTTCCATACTTCCCGTCTCAACAAAGGAAAACAATACCGGCTGGCCAAGTACCGCGCCCAGAACCAACGTCACCATCAAAAGTATCAGAACTACTCCTAGTACTTTCCGTCCGGTGTCTGTCCACCCCATTCTGTCAAGTGGTTGGCCACCACCACCTTAACACACTCGGTCATTCGACCTCAGCTACATTTTCGCTACTTCGAAATGATACACTCCAATCAATCACCGGCTGTAATCTCGCCTATCTCGCTGCGATTGGAGATCGATATTTCACATTATCAACTCTCTTCGAATGAAATTCGTAAACAAAACGAGAGTTAAGACCGGAGTGTTACCGTAGGCGACGGTATGCGAAGTAGGCTGCGCCCAACAGTAGGAGGAGGAAGATAACCCATATGTTCTCGAATGCGGCGACCTCTTGGGAATCATCGTCATTTCCGGGTGTCGTCTCTGTCGGCGGTTCGGGTGAAGGCTCCGCCGGGGTATCCTCCGGTGGCCCATCAGACGCAAGTCCCGGGGGAAGATTCATTCCATCCCATGGCGTGTCAACCGGCGGTGGATCATCAACCGGCGGTCCACCAGAAGATGGTGGCCCTTGTCCTCCGCCCTGTCCTGGATCCTCGCCATTATCCGGCTCGTCCTCTTGAGGTGCTTCGTCAAGCAATGCCCACACCGTCGCCCCGTCGAGCAACACGGTATCCTCAACACCTCTAGTATCAACTAACATACCAACGATCACCTCGTCACCGGGATGCAAATGGATCCCTGCTTCCTCACTTTCCATACTACTACCGTCAGGACCATAGAACGTTACACTCTCACCATCAGTCTCGTCAGTCGCATTGATCCAGACTGTGGCATTTCGATCCTGGACGACATTCCGAATAATCACCACGGGACCGATGTCAGTAACCGCCTCCGCATTGACACCGCCTCCACTAATATTATTGTTACCATCAGTTAAGATGAATTCTACCTCGCCGGTATCGCCATTAACACTCGCATAAGTACCGGCAGCCGCCGGAGCTGGTTCAATCTCCAACACATCAGTTTCATCATGGGTGACGACATCAGTGGGTGCACCGCTCGTGGCAACGACGAGAGCTATTGTTATGATGGCGGGCACCACGAGCAGGCATATTTTTTTCATTTTTTGATTCTGTCCCGGTAATTCTTGATGTACTGAGATAACCCCTAAAAGCGGTCCTCAACTTGAGGTATGTTCTGGATTTTCGTTGTCGAGAGATGGGTCAAAACCGTCATATGCGCTAACAGCTTTTGCCACCCACGTAAAAGTCAGTGTAGTAGACTGATTTGGCTCTTCGAAGTCTCGCGGATCAACATCGAAGCCAATTTCTTTCATGGTGTCACCAGGCTTGAGCACGTGTCGGATAGGCTTGTTTACTGGAGGGGATGCTCCAGGATTGTGATTCCCAAGACCGTTGTCGAATTCTTCCTCAGTTTCTGAATATGGCGTGCTGTCGGAGTAAAAGCCGAATGGCTGATCCTCTACCTCGTGGTAGAGAACAACGGTTTGCGTCCCTTCATTCTGAATTTCAAACACGTCACGAATCCGCGTACTTGCGTCTTGATTTACACCAGATGAGCCGCCCAAATTACTCGTGTCTATGGTCAACGTGCCATTAGACTCTTCAGCATAGTCACCATTTGGACCCTCGCTTGCTTGAAATGCCAGCAAGGCATCATTATCATCAGCTACCTTTATCTTAACCTCACGATCTGCCTTTACCTGTGTAAATGCACCTGAACCGATGAGTGCACTCGTTCCGACTGCCGCACTACCCGCACCGATCAGGAATTTGCGTCGTTCCATTGTTTTTCACCTTTGTTGTGTTGTCTGCGCGGCCCCGCCCCCACAACGAAACTCGTCGTATCATCGACTCTGCGTCAGTGGTTCCGCGCTTACCCACTCAATATGCCTATACCCCCATGTGTATACACTCCCTGAGAATGCCCAGGTATACCCTGTATTTCGATAAATCACCGGGTGGATAGAGTGTAACCTGTTTAGCCTGCGAAGTAAACGGGGAAAGCGGCTATGCCCGATGCTGATGGTTTGGGGAGTCATTCCGGGCGTTTGTCTGTGATTTTATTTGAGATAATTGGTGGTTTAATGTGGACAATGAACGATTGGTTATGGTGGTGGCCATAGAGGGGTCTTCCGAAGGGCTACCTGGGCCTATCATAGGGCAGTTGAGGCGTCAATTCAAGAATTAGATTATGAGCGTATGGAAATTGAGGATGGGGGGTGGTCGCGGTGGGGAAGAGTCGTTGGCGCGTGGTGAGATTTTTGAGTTGTTAAGTAATGAGCGTCGTCGCGGGGTGATACATTATTTGGAGCGGGCGGATGGATCGGTATCGCTTGATGAGCTTGTTGATGCTGTTGTTGCGTGGGAGTATGGGTCGGGGAGTTCGCGGGCGAGTGTGTATTCGGCGTTGGTCCAGACGCATTTGCCTCGGCTCGAGCAAGCTGAGGTCCTGGAGTACGATCCGGGGAGAAATGCGGTGCATCCGACTGAGCGACTTGATGAGGTTCAGTTGTTTTTGGAGTATTCTCCACGGCACGATATCCCGTGGGCAGAATACTACCTCGGGCTGTCCGGAGTGGCCGCAGCATTAGTGATTGTAGTCTGGCTTGGAGTGCCGCCGTTTGATCAGCTCTCGGAAATCCTGGTTGCGGCGCTCATCGTGTCAGTCTTGGTTGTATCATCGGTGGTGCATGTACTGCAGCGTCGTCGGTGGTTCTTGGGTCGAGAGTCACTTCCACGGGATTGGTCGTTCTAACCGCGTCCGACACGCGGCAGACGTAGAGCATACACATACCAGGATATAAAAAGCCGGAGGATTCCGGGAGAAAACCGGCAGCGGGGCTCGCGGGAGGCACTAACACCCAGTTAAGGCTAGTGCACCCAATTTCCACTACGTCATGCGATAACGGCTCATTTAGAATCCATACGATATGATTATTTATACCAGAGGAAGAGTATGCCGTGATTACCATCGGGGGAACATTATGGGGATCACACAGGAACAACTCTCCGTCGGCCGCCCGACGACGACTCACTTGGATCGCAACGAGATATTCGACGTGTTGAGCAACGAGCGCCGCCAGTGCGTCTTACATTACCTCAAACAAAATGAAGACCGCCGCGTCGAACTCCGCGAACTGGTCGACCACGTCACCGCCTGGGAGAACAACACTGCACTCAGTCAAATCGATAGCGATGAACGCAAACGCGTTTACACCGCATTACGCCAGTCCCACCTTCCGAAACTTGAAGACGCTGGAATCGTCGAATACGAACATCTCCGGGGCGAAGTCGAAGTAACAGACCACGCCCGCGAAGTTCAACTCTATCTTGAACACGTACCAGGCGGTGACATCCCCTGGAGTCACTACTACCTCGGATTGGCCGCCGTTGCAAGCGGCCTCCTCACAGTCACATGGGCCGGAATATATCCTTTCGGTGATCTTTCGGGGTTCTCATTAGCTACCATTCTCGTCGCCTTATTCACCGTATCGGCCGTCGTCCATTCCTACCAATCGACAAAAAACCGTATCGGGTCGGAAAAATTCGAACTCCCAGACTCACCATAACCATCTTCACGGAAATTACCCATGAATACATTATCACGCATCGGTGCTGTGCTCGTCCTTGTTGGTATCGCTACCCTCATTGTCGGCGCCACCGGCTTTACCACAACCGAGGCAGACCGACCTACAAATATAGATATCGTGGGTGATGACGACGCTTATCTTGGTCTTGAATACGAAGACCGCTCTGTAACGGGCCTCCCTTTAGTCCAAACTGAGAGCGAAGTCATCCTCGTGAATTTGACGAACAGGTTCACAACGAACACTTCCGAAGTTGATGTGAATATAACAAATGTAGATAATGACGACTTTGATGTCACACTGAGCGACGAACCTGCTGATTCGATGGAAGTCGGTGAGACACAATCCGTATACGTCGATGTCGAATGCTCTCCACCTTTGCTCGGCTCTGAATCCGGGACTGTTAGTTTCAATGTAAGTGCTGAGGGCGATGGATTCGAGGTTAAAACAACAGAACCGAGATCGATTGAAATTACCTGTGAGTCCCTCATCGATATTAGCGTATCGATCAGTATCAACGCTGGAATCGAAGTTGGGCAGGGAGTGGGGCAATCTGAAACAACAATTGCGGACCTCACCAACGAAGGTGATGATTTGGAGGATGTTACCGTTTCAGTTACTCCGACAGGAGTCCTACAAATCAAGGAGAATGGCAATCCTGGTGGGGTGTGGTTTAGTGATAGTGAAGAGACGTTCGAGCCGGAAGATGGGACATGGAATGGGACCACATCGTTAGATGCTGGCGAAACGATTGAGATTGATGCACAATTGAAATGTGCTGGTGGTTCAACCGCCGGGGATTCAGCGGGATTCATCATCGACGTCACGTATTCCGGAGAAGTGGTAGCTTCCAGCAATAAAAGCGATGCAGTCACTTGCAACCCATAGGAGTAGTTACATTTCGCTCTTAATAGCCGCCATTATCTCGCCGGGTTCCACTATTGATATGATTGTATGATCTGATTTTTCTTCCGAATGAATCTATCTATAACAGGTATCGGTGAAGGGGTCGTGATACAGTATAGAGAAACCAACCAAGGGCTGTAATCTCTGGTAGCGACAGAATCCACTAATTGGCTTTAACCTAATCGTGAGAGATCCAGGTTAGGTGGCGATAGCTGGACATTGGAGGTCAAGTAGAGAAGAATACGAATCTGGATATGTTTATGAAACGAGTGTGCAATTTCGCCTTGACAGGCATCCATCACGCCTGTAGTAAAGAAAACGGACGGATATTCTTGATAGTGGACGTGAATCAAAGTATAGGTTACTATCTTGGAAGCTAGATAAACTTACATATAATTCGTATCGAAGATGTAGTTATATCGGGTGTCAGGCGGCAGACATCGGAGTAAATGAAATTTGGTTTAAGCATGGCATGAGTTGGAGAGTGGTATAGCTGACAAGGAATCCGAGCGCGTAGCCGAGCATATGGACATAGAGGTTAACGATGGTACCGCTGTTAACAGGGTCGCTTGGAAAAGCGATCATGGGGAGTGCGGCGAAGAGTATGAAAGCGATTGCAGCGAGTTCGAAGTAGCCGCCAGCTTGGATGGCGCCTCTGATGTCAGGTCGAGGATTAGAGTGGCGGTCGGCGACGGTGAGTGCAAAGAGGACTGCGGCGAGAATAGCGGAGACTGCGAGTCCTGCGGTTACGAGGGAACGAGTGGTGAGAATAGCGATGAGAGCAAGGCCGATACAGAAAAGAGCACCGGCGAGGTCAAATTCGGCATCGACATTGAAGTTGGTTTTAAGGAAGCTGGCGAGCGCAATTGGGAGGTAACCCAGGAAGGCCATGGTAATACCGGAAAACCCATGGGTACTGCCAGGTCGAAACACAGCGAGGTTGAGCATGGAGAGGGCGATGGGGAAGGCGAGGAGGAAGGTGGTGAAGACGATGAAGAATCGGTTACGATGGCCGCTTAGAATGGAGAGGAGATAGATGAGGGGGACGATGAGGAGGTAGGCGCCTATGTTTGCGAGGAGATGGAATGCCTCGAGGTGGATGTAGTTTGCGGTGAATGCCGTATGAATGGAAGGGTCGGTGTAGGTGAACGTTAGTGTCTCTCTGAGTCCGGCCGGGAGGAGGTAGATGGCGATGAGGAGGATGGGGATGGTGGTGATGATGAGGAGGTCGTGGGGGCGGATGGCTGTGCGGAGAGTTTCGCCAAAGGGGGTCCTCACTGCGTGTGTGTCGGGGCTCACTGCACTTTGGTAGCCGATGGATAAGTAAAGTCGCGCAGACGAACTCAGACCACGAATCGAAAAATGAGTCGGGTCAACAACACCATCTAACCCGCGATATCCCAGGAATTCAAAAAGCACGAGGTAGGGAAGGTGTCAATAGGTCCGGATCGTCATGTTTGGAGTTATCTCATTTGGGATGTTTTTTAGAATGGGAGGTGGGAGCCGATCGGGGTGAAGCGACCAGTGATTGAGAGCAGAGTGAGGAGGGCAATGGCGACGAAGAGCGCATAGAGGGCGAGTTTCGCGGGGCTGGGAGCTACGTTCATCGCGTGTCGATAGATGGTGCCGGAGAGTGATCTGGCGGCATGAATGATGCGGAGATCAAGGGCAAGATCGCTGGGATCAGTGGCGGTGTGTGAGGTGGACTGTGTCGTCTGGCGTTGGGTGTCCAGCTGGGTAGCGAGGAGGAAGGCCCTATCGGGCGGTCGAGCCCGTCTTCTCGGCGATTGTGACGATCGTTTTTGACGGCCGCGTACCACGCTGGTAAGAGTACTGATAGCGGCCGTGATGACGGTTTGAACCCGGTATTGGAGCTTGGATAGGCTGATCGAGTTGGCTGCGATTTGCCGTAGTTGGGTGACGGTCGCTTGGACGTGGGCATGTCTGATGGTGTTCTGTGTAATGCGTCGGGTCTGTTGAGTGAGGGTGCGAGGATGTGGAAGGGTGTGGTGGAGTGAGGGGGATTGTGTGGCGATTGTGAGCGAGGCGGGGGTTGTGTGGGTGTGGATGCGGCGGCGGAAGTTGACGTGTGTGCTTTCCAGGGTAACGGCAAGGAGGCCAGTGAGTCCGGTGATGACCGCACCAGCTCGGAGAAGGGCTGCAAACCAGCCACGATCGGCTCCATACCCATCGGTGGACGCTGGACCACCGGTGGTCGTATTGGTCGGTGTCGCGTCTGCGTCGGTGTCGGTGTCGGTGGTATCTGAGGTGGTTGATGGTGCTGGGTTGGGGGTGGTATCGGCAGTGAGGTCGAAGGTGTCGGTTATGTAGACGCCGTCGACGAAGGTATCGAGACGGAGCTGCCAGTCCCCACTGGCCGGGATGGTATGGACCACGGAATACGTGTCAGGCTCGATTTTCTCGAGGGTGAGGTCCGTCGCCTCCCCGGTATCCACGTCCGTAACTGTCAGAGTTGGGTCGTTAACCGTGGCTGGTGGGTTTCCGTTGGTGGTGATGGTGATGTCGAAGACGACGGGTTCGCCGGCGGGTACTACCACGTCGCCATCGGCTGATGTGGCGGGGACGGGGTTGACTGTGATGTCGATGTCACCGGTCGTCGTGTGGAAGGCGTCTGGGGAGGAATCAGTTGGGGTGGCGACGATGGCGGTCGGGATCGAGGTGAGGGCGCCCGATAGGAGGATGACGATGATGAGGATGACTGCCTCGAGGCGGACTGACCGGACGAGTGCTGCAATGGGATTGTCCGTGGTGGATTGGGGTAGTGGTGTGGTGCCGCCGTCGGGTCGGACCGGTGGGAGCCGGGTGAGTCCGGGGAGTGACCGCCATTCGTCCGGGGGCTGGAGGCGGCGGAGCATCAGGAGGCGGTTGATGGCGCCGAATCCGAGGGCGACTAAGACCAGGATGCTTTTGATGGCGATGAGTGTGCCGTAGGTGGTCTGGGTGAGGCTGAAGGCGTCGGGGAGGTGCCACGAGGCCAACAGGAGGCCGGTGGTGGCCACGAGAACCACGCCGGTCAACGCAACCACAGAGAATAACTCAATAACGGATGCGGTGACGCGTCGTCGTCGGTCGCCGTCGATCTGCTTGAGGTATGGGGGGACGACGACGGCGAGGACGAGGAGGCCGCCGAGCCACACGGCCGCCCCCGCGATGTGGCCGATGCCGACGAGCAGGCCGGGGAGGCGTCCGATGAGGGTTGCGGAGTGGCTCGTCCACCCGATCGAGACCGCGAGGATACTCCCACCGATGACGGCGGCCCCTGCCCACACGCGGACAGCATCAAATCGACAGGCCCGGCGGACGAACCCGACTGTCAAGCCGGCAGCGATCAGCTGGATGAGCCAGAGTCGACCGACCGAGGTCCCCAGAAACGTCCAAAACACCTCAGGGAATCCGCCAGGAAGCGACCACGCCCGCACAACCCCGAGGACGATGACTGCCGCGAGAGCAAGCCACGACGCGGCCTTCACGATCAGGTGGGCGCGACGGACCCCGCCGGGGCTGGAGATATCTGCGTGATTCATGACTGGGGCGACGACGACGGCCAGGGTTACGGGCGCGCCGATGAGTCCGATGAGTGCCACCAACAGGAGACCTTTCAGTCCTGCTTCACCGACCGGGATACCGTCGTCATCCTCGTGACTGCCTGTGTCGCTGTCAGTGGCGTGTACGTCGAGGATCTGGCTGCGGTTGAGCGCGTCATTGCCGACCATGAAGAAGAACGAGCCGCTTGTCGTGTGGCCATCCTCCGCGAGAATCTCCCAGCGGACCTGATACATCCCCTCGGCCGCCCCACCGTCCTGTGGTGTTGCCGTCCCGGTACTGGTTGTGGGGGCGAGGGGGACGGTGACGCGGTTTGCCGCCGAGTTAATCGTTGGCTCTCTATCGATTGCGGTCTCGTTTGGGGTGGTGATGGTGATGTCGGCGTGTTCGATGCGTTCACCGCTGAACCGGAGTTCAACAGTCTCTGGGGCCTCATCGAGGGTGTCGCCGTTGGCTGGGGAGGTTCCCGCCAGCTCCGTATGCGCCATGGCGCCACCCGCCCCCATTCCGACTGCGAAAACCACAAAGACCGCGATGAGGCAACACCGTCGTACGCCCGTCTTCCCGTCGCCTCGGTGGCCGGATTCAGGTGGTGGCATACCGTCCTGGAAGGGTCGGGGTTGTCAATTGGTGTGGATATCGGTGTGATGGGGACGACACGGGTGTGGATCTGTGGGATGCAAGCAGGGTGTCCATGGCCGGGTGGTTGTGTGCCTGAGGGGTGAGTTGGGGGTCGAGTGGGTGGGAGGGGTTAGAGGAGGCTGTTGGTGAGGGTGTGTGTGGTGTTGGTGGTGGTTTCGAGGGCGGTTTCGAGGGAGTCGGCGAGGAGGCGGTCCATATCGCCGACGGCGTCCAGTTGGTCGCCGACCGGTCCGAGCTGGTCGTCCATCACGGTTTCGAGTTCGCTGACGGGTGTTGTCTCGAGGAACTCCACCGAGAGGTCATCAATCACGTCCAGTTCACGCTGTAGTCGGTCTGGCAGGGCGACTTCTTGGACGGACGCCGGGAGTACTTCGAGGGATAAGTCGTCTTCGCCCGGTGTGGCCGGGAGTGGATATCCCGGGAGGTTCGGTGGGTCATTCGGTCGGTATTTCCGTGGTGGTGCGCCGGCGGTATCGCCGTGGGGGCCGTCCGGCGTGGGATAGATCCATGAATGCATCATCGGTGCCGTGTAACACGGCAATGCCAGATCCTCCTGGTCGCCGGATGCGTAATCGGACTCATGGACTTGGCGATAATACCACCAGGCGAATCGGCCCGGGAGGCCATCATGCGGATGGAATGGGAAGCATGGCCCACAGCGGTCCTCTCCGCCCCAGCCCCATGCTTCTTGGACTTCCATGATTTCGTCGTCTTCGTTTGCCCACCGGGGATCCCCGTTGTCGGTGGCGATGTACATCGGTCCGAGGGGCCGCCACCATTCGTTGTCCATCACGATGGATTCCGGCCGCCACGGGTCAGGCTCGTAATTTGAATTCCCGATATATCCCGGGTGCAGCCAGTGAGAGACCCCGCCATCAACCCCCGGGAGAACAACGTCGAAATACGGGATATAGCCGAGGACGAGGAGACTCACCGGTTCGTTGTACATCGGTGACGTCAAGGCGTTCCGTGATTCTTTGACAGTGTCAATAGTTTCGTCCGGCCAGTCAGTACAGTCTGGCCAACAGGCATTGATCTCCGCGATTGAGGAGTCTTCATCAAGCGGGTCACAGACGTCCAAACCTGTCCCGGTCGGACAAGCGGCCATTTTGGCGTTGACGTGATGCATCGTGTGGCCGGGTTCTGTTGTCGCGTGTGGGTGGTCTGGGCACATCACCTCTTGGAGTGGATCCGCATGCTCTCCCTCCCCGTGTTCCATATGGCCGCCATGCATTTGGTCCGCATCACAGATAGTCGTATAATCACAATCTGGACAATCGTGACCATGGTCCTCCTCGTTAGTGCAGTCATCTGGGCAGCCGTGTACGGATGTGGCTCCAAGGCCGATGATGGCGGCGCTGGCTGCTGTGCCGCCGGTTGCGCTGAGGAGGCGGCGACGCGAAATCGCTGCTGTGTGTGTTGGTGGCATACCAGTGCCAGTCGTCTGTCCACCCTATGGTGGTTTGGTCGCATATATGAAAACCGATAGACAGCACCGGGAACCAACCATCTATCAAATCATGGAAACCGATATGAAATAAAAGGAAAGTCACAATCACGGGTAGCGCGAGCCCGGGAAGCCAATCGATGGATCCAGATGACAGTGAATGGAGGTTAGGGAGGGGAAAGGGGGACCCGGATATATTCGGCGTATAGTTCTTTTAGGATGGGCGTGTTGGTGGTGGCGAGTCTATGCGAGCGAGTACCATGCGTGTCTCGGCGGCCGCTGGCGGCGTTGGCCCGTTCCATCGCGCGGTCATCGAAACGAGCGGCGTCCGGTTGGTCGCCCTCCATGAACTCCGGTTGTTACGGGACGGATCGACCGTGATGCTGTATGAATACACGGGGTGTCGTGAGACCGCCGAAGACCTCGCACGAACCCACCTCGAAGCCGACGCTGACGGCACCGCATGGAATAGCGGTCAGCGTGAGGACGCACAGTTGATGTACGCGCATGCCGAGCCGAGCGAACTCCTCCGAGACATGCTGCAGTTACTTGAACATGCACCGGTAGTGGTCGATTGGCCGATCCGGTTTGCCACCGATGGCGCCGCAATCGTCACACTCATCGGGCCTGGCGACTGGATTAGTGGCCGCTGGTTGCCGGATACCGACGAGATCGATATCCGGATCGAACGGATCGGCGAGTACACGAACGACCCGTCCGGGCTCGCACCAGATTTGACCGACCGTGAACTCCGCACACTCCGCACCGCCGTCACCCTCGGACACTACGAAAACCCACGGGCCGCAACCTACGACGATATCGCCCAAGACCTCAACTGCTCGACCGGCACGGTCGGCCACCACCTCCGGAACGCCGAAGCCAAACTCATGCAACACATGTTCGGATAACGACCCAGTGGTACCGCAGTGGCCAGCGTCACTGGCAACCCGCCGTCTGGCAGTTGGGCTGCGTGCTGACCCAGAGTAGTGGTTGCACATCTGCGACAAAAGCTACACCCTGGTAATCAGCGTGGCTGTAGGTATCGATGAATCAACGAGTATCCCGTGGAGTAGCAGTCACCGTCAGTATCGGGCTGATCATTGCGATTGGTGTAGCAGTCGGTGTTGGGCCAGCCGCCGCCCACGAGACGAATACTGTCGAAGGGTATGATATCTTCTTCGGCGGGGCCGATGAACCAATTATCACAGGGGAACGCCAGTGGTTCGAAATCGAGATCACCGACACCGAATCCGGCGACCCGATCGACGGTGCTGAAGACGGGTTGACGCTCACCGTCCAACAGGCCGGCAGTGAGGACACCTACGAACCAGATGTGTCGGCGCAGTTCGGTGAAACCGGCTGGTATGAAGCTCCGATCTGGTTCACCGAGACCGGCGATTACGCAGTCACGATCACGGGTGAACTCGACGGGACCGCCATCGAAACAACGTTCGAGAAACCCGTCGAAGACCACACCGACCTCCAGTACCCGGAAGCTGACGACGGTCCCGCTGAAAGCAGTGGACTCGGCGCCGGCTTCGGACCGCTCGTCGCCCTCCTCGCCGCGGGCCTACTCGCCACCGGCCTCCTCATCCGCCGCCACTAACTACCACCTCACCCCATTCCTCTGTCGGGCAAGCGATACGACATGGAGCAGTCAATGCAGCGACGATAGGCTATCCGTCTGCGATGACGTATAGCAAGCGGAAGCCTCGCCCTTTAGGGCGGGGTCTAAGCGATAGGCACTGCAGAACAACCGCCGACTATTGCCCGTCCGGGGTCTCCTCGCGGACGCGCTTCTCGCCTTCGAGGAGTAGGCCCTTCCACGTTAGCCCACGGCGTTTCTTCAGTTCCTTCAACCGCTGGTACTGCTCATCGTCGTCGAACTCGATCCGGATCTCGACCATGCGATATCACACAAACCACACACTTATGTGCTTTGCGTCCCAAGAAATAGTTGATGAAGCGGACCAACCAATTCGTTGTACGCCCCCGCTCCGAACAGGACCGGGAGTTGCTACACGAACTGTTGGACGCTTCTGCCAGCCTCTGGAACGAACTCACGTACGAACGGCG
>CAZSSY010000012.1:0-51464 GCA_964609565.1 uncultured Natronomonas sp.
GAACCCTCTCCTACCCAAATACCGTCGGTCTGTCGGCAACGAAAAACATGTTGTCGATATCGGCAACAGATGGCCGTCAAGTCATCGACCGGCTACACTCAACCTACCAAAAGCACCGAGATATATCACCGGACAAAACCGCCACCATCCCCGTCCAGCAAATGAGTACGTTGGGGTTATTGGAAGCCGCGAATGGGTTGTGCTTGGGTACTTTCGTCTTGATCAGCGTCTTGGAGTTGTTGGGCGAGCTGTTCCCGGGCAGCTTGGATGTCGTCGGCATGCTCGATGAGCGCGTTCGTGTCGACATCGAATCCCGCGATCGGCTGGATACCATGTGCTAAGAGTGCGCGAGCAGCCTCCGGGTCAGGGAAATTCGCGTCTGTCTGGACGATCAGGCCAACAGCGTCGAGAGCGACATCACTTGCTTGATGAAGCAGCGCGCCGGTTGGGCCCGTCACCAATCCGCCTTCCCGTGGTGGAACGATCCCCGCTTCATCGATCACCGGCTCCGCGTCGCCGGTCGCGATACCGTACACTTCGGGTTTGGAGCCTTTTTCTTCGGCGAGTCCACTCAGGTACAGAGGGAAAACGTCGTTGCGTACGAGCCAGTCCGTGACACAGCTGGCGAAATCCGAAGCTTCAGTGGGAGAAACAGGGATATCACTTTGCAGCACCAAGAGGTCATGGTCGGCGTCAGCATAGATCCGAACGGGTGGTTGGACGGTCGATGTATTCCCGTGATAGACGGCGACTGAGGGGAGGCCAGCGCACCGGACAGCAGCGTAATACTCCATGTCGAACTCCTCGACGAGGTGGTCGGCTGCGATTTTACCCACCAACCCGGCACCCGGGAGCCCCTCCACAAGGATTGGCGACTCAAGGTCGATATCGTCGGATTGCACCTGGACGTGAGCCATACAGCCACAGACGGACGGCGGTCTCTTAAGCGTGGGCGCCATCCAGTACAAGTCCCAACTGCCTGACAGCCAACTCGATTGGGTGGGTGGTGACTCCAGACCGATACCCCCAAAGCCGTTGCCGTTCGACGGCGAGGTATGGAGCCGCTGGCGAGATACGACCCGATCGTTGAGAACCCGGCTGCGTTTCATGCAGCATGCGAGCGGTCGCTCCCGTCAGTGGTCCGCGTGAATACGATCAAAGCGACAGCACGCCGTGTCCGAGACGCATTCGAGGACGCCGAAATCGCGTATCAGCCGATCGACTGGCATCCAGGACTCTATAAGTTGGTCGGCGACAGCTCGCCAGGGAACACATGGCCGTTCGTCCACGGCTGGGTGTATGGCCAAGAAGAGGTCTCGGCCATCCCTGCACGCGTCCTCGACCCCAAGCCCGGCGATCGTGTGTTCGATTGTTGTGCCGCCCCCGGGAGTAAGACGACGCAACTCGGCGCATTAATGGACGACCGGGGGCGATTAGTGGGGAACGATAATAACCTCGGTCGCTTGTCTGCTCTTCGCGCGAACGCGGAACGCTGCGGTGTCACGAACCTCGTTGTCACCCGGCAAGATGCCCGGAATTTCTCGTTGAAACCCTTCGATGGTGAGGGATTTGATCGGGCACTCGTTGATGTACCGTGTTCGTGTGAAGGCACAGTTCGTAAACAGCCGTCGGTACTGGATGAGTGGTCACTCGACCACATCACGGGAATCGCGGGTGTGCAACGTGGTATCCTCAGTCGCGCCGTTGAAGTGACGCGAGCGGGCGGGACGGTGGTGTATTCGACGTGTACGTTTGCACCAGAAGAGAACGAAGCCGTCCTCCAGGCCGTGCTCGATGAATATGAATGTCGAGTGGTCCCGTTTGAGCTGCCGCTCACCCACGCACCTGGTGTCACAACCTGGCAGGATGACCACTACGATGCAGCCCTGCAGCATGCCAAACGCATCTATCCGCATCACAACGATACCGGCGGGTTCTTTTGTGCCAAACTGGAGGTCGGGGCATGACCGAGAATGATGGACAGGTGTTCGACCGTTTGCCGGCGACACCGGCTGACCGCGAGGTGTCCGGTCGCGCGACACGAGAGGCGGTCATCACCTGGTGGGTGGACCGATTCGATCTCACCCCGGAGACGTTCGCCGCGTATTCGTTTTGGGAGAAAGGGGCGGGGAAAATCTGGATTTGTGCCGATCGGGTACCTTCTCCGGCTGCCGTCGAAGGCCTGGGGATGACGTTTCTCCGGACCCGCCAAGAACATTGGAAGCCCACAACGAACGCCGCCCAACGGTTCGGCCGTGATGCGAGCCGGAATGTCATTGTGCTCGATGCGGTTGACGCTCGGGCGTTCCTCCGCGGTGATGATACCACGCCCGGTTGGAATGGTGACTGGGGATACGTTATCGTTGCCCACCGGATCGCCGACGAGATCGAACCGATCGGCGTAGGGCTGTACGTCCATGATGAGTTGCGGTCGCAAATGCCCACGGGCCGCCAACGAGACTTGTGACGCAGTATCTACTCGCCGATCTGCATTTTGATGATGCGTCAGTGTTAGAGTACGCCAATCGCTCCTTTGGGTCGGTTGGGGAGATGAACGACGCACTCGTTGCCGCCTGGAACGCAGTGGTTGACGACCGTGATACGGTTGTGTTCCTCGGTGATTTCACAGCGCCCTCAGAACCGACGACCGTGCGACGGTGGCTCCGCCGACTCCAGGGTGACGTGATTTTTATCGCCGGCGATCACGACGCTGGCGCGAGACGCTCCACGGCCGTCACCGCCCATCGCCGGTATGCGTTCACTGCAGATGGCTACCAGTTTCAGTGTGTCCACGACCCCGACGATGCACACCCCGGTTTTGACGGCTGGGTCATCCACGGCCACCATCACAATCTCCGGGTCGATACGTATCCATTTCTTGACCCCACTCACCGCCGGATCAATGTCTCCGTCGAACTCATCAATAACTCGCCGTTACCAGTCGGGGAACTCCTCACGTATCTTAACGCCGGTAGACGGCTCACCCACCGCCCAGCATAGCGTCGACCGTCGATTCGAGAGGGGTTACTCTTTCCTGCGAACGATCCCGCCAGCCAGGCCGTCCCACTCCACCTTATACCCCAATGTGGCCAAGAGAGCACTCGCGTCTGCGATATCGTGCTCCTTGAGGAGGGTTTCGACGGCCGCATACTGCATCCCGGGTTCGATTCTGCTGGAGAGATCTGTCAAGATCGAAGGGCGGATCAGTGTCCGGCCAACGCGGTCATGGTCGGGGAAATCTACGGCGTCGACGGCAGATGTGGAGACGCCGTACTCTGCGGCCACATCAGCGAGGGCGATGACATCTGCCTCTGGGATGAATTCGTCGGGAAGGGATGCGGCACTGTCCGCCTGGAGGTCGCGTTCATATGGCCTGAGTGCATCACGGACATCTTTCACCCGGACCGTGTCAGTGTATGGCACGGCGCGATGTCCCAGTTCGGAGAGTTGCTCGCCGACGCCGAGTGATTCATCATAGGCAACAATGAACGCATCCGCCTCCAGGTCTGCGAACCGCGATAGCTTTTTCTCGATGTACTCAGGGGTCCAAAACCCCATGATTTCAAAGAAGACCCGGAACGCACTATGCTGCCAGTCAAACGCGAAATCGGGGATCACCACATGTTCACCGGCTGCAAGCGGCGCTGGTTCTCGACCGATCTCCCAATCGAGGTCCAGGGAGGCAAACCGGGCGTAAAAATCCGATTCGACACTGCTATCGAATGATGGCGCCGCGACTGGCTCCGTGCCTGGCACGACGAGATCCGACTCATCAAGCGCTAATTGGCGCTCTGTTCCGCGATCGTCGATCGTTGCGTCGAGTTGCCACGTCTCGGTCGCTGCGACGGTGCGAAGGAGCCGGGCAAACCGTGTGCCATACCGACGCGACCGCGTGAATAGTGCATCCGGACCGGTCACGACCACCTCTCGGCCCGCGTCGCTGTGACGAATCTCATACATCAACCGGAGGCGTTTCACCGCCGAGATGACAGCTCGTGGGTCAGACGACTGCACCCGGACCTCCACAGCATCGAATAACGCCGTTTGCGCCAACGACAGATCATATTGCCGGCGGAGCGATTCGGGTGTGTAGTCCGTCTCAAGCGCCACAAGCACCTGTTCGCTTTCCCGGTCGGCAAACAACGAGTCGGTGACCGCCGCTGGCGCAACGTCCAAGCTGTCGGCGGCCCGCGTGATCGCTTCCGTCCGCTCAGAGGGAGTGACAACACCGACTGCTTCGGCAGCTTCGAAGGCAGCCGTCCGCACACGCCCCGGGTCGAGTGGGGCTTGCGTCGCAAAGGTGGCCTCCCGATCAAGAAGCTTGGCGAACCCACGGACGAGTTTAAAGTCAGCTGCCTCCCGTTCCAGGGCCGTCATCGCGTCCTCGAGTGTTTCGCGACGCTCCCCCACGTGATCACGATAAACGGATAATACCCGGGCTGCGAGGGCGTCGTCATCTGGTTCGGTGAACTGGAGGCGGTAGCCGCCCGCACGGGAAACACGGAGCAGATCCTTCGTCAGCACCACGTGACACTCAGCCGGCCGGACGCATAAACATCCCGTCAGCCTCCATTACTCATCCGCTGAGTCAGCCGTAGCTGGATCAACCACGTCGCCGGACGCCGGAGAAACGCCAACCTGTGCACAGGCATCGACAAGAGGACACGCATCCGGGCTCTCCAGACAGCGTGGTGTGCGTGCCGAACAGTATTCACGACCAAACTGTATCATCGCGGTGTGTCCGAAGCCACATTTCTCGGCCGGGACTGCTGCCTCCAGATAGTCCCGAACGACCTCGTGGTCGGCAGACGGTGGTGCTAACCCCATGCGGCGCGCGATGCGATGAATATGTGTATCGACCGGGAAGACTCCGTCCCGACCGCCGGCAAACAGTAACACGCAGTCGGCGGTCTTCGGCCCAACCCCCTTCATGTCAAGGAGGACATCACGGACCTCAGCGGGGTCACCGTCCTGGACAAATGCATTGAATTCCTCTTGTGTGCCGTAGTCGTCGATAATGCGGGTGGCGAGCCGGATGAGTGTGGCTGCCTTTTGGTTGTACAGTCCGGCTGCCGCGATCGTGTCCGCGAGGTCATCCTGTGAAGCATCTGCTAACGCCGTCACAAGATCGGGTGGCGGTGCTGCACGACCACGCTCGGTGTCCGCCGACTCATCGCCGGCCCCATACCGAGCGATGAGGGCGTCGTACGCTGGCTTGCTGGCTTTATCAGACGTGTTTTGACTTAAAATAGTGCGGACCAGACATGCAAACGCATCCTGGCCGCCGTACGTTTTCTGCCAGTAAAGCTCGCCGAGCTGGTCTACGACACGTTCGGCGTGCGTTTCACCGTCGTGTGCTGGAAATCGAGTCGGTGAGCCGCCGCCGTCGTCACCCCCAGAGATATTGACGGCGGGTTCCTCATCCATACACTCCGGTTTTAATCCCCAGGACAAAGGTGTGTTTATCTGGCTTCTTAGTATCGGTCCTCCGTGTGACGGAGGGAGTCGCCATCGATGGGTTAATCGACGTGAAGGATGCATTCGATATCAGCTCCTGTCTGAAGCGCTGTGATGAGGTCACGATCGATGTCGGCCGCAGCAGTGTCAGCGTTAATCATAATCGTCCGGTCGTCGATATAGGTGCTCGTTCGGCCAACCATACTCCGGGTGTCAGTCAACGTGAGATCAGGGTGTCCGTGGCCCGTGATGATTGCTTCGTGGCCATCGACAGCGAGAACGGCAGTTATGGTAGCTTCATGCGATCGACAGGCATCAACGTACTCGGGGTCGAAGTCGGCGGGGACCGAATTAGTCTCCACCGCGAGGATACAGTCGCCGGCTGGCGTCAGCCAATCATCGCTCGTGAGTTCAAATGTCGAAGGATGTTCGGCGGTCACATGTTCATGGCCCCGGCCTTGAACACGGTGTTCCATACTGAGGTGTGCAACGCGGACTATTTCAGTCGACTGTTTCGCTCGCTAGAGCTACATGAGTAATTTATAGGTGAACACAGTGGCGATGATGACCTAATACCTTGATTTTCACGGTGTTTGGTAGCTATTTCCATGGTTCCACACCTCCACAATTTTTAAATAGAGCAATGCAGTAGTATCCGGCACCAGAACGCGTCCGGCGTTCGGCAGCATCGTTAGCCGACCAGAATGACAGGGAGCTTTCCTTATCCGGTGACTGCCTTTCACCAGCGGTTGCTGTTTTCGACCGGACCGGTAATGGAGTAGAACGATAACCATGGCAGAGTCAATAAACAAATCAAAGAACGTAGAACTGACAGACGACAACCTCAAAAATAATTCTAAAGGCCAACTCATCAAACTTGCCGGACAGCTTCGTGACCGGCGGAATGAATTGAATCAGAAGGCCTCCGAACGGGCAACAAAACGGGATGAATTGAATGCGAAAACGCGCGAGAAAGTCGATGAAGCCCAACAGCATCGCGAGAAACGTGATGAACTCAACGAACAGGTCCAAGAGCACAAAGAACAACGAAACGAGCTGAATGCGAAGGCCAACGAGTTGTTCGATAAGGTCGATGGCTTGAAAGAAGACCTGGAGCTGAACGAAGGCAAGAGTGTCGACCAGCTCACCGACGAGATCGAGCAGCTGGAATTCAAACAGCAGACCGAAGTCCTCTCGTCGGAAGACGAGCGCGAACTCATCGAAGAAATCGAAGAGAAACGCGAGGAACTCGCCGACCGGAAGGAGAAGATGAGTCAAAGCGATGAACTCGAAGAACTCAAAGAGGAAGCCCAAGAAGTCCGCGCTGAAGCCTCCAAACACCACCAGAAGGTCACGGAACTTGCCGACAAAGCCCAAGATCATCACAACCAGATGATCGAGGCCTACCGGGAAGCCGACGAGATCCGTGATGAAGCGGATGAATGGCACGAGAAGTTCGTTGACGCCCAAGAAGCAGCCGACCGCCACCACGAAGATTTTGTCCGCGTCCAAAAACGCCTCCGGGAACTCGATAAAGAAGAAGAGGAAGAACGGAAAGACGACCGGGCCGAAGAACGTGAGGCAGCCAAAGAGGAAGCCGAAGAGATCTATCAAAAGTTCAAAGAAGGCGAAACCCTCGATACCGAAGACCTGATGAAACTCCAGAAAGCCGGTAAACTGTAATCTGTCGTGGTTCCCCTCCCTGTCACCTTGTTTCTCCCTGTGCAGTCGGCGGCTCTATACGAGACGAGTAGGGATAGCGATCCCGCGATAGATGCCTAGCAAACGACTGGCTACAATCGTTGGTCGGGGGTGCGGCTAGTATTTGGGGTCGGCCCCGGTTTTGGCGTAGATATCGTCCATAATATGGTCACGCTGCCGGCGCCAGTCTGAGAACGCATCTGGATCGGCGGGATACGCGTCGTAGTGGTCAAGGAGTCGGTCAGCGAGTTGTTTCGTGTCATAGAGGTTCTTGAGTGTGTCCCAGTGGCCGAAGCTTTTGATAAGGACGAGGATTTTCAAGCCAAGGCCAACGCGAGCCGACCCCGAATACAGGGCATCTGAGAGTTTCTCCGCGGGCAAAGCGGCGAGTAACCCGAGGAGCTCATCGAGATCGTATGCTGTCGAAAAGATATTATAGACGTCAAGTGCCGCATACCGGCTACCATAGTGGTCCATGACGCGTTCGTTGTACCGCCACAGTTGAGCCTCGCTGACGTCATCGTTTTCGAGGGCAGTGATAGCCTGCTCGCCCGCATACTGGCCCGCATACGCGGCTCCGGCGATGCCGCCACCGCTGATAGGATTGACATGGCCCGCCGCATCGCCGATTGCCATAAACCCGGGGGCGACTGCGGAGTCATACGGGCGACGAGTGGGGAGGGCGGCCCCGAGTTTATCTTTCACAGTGCCATCCCGGAGTTCAGGCCGGCGTTGGAGATCCTCTCGCAGGTCGCTGACAAGCTTCATCGGTTCTTCGTCCATCTGGAACCCGAGGCCGACGTTAATCTCTGTCGGCGTCCGCGGGAAATACCACAGGTAACCGGCTGATCGTTTCGTTGGTTTGAATACCAGCGCATCGGCCCATTCCACGGGTTCGTCAACTTCAATAACCTCTCGATACGCGGAGGCGAACTGCGAGTATCGAACGTTCGTATCGAATGTTGCCGTCTCGAAATCGGCCTTGTCTTGCAGGATCGATAATGCCCCGGCGCCATCGATCACAATATCAGTAGTATAGGTATGCACGTCCCCATTCGATGCGGCGCGGAGGCCCGTCACGCGCCCGTCGTCATCTTGGAGGACATCTTGGACGACTGTATTATAATGGAACGCGGCGCCGGCGTCAGCGGCGGCGTTGATAATAAGTTGGCCGTAGGACCACCGGTCGACGACCGCTAACTCACCGGGCACCGGGATGTCGAGGACCGTGTCTTCTCGCGGGATTTCGAACTGGCCGTGGTCGACGGCGGTATTGGTGAAGGAATCCTGAATTCGCGCTTTCGGGATTGATGAGGGGAACTTGTCCGCTCCCTTGAGTGCATCACCGCACGCGATGTGGCCAGCCTCCGCCTCGGTTTTCCGCTCGACCACAATCACATCGTAACCGGCGTCCGCCAGTGTGGCCGCGGCATAACAACCAGCCGTGCCGGCACCGACGATGGCGACATCGCACGTAACGGTGGTCATGCCCGCTTGTCCTCTCCCGGACGGGAAAACTCTTGCCAACGACCACCCTAGCCCGGTGTGCCATCGTGAATTCGACGGCAGGAGGCGGCTGGGTACGCCACCGACCGGTAATGTGTTGTTACCAAACAGACAAATTACGCGTGGTGGGTGGGAAGAGCTTTTAGTCCGGTTCATCGTACACCGGGCTATGAGTGAGTACACGGTGGAATTCGTCGGGACCGGCGAGCAGATTCAAGTCTCCGACAAAGACACGATCCTGAAACGCTGTATCAGCGAAGGGATCGCCCAAGAGTACTCCTGTCGCGTCGGGATGTGCCTGGCATGTTCGGCAAAAATCATTGAAGGGAACGTCACCCAACCGGCCGCCAGAGGACTCACCGACGAAGAAGCGGAGGACTATGCCCTCACCTGTATGGCCCGCCCGCTTTCAGACCTCAAACTCGACCGTGGCAAATACCCGCCGAGTATAGACGACGCCGCAATCAAATCAGACACCCCCGAATCCGCAGCCGCCGACGATTAATACAAGTCGGCGAACACGATCCAACACGGGGATAGGCTGAGAGAATCACACCATTCGTGAGCCAGCACTGACTGGGAGTCGTGGCACCCCATTGGTTGCAGTCGTTATTGGGCAGGATAGCTCCACGGACACGCCTGTTCGATTGCGGCAGCAATCCGGAGGAGGCTGGCGTCACTGTATCGATCACCAACGAGTTGCATTCCAACAGGCAGGCCATTAGCGGTTCCACCAGGGATATTGACGACCGGATGACCAGTCAGGTTGAACGGCCAGGTGAGCATCCAATCGGTCGGGAGCCCGCTCGTTGATTCACCATTGATCTCTTGGGGGTAGGGCTCATCGTGGGTGAGCGGTAAGGTCGCAAGCGTGGGACAGATAATCGCATCAAGGCCGTCTACCGCCGTCGTGATCGTCTGGTAGAACTCAGTTCGAAGGAAATCGGAGTGAGAGTATTCAGTGATATCGTTGCTTTGCCCCAACGAGATCATGGTTTGGAGATCAGCTGGGACTGCATCCGGATGGTCTGACAGAAGGTCGATGCCGAGGGATGCCTCGATTTCCGCCATGGCGGCGGCGAAAAACGTGGTTACCTGGAGACTATATGTGTGCGTGATCGCCCCTTTCGGAGGCGTATCCAACGTGAGTGGTTCGATAGATACGCCGGCTGCCTCAAGGATATCCAGGGTTGATTCAATTGTCTCTTGGACCGAGGCCTCGACGGCGAACATATCGAGGTCCGGTGTATACCCGAGTGTGATATCGGATAAATCGAGGTGCTCGGTCAGGGCATCATGGTAGGTAGTGGGTGTTGGGAGACTGAACGGATCGATGGAGTGTTGTCCGGCCATGACATCCATCATCACCGCGAGGCTGTCGATATCTCGAGCCATCGGGCCAAGCACGCCGAATGGCGTGTGGCCTCGGAAGCCATTGACTCGAGACGCACGAGGGATGAGCCCGAAACTCGGTTTGAGAGAGACAATACCACAACAGGATGCCGGGTTGCGGAGTGAGCCGCCGACATCGGAGCCGGTCGCAAGCACGCAGAGTCCATCGGCGAGGGCAGCCGCCGACCCGCCTGACGAGCCTGCTGCATTCCGATCTGGATTGAATGGGGTGCCCGTTGGGCCTTGCAGCATATTATCTGTGCGTGGGATGTGGCCGAGTTCTGGTGTGTTGGTCGTGCCGACAACGATGGCGCCGGCGTCCTCTAAGCGACGAACAGTGATACTGGTCTCATCGGCGATGTTGTCGGCCAGTGGTCGAAACCCCATCGTGTTGGGCACGCCGGCTTTCGTCTCCGATAAATCTTTTATCGCCACCGGCACGCCAGCCAACGGGAGGTCTGCCCCGGCTTGGACCTGTTCGCTGACATGGCGGGCACGGTCCCGGGCCTCATCGGCCAAGACCGTGACGAACGCGTTCGTGACTTCATTTCGGGCATCAATCCGTTCGAGCACCGTTTCGACGATATCACTCGGAGAGTACTCACCGGTGGTCACCCCATTGGCAATCTCCACCGCGGACGCAAAATTGAGGCTCATACCAGGCTCTCACACGCCGCGAACTAATATTTTGGATCGGCGCCGGTGAGGTCATAGACCTCGTCCATAACCGCATCGCGGCGTGTCTGCCAGGACGCAAACGCATCGGGGCTCGTTGGATAGTCGTCGTAAACCGATTTGAGCTTCGTCCCCAGGTCATTGAGATGCTTCAGTTCGCGTAATGTCCCCCAGTGCCCGAATGTGTTGATCACGGTTTTGATCTTTAAAGGCCAACTCATCGAGGTGGTCCCTTCCAGCGCCAGCGCATCCGCGAGCTGTTGGCCCGGCATTGCACTGACAATATCGACGAGTTCATCGACATCGAAGTTGGTGCCCCAGATGTTGTAGAGGTCCATCGCGGCGAACCGTTTCCCGAAGTCCGTCTGGACACGATGGTTGTACGCCCACAACGCCCCTTCATCGACAGTCCCATCGCTTATCGCCTCAACTGCGGTTTCTGCAGCCCACGTCCCCGCTTTCGCCGCACCCGGGATCCCGCCACCGGTACAGGGGTTCACGTGTCCAGCGGCGTCGCCGACTGCCATATAGCCGGGGGCGACCGCTGAATCGTATGGGCGTCTCGTGGGCAGGGCGGCCCCGAGTTTGTCTTTGACGGTCGCTCCTTGGAATTCGGCGCGATTTCGGAGGTCCCGTTTTAACTCTTCGACCAGTTTTATTGGTGGCCGGTTCATCTGGAACCCGAGGCCGACGTTAATCTCTGTCGGCGTCCGCGGGAAATACCAGAGGTATCCGAGCTCACTGGTTGGCTTGAACACGATCGCGTTATGCCAGTCGACCGGCTCGGGGACTTCGACGATTTCCCGGTAGGCCGAACAGAACTGCTGGTAGTTCACATTCGTATCGAACGTTGTTGCGTCGAAATCGGCCTTATCTTGGAGGAGTGACAGTGACCCGGCTGCATCAATGACGACCTCAGCGTCGTATTCGTGGACGGATCCGCGGGAGGTTGCGGTGACGCCTGTGATACGACCGTTTTGTACGACATCGCGGACAACTGTGTCATAGTGAATGTCCGCACCGGCCCGAGCGGCTTCCTCGAGGAGGACTTCGCCATAGCGTTTCCGGTCGACAATTGCGCCGCTCCCCCCGCGGAACCCGATATCGAGGTTATCACCTGTCTTCGGGTTCTCGAAGCGGGCGAGCGTGATATTTTCGTTCGTGAATGACTCTTCGCGGAGATAGTCTAAATCGATGACATCCGGAAAGGTACTCGTGCCTTTAATCGCATCGCCACACGCGATTCGACCGCCATCTTCCTCGGTCTTCCGCTCGAGCAGCGCCACATCGAGGCCTGCTCGGGCTGCCGTCGCAGCGGCGAAACTTCCCGCTGTCCCGCCGCCAACGACAACGACGTCGTAGGTGTCCGCGGCCATATTCGTCCGTATATACGGTTGGCCATAAATAACCCGTACGTTACGGCGACGAACTGCCACCACGATGCACGAACAGATGGTGTGACAGGAACCGCACTGTCTCATCAAAAAGCAATCGACACGGGTGGTAACGGTCGTGGTGGTGGGTCGTTTGGCAGTGGGGATCCGACCCCACTCGAGTCATGTTGGCGGCAGGAGGACAGAACGAGGTCGGAACCTATTTTTGCACCCGACGGTTGGGACATCGTATGTCTCATGCCGGCATCGTGGACGGAATCAAAGTCGACGTTGTGCGGTTACACGAAACATGGATGGAATTAGTCTTTCCTCGCCAGCGGACGGCCGTCCACCAAGTGCTAGGCAAATGGGAACCCCGAACACGAGGTGACCAGATCAAGTACCGCACTTGGGCCGCACTCGGCATCCCGATCGTCGCGATCCTCTATCCGCTCTTACTCCTGGGGTTCGCAACACGATTCAATGCTCGTCGCTTCGATTCCGCCACAACACGACTCGGGATTATTGGCGTTGTCATCTTGACCGCCATCCTCTGGGGCGCATTAACCGCCATTGCCCGAATCCGCTTCAATCCAGATGGCTTCATCGCCGTCGGCGCCGCAAGTATCGTCGCAGTCATTTCAGCCGGTCTCGCCGTCATGTTCACCCGCGTGGGCGGACGGGGCACGACAGTCGTTTTCGCCTACCCATTCGCGATGAACGCCATCTTCCTCCCTCCGGTCGTCGCAACCATCTATGAGCCCTCGCTCACCAACCTCCTCGAACAAAGCGAAGCTATCGCAATATTCCTCCTCGATACCATCTTTGATGTCTATGGACTCAACGACTATTTCCGCGACAACTACAGTCTCGAAGGAATCGGTGTTATCCTCATGTGGGTCGGGATTGCAACGCCATTCGGCTGGCTCCTCGGTCTTCTCGTCACACTCGCCGACGTGGTGAGACCCCGGGCTACCGACGCAGACACCGACGAATCAAATTAACTCCAAGACACACGCGCCACCCTGATGAATGCCGGCTGACCGTACCACGCTCACCACGACGATTGACACAGTGACCTTCCGCCCCACTAGTCACAAGGTGTAATCTGTGCTGCTATCTGCTGTCTCTAGGAACGCGACAAGCAGATCGATGGCCGCTACTACGTCGTCCCGATGCACACATTCGGTCGGCGTGTGGAGATACCGCGTCGGCACAGAGATTGCGCCTGTCGGTGTCGCACCAGACGCACGCTGAAGACCACCTGCATCCGTTCCCCCAGAGGACAGAATCTCGACCTGAGTCGCAATCCCATGGCTTTCCGCAACCTCACGAAGTCGACGATGAATCTTCGGGTGAGTAATGACACTTGAATCCATCAACTTGATCCCCGCACCCGTCCCGAGACGCGTGATATGCTCCCCCTCGTCAACGCCCGGGATATCATTCGCAATCGTGGTGTCCACGGCAACCACCAAATCAGGATCAAGATCGAAACCGAGCGCTTCGGCCCCACGGAGCCCGACCTCTTCCTGCGTCGTCGCCGCGAAATGAACGGTCACCGATTCAGGAACCGTGAGTCGGCGTGCCGCTTCCAGCATCACAAACACAGAAACACGGTTATCCAGCGCTTTGCCACTAAAGCACTCACCGAGTTGAATCGTTGTCTGATCCAGTGTCACCACATCCCCCACGGTGACCTGGTCTGCCACTGTCGAAGCATCCAACCCGAGATCAACCCGGACATCCGCAACCTCCCGATCTGTCGATGCCTCATCATCAGT
The DNA here is from genome assembly GCA_964609565.1 of uncultured Natronomonas sp. Classification (GTDB taxonomy): domain Archaea; phylum Halobacteriota; class Halobacteria; order Halobacteriales; family Haloarculaceae; genus Natronomonas. Next base: position 13,889 of record CAZSSY010000012.1, read on the forward strand.
GAGTGTATGCGGTGGGACCGAGCCAATCACGCCACCGAGATCACCATCGGCCGTATGCACGGTGACGCGTTGTGCACGGAGAATCCGCGGGTCCCAACCGCCGAGCGCCTCCAGTTCAAGAAACCCATTATCACCGATATGTCGCACTAGGAACCCGATTTCATCGACATGGGCCGCCACCAATATATCAAAATCGCCTTGCCCAACACGCCCAACGAGATTCCCCATTGCATCCGACCGCACGTCGTCGACATGCGGCGTTAACTCCTCGCGGACTAGTGACCGGACCCGATCTTCATAGCCGGAGACGCCGCTTGTTTCAGTGAGTGAGACAAGCAACTCCCGATCAAGTTCATGAGTCATATCCCACAGTTCGAAGCTGAAACCGAATAAGACTCAGGATTACATCGACCCGGTCCACAAGCCACCCACCGAGACACCGCCACCCCCCTCCCCGGGCGACGTCACACCCAAACCGGCGCGACGATGCAGCGAGACCAAGCGAGATGGGTCGGCGAGGTTTCGGTCGTGCTGGTGGACGAGTCCCAGCGGTGGGGCAGGGGGTGAGGGTGTTATCGGCCGATATGGGACGGTGTATCAGCGAAAAACGAGAGACTTTCGGGGACGATGACAGTCTGTACATGTCGGTGACAAGACAGTGAAATCGGGTCATTAGCGGCAATAGAGCCAGCAACACAGCCATCGAGGAGCAACGACACGGCCGTCTCATCCCGCTCGACGGCCAACGTGACATTATCGAGGGGCAGAATCCAGTGGTCGGCATTCGTCGTGAACGGCGCGATTGGAACAACCGGCCCCATATTGCTTCCTGGCATGACGAGCGGGCCATCCGCCGCCCGAGTATACCCAACACTGCCGGCCGGTGTCGAGGCAACAACGCCGTCCGCCCGGAACCGGGCAACAGGTTCGGTCTCCCAGGTAACTGAAAACTCAGAAATCCGTGCTGGTTCGGCGGTGAATAACCCGATATCGAAGATGGCAGCCGCCGGGTCAAACGACCCTTCAACACCTACCACGGGGTGTTCCATCGTCCGATACGTCTCAGTCTGGAGATTCACGACGGCATCCGCCACCAATTTACGGGGGACAGATCGGACACCTGTCCCAGCATCGACGGGGAGGATTGGCGTCTCAACCGAAACGCGTGCCAACTCACTCACCGCTGTCTCGCCAACCGCCACCACATAGTCGACATCCGCCATGACCGTCTGCAAGTCTCCATCAGAGTCGTCGACGATACGTGGGTCAGCCCCGGCTGACTCGACCGTGTCGACCAGAGTCGTATCCCCCAGGATACCGATAGGCTGTCCGCTCATCTGCGTGGGAAAACGACGGGCACTGCCAAAAGTCCTCCCGGTCGCCATCCGCCGGGAACGTCACACCACGGTGGGGTTTTTACCCTCCCACTGCAAGCACGGTGATATGCGTGGCGTGCTCGATGAGTGGCGGCCCGTCGTCGATGAGACGATCGAATCGCTCCTCCCCCGGCTCGTCGACGAAACGTATCTCACTGACTTCTTCGGCCCCGCGACCTATCGGTATGACCCAGCAGCTGTCCAGCAAGCACTCGCTGACCCGATTTGGGAATTACTAGACCGCGGTGGGAAACGATGGCGGGCAGTGCTCTTCTTGGTGTTACTCGAAGCATTCGACTACGATCCAGAAGAGTACCTCGAATATGCGGTCATCCCCGAAATTCTCCACAATGGCACAATCATCGTCGACGATGTCGAAGATGCGGCGACTCATCGACGCGGCAGCCCCGCTCTCCATCATGTCTACGGAACCGATGTCGCCTTGAACGCTGGCAACGCGATGTATTTCCTCCCGTTGAAGATCATTACTCGTAACCCGGGCGATCTCCCGGCTGACGTCCGGCTGGCCGCCTACGAAATGTTGATGCACGAGTTGAATCGCACGCACCTCGGACAAGGCATGGATATCTGTTGGCACAACGAGAAAGAAATCCGGATTTCCGAACCTGAATACCTCGAAATGTGTGCGTGTAAGACCGGGTGTCTCGGCCGCATCGTCGCCCGTCTTGCAGCCATCGTGACCGAAACACAGGAATACGAGACGGCGGTCGCTGATTATGCCGAACATATGGCGGTGGCCTTCCAAATCGCCGATGATGTCCTTGATGTCGAATATGCGCTTGAGGAAGGCGGTGATTTCGGGAAAGGCATGGGGAACGACATCCGCGAAGGCAAGAAAACACTCATGGCGATTCACGCCGCCGACAACGCCCCACCTGACCAAGCTGCCCGTCTCGAAGAACTCCTCTGGGCTGAGGAGAACACCGATGCAGAGATCCTCGAGGCCATAGAAATCTTGGAAACAGCAAACAGTGTCGAGTACGCCCGAGATGTGGCTGAAACACTCGCTGAAGAGTCAATCGCGTATCTCACCGACCTTGACCTCAAACCAGGCCCGGCCGAGAAACTCGTGAATTTCGCCGAATTCGTTGTCGACCGCGAAATTTAACCCGGATTCTATACGCCTCCTCGGTCGGCGAACGCGATTCAGCCATATTACAAGAATCGTTGACCGATGTGGCCGTTGGGATAGGTGGGCGGGTATCATGGATTTGGAAACACATTAATGGGGGCCGGACCGACAGCCAAGTATGGACCCGTCGGTCGCGATATTCGGGCCGCTCGACACCTTCCTAGCGCCGGTCATTGCCTATGTGATGCTTGCGCTCATCATCATCAATCTCATCGCTCGAGGCGTCGAATATAATCGAGTCACCGAGCAGGCCAAAGACGGTGCCGATGCGCTGAGTCGCCACCCACTCCTGTTGGCAACGGATTTCCTCTTGGTCCTCGGTGCGTTCTATTACCTCAGCGTTGAACGCCACGCCGGAATGATCGTCTCACTCCTCGTCGTCGGTGTGTTCCTCACCGACTTCTTCGAATTTGAGGCGCGGAAAGTCGAAGCTCGCCAAGAATGGGAGATCGAGCGGCCATGGGGCGCAATTGGTGCTTCACTCTTCGCCTTCCTCTATATCGCATACCAAGCCCTCTTTTTCCTCATCGAACCATACTGGGGCGCTGTAGTCTAACCCACCACCCGAAACTCGTCTCAGCGAAACCGAGGGAAAGCACGTCTGGAGAACCCGTGGCCATTGTTATCGCGAGGGACAGCGAGTCGGCTTCACGGGTCAGTGGTGGAGAAACGGAGTGGTTATGCTTCTTCGCTGCTGTCTCGGTAGGCTTTATATTCGCGGAACGCTGGGATGATGACCCAGAAGGCTAAGACGCCAAAGATGACGAACCAGGTCGTCACGTCCCGTACCATGATGGCCAGTTCGCCGTATGTCCCAAGGGTTTCTGGTGGTGGCGCGATGAGTTGTGTGCCTTGGAAGCTCTCGGTTGTGAGCCACGCCGAGACGGCGAGCCAGAGTAGTCCGCCACCGGTGAGGATTCCCAGGCCTTTGGCGAATTCATCAGCCATTGTTCGATTGTTCGTCGGTTTCGTTTTTAGCCTTTCCCATTCCTTCGGCCCGAAACCGAGTGGAGAATGCATAGACAGCCGTCCCACCGACGATCAGGATTAGCCCTAACGCCACGACGGGGAGGCTCACTTCGTCAGGGCTCGCTGTTGCGCGTTGGGTGCCACGATCTAACAACACGAATCCAGCGAGGATGGTAATGATAGCGATGAGCGTCGAGAAGACAGTTACTGTTTTGTAGAGGCGGAGTGGGACCACGACATCTCGAGGTGATGTGTCCGATTCCACTGTCTCCGGGTGACGGTCGGGTCCCCGCGTGGAATCGTCCTCTGTCGGATCCTCATCCATGACAGTGGGGTACGAAAGGCCGGTGAGTAAAGCTGCCGGAACCATCCACCCGACCAGTCGTTATCAAGAACCCCGGAGCTCGCGTTATTGTGGGGGGCGGAGCCGGTAATACCGCCGGTTTAATTCGAACATGTAGCCTTCGCGCATCGTCTTCAACACCGAGTACGCCACGAAGGCGGAGACGACCGGGAGGAGGAATGTCACATCGAACAGTTCCGCGTTCGTCATGGGGAAGGTTTCTGCGACGAGGTTCTGGACGGCGAGGACGGCAATGGTGAATGCGAACACCAGGCCGCCGACGCCGATCGCTGCCCAGAAGGGCTCTTCGACGGGGCGGCGAGCGTTCCCTTTGTTGAGGAAGGGAACCATGGCGATAATACCGACAACGACGAGGTTGGCAACCACACCGTAGACGCGGTCACTCATGAGTTTCTGACCGCCGAGCAGCGACAATTCGGGGTTGATGGGGACGAGTTTCAGGAGGCCGAACGACCAATAGAGATACCAATCCGGGAGAATCACGGCTGGCGTCGCATTCGGGTCAGCCGGTCCTGGGAGGTGGGGTGGAATCGCTGCGGAGATAAAGAACATCATCCCCAAGAAAAACATCGTCAACGATAGGTTCCGGATCATCTCGTGGGGCCACGTCGGGAACGCGAGCACATCACGTTCGACGTAGTCGGATGCTTGTCGGAGATCTTCATCTTCGCGACGGGACCGCTCGAAGAATTCGTATGTCAGACGAGCCAACCCCTGGGAGCGTTCCTTCCGTTCCGACCATGTCGGGGCCTGGTCGTCCTGGGGAACGATACCTGTCCCGCCATCCGATTGTGGGTCCTCTCCACCATCAGGTAAGACGGTCGGCGGCTGTCGGTGGACGTCCGATTCTGCCGCGGTGGCTGTCAGCGGTTCGTCGCCATCGGAATGAGGGTCTGTGTCGTTCATTGGTCTCAGTGGGGTTCCGCGATGCCTTGCATCCAGACGATACCGATGTGTAATGCGATCAATGCCGTGACGACGAACGGTAAGACAAACACATGGAGGATATACATCCGTTGTAATGTCGACTCACCGAGTGTGAATCCGCCGAAAACGAGTTGGGCTACCCATTCACCGATAAGGGGGATCGACATCGCCATCTCAACACCGATCTGTCCGGCCCAGTACGATAGCTGGCTCCACGGGAGCAGGTAGCCGCTGTACCCGAACACCATCGTGAGTGAAATCAGGATAATGCCGATAATCCAGTTCAGTTCTCGCGGTTCTTTGTATGCACCAGTGAAGTACACTCGGATCATGTGGAGGAAGACTGCCGCGGTCATCACCTGCGCGGACCACCGATGGAGACTCCGGAGGAATAACCCGAAGTTCAGATCACCCATGATGAACAGGACGTTGGAATAGGCGACCGTCTGGGCGCCTTCCGTCGTTGCCGTTGATGGGGCATAGTAGAATCCGAGGAGCGCGCCACTAATGGAGGCCACAACGTAGGCAATTGTACTGAACGATCCAAGAGCGTACAATGGATACCAATACCAGAATTTGTTATCGAGATTGTATTGTTCGGTGTGGCTTTTCGGCATCTGGAGGTTCGTCTTATAGTACATATCCTCCAACAACTCAAGGTAGTCAACCAACCGGAGCCGGCGGTCAAGCCACAACAAGACAGTGAGATAGATCTCCTCGATCGGCGAGAGGTCCTTCGATGCAATCCACGCCTCATGGTCGTGCTCGTCCCGCGGTTTTAAACTCATTCAGATCCCTCCGATCCAGCGCCATTCGCACTCGACTCATTATCACCAGAACCATCCCCACCATTCCCACTACCCTCGCCACCGCCACCGCCACCGTCGTCGCCACCATCGCCACCATCGCCGTTACTACCTCCGCCATTACCGCCACCACCGCCACCGTTACTACCTCCGCCATTACCGCCACCGCCACCGCCGCCGCTGCCGGAGTCGTCGGGGCGGGGGAGCGCGATGAATTGCCCGAATTCGGGCGTGAATGGGTCGTACGTAGATTGGTGGCATTGACAGTATACGCCGTCTGAAGCGTTGTATTCAGCGGACGCGGCGTCCTCCTTATACCCAGGAACACAGCAGAAGTGCGTACAGACATTCATGAAAGCGATGACACCTTGGGCGGATGCTGCCGAGTACCATTGCCCGGCAGTACCGTCTCCCTGGGCTTTCTCTTCGATAGTTGAACTCCGGATAATAGTGACGGGAATGATATCCTCTGCCCCCTCAGAACGCCATATCGCTTGCGCTGGCTTTCCGACGCCATCCTGGCCGATGCCATTCCCCCAGGATTCGTAGTCGTCAAACACGCTGAGATTAAAGCGGTCACCCTCTTCGAGTTCGTCGCTTTGCCACTCATAGTCTGAACTGTCGACAGACAAGAAGTAATTCTCTTGTTCGGCACTCGGCTGCACCCCCTCGGCTTGTTGTCGACCACAGTATTGGAACCACTCCGAGGAGTACGTTTGGCCGCCGAGCTCCATCTCGGCCACTTCGAACGTTTGGCCAGCTTCGGTGACTTCTTCAACATCTGGCCAGCGGCCATAGAGAAAGCCCTCATCGTCGACACCAACCGGGATATATGGCATACCTCTGGGAGCAGGCCCGCCGAGGCGTTCGATCCCGACGTACGATGTGATGCCCCCGCCGCCACCTTGCGGCTGGGTCGCCAGGTCAACAGTAGAGGCCCCGCCGACGCCGATTCCGGATAGAGCGGCGCTCCCAACGACGCCTTTCACGAACCGGCGACGACCTGACTCAGAGGGATATTTGTCGTTCATTGGTTCTTGTTATAATACGGGTAAATCGCGCGTTTGAATTTCTCAACAGCGCCATCGGTGAGTTCCTCCCCTTCAACATCGTCTTGACGGACATACAGGTCTTCCCACTTACGACGGCGCTTCTTGACAACCATGACATCCGGGAGGAATTCCTTCCGATACAGGAGCAAAATGAACGCGAGATTAATGAAAATCGCCGCGAGGATGGAGCCGAGTAAGACGTTCCCAGCTTCCGTGCCGGTCGTTGCCCCGACTGCCCACCCAGCAGTCAACCCGTAGGTGAATAAGCCGACGAGGACAACTTGGAGGATAGACAAGAGGACAATCGTGATGGCTGCGACTGTGCTCTCTCTGGCCGGTTCATACCGGTGAATTGCACCATAGGTGTTGTCTGGCATGGTCAGTCACCTCCACTAGTGTGCGGTGATTCGCCATATTTGAGCGTGAAGAAGGTGAAAATAAGCGAAACAGCCATCATCAGCGTGACGCTGACACCGACCCAATGTTCGTGAATATCGACGCCGAATTCCGCGGGTTCTTTCATACCGCCGCCGCCCGCTGCGACGGTTGGGACATCGTCGCCGACAGCGATCCCGCCCTTCATACCTTGGCCTTCATGCGGCTCACACTTGTACATCGTGATTCCCGCGTCCTCCTCCGTTACCTCATACTCATAGGTATAGCCGGATTCACCCTCTACGTCAGCGTGCTCAAACCCAGCTGGGCCTTCCTCAGGGACGACATTGTGATCGCCGCCGTCGCCGGTCCATTCCCACGTGATCGTCGTCCCCGGAGCCACCCAGACAGACGGCGGATCGAACGCCAACCCATCGCCGCCGCCGACGTCAATTGTGACTTCGTCTTGCCCGCGCTCATCGGAGACTTGGCCGTCCTCATAGAGATTGGCATCACTCAGATAGGAGCCAAAGTCCGGCACTTCTTCACCGCCACCCTCTTCGTCCGCTTCTGCACCGAGCGCTGGTTGCGCTGCGACCGCTCCAGCACCTGTGGCGAGGGTGGCTCCGCCAGCAGTACACAAGAACTCCCGCCTGTTCATATACTGGGTGATGTGGTCTGTTTGTGCTTAAACCCACCGATGGCGGTCGGGTGAAGAGCCGATGAACAGCCGCGAGAACCGCTGTCTCGACAGTTCATTAAACCCGATCCTTCTGGGGGTGCAGCGCATCGACGACAGCCATATTCGAAGCCGTTAGCCGGGTCGTTGTTGCTCATCGCCACTGTCGTCTCCCAGGGACGCAGTGGCTTCCTGGTGGATTCGTGCCAAGGCCTGCTCGATCTCACGACCCCCTTTCTCGAAGGCTTCGTCCGGCAGAAAGTCAGGGCGTTCATCTGACCCAGCCCCGACCATACGGAGGCGTGCTCTGTATTGTTCTGCCCGCAGCTTATCTGATAGCCGGGCGTTCGCGACAGTAATAAACAAGAATCCGCCGAGGAAGAGGAAGATAAGGCCGAGTGTGACAACAATCGCACCGGCGAATCCGAGATCAACGATATCCAGGATGCTGGCGATCCACGCGATAATGAGGCCAAATCCAGCGAGAACCGTCACTCCGCCGACGACTTGGAGGAGCTTATTTCCAAGGTCGCCACTGCCTTCTGGGACGGTGTCCGGATGTGGGAGCCCAGCATCATCTGGGACATCGGGCACATCATAGTCTTCGATTGCGCATAAGGCAATCATGGGCTCGACATCTCGAAGAATTGTCCCCGTCCCCTGGATACTGCCATCCGGCCGGACCACCACGTAGCCCTCATCGGAGTAGGCGACCACGCGGTCGGCATCCCCGTCACCGACACGTTCGACCACGGCGAAGACTTCCCGGCGATGCACGTTGGCTCGTAGCTCGCGTTCCACCCGGTCGAGGAGTGCCGTCCCCGTAATCCACGTCTCAGGATCAAAAACCGCTTCCCATTCATCGCCCGTCATGTCGGCCATATCCGCTGGCCCGAACGCATCGAAGTCGTATTCGGCTTCAACACGCTCGCGGAGTGCGTCGGTCGAAAGCTCTTCGGTGTCGCCAGCAGGCGATCGGTCGTTCGGTGGGGACGACGAGTCGGTGTCGTGGGAGTTACTTGCCGCTGCCTCGGTGTCGGTCTCGGGAATGGAGTCGGGGTCTGTAGATGATTCAGAGGACGGCTCGTTCCCCATCAGCCGAGATTTGGGGCGTCGCTGGCTTACGTGTTCCGCCACGCCAATAACACGCCACACTCAAACCGTTCGGCCGTCTAAACGCCGGTGATGGTGACTGACGGGGTGGTGGCAACGATCGTGCTCATCATGGTTGCCGCCAGCTTCCCGTGTTTTCTCTATGGCGCCTGGATCATGGTGAACGCAGAGGAAATCACGTGGCGGACGCTGATCCATCATCTCACGTTTATCTTCATCGGACTCATTCTAACCACGGTTCCGCTCATCGCCTGGATGGGACAACGACTCTTCGAGCAGTTTGGCGGGTTTGCCGCGGTCCATGCCTTCTTCGGCTTACAGGCGTATGCATTCCTCCTGTTCGGCTTGACAGGCATCGTCCGTATTTTCAAAGCCAAATACGAACACGATCTCTACACCGACTACGACCAGGACGTACTCCTTGAGGAAATCGGTGATGAGAACATTCAATTCTGGCGGCGACGGCTTCGAATCGGCGTGTTTGGCTATGTCGCTTGTTGGATCGTCGCATTTCTGACCGGAGTCGCCCGGTATCTAGTCCTGTATACCTAGCTCACGTGGGTTACCAGGAGGTGTCATCGGCGAGATCGATGTCGTTATCGAGGCGAGAAGAGGGACAGATATCCTCGAGGATACAATCTGTACAGGCTGGATTCTGGGCAGTACACGTCGCACGGCCGTGGTTTATGAGGAGATGCGTGAATTCTTTCCAGTCGTCTTCGGGGACGATGGGTAAGAGGGCTTGTTCGATCGCGTCTGGCCGGGGTTCCTCGGTAAGCCCGAGACGTTGTGAGAGCCGCTGGACATGGGTGTCGACAACGATGCCTTCTGTGAGATCGTGTCCATGTTGGAGGACGACGTTCGCGGTCTTGCGGCCGACACCAGGGAGTGCTGTCAACGCTGCCATTGTATCCGGAATCTCGCCGTCGTGCTCCGCCAGAATCTGTTGACACGCCGATTTCAGGTAGTTTGCTTTACTATTGTGGTAGGTAATCGAATAGAGGTCCTCAGCCAGTTCAGCTTCATCCGCCTCGGCGTACGCTTCCGGCGTGGTATATTTCTCGAAGAGGTCTGCTGTGACGTCGTTCACACGTGTATCAGTACACTGTGCCGAGAGGATGACGGCCACGAGAAGTTCCAATCGAGTCGAGAACTCAAGCGAAATGGTTGGGTCTGGATACACCTCATACAACCGGTCGAGGACTTCCTGGACTTGTTCCTCTCGCGATGACAACGCCGTACCCATACGGAACACACCGGAGGCAGGGTTCTTTGGTGTTCGGACTCCGCGTCTTCTCGATATATCTCGTGAAATCGCCCGGAGGTTCTTGCCACCGACTGCCTTCACACCTGTATGGCGTCCCGGAAGGACGTTCGGACCGTAAGCCCGGAATATGGGACGATCCGGACAGGGATTCTCGTCGCTGCCGCCGCAGTGATGGTGGTTAGCCTCGGGTCTACGCTGGCAGCCAGCGTGGATCGGCCAGGCGTGGAAACAGCGTTGTACGGGCTTGTGGGCGTGATAGCGGTCGCCGCAGCCATCTACGAAGGCGGTCGACAACGCGACCGCAATCCTCATCAGTTCGCCGCTCGCGATGTCCTTGAACGATTCTACGACAATGAGCGGCCAACACCACAGGAACACGTCCTTCATCTCGCGGCGACAGTCAGTGGCGGCGTCGCTGTCTGGTATGGAGCTCCTCCAGCGTATGCACGGTTGGATGGCGCCCTGCTCGTTGGTGAACGACTCGCCACCGGCGGCCCGCTCCCCGCAATTGACCCGGTGAATGCTGCGTGGGGAGGGGTAGTGATCGCCGGTATCATCCTGCTTGCGGTTGGCGTCGACCGCCTCATAGTTGGAGTGTACCGGGACCTCCGGTACTACCACGCCCGCCGATCGGATTAAATGAATCACCTAGTGGTATCCGTCGTTTCGCCGGGCGGGCGGCCCGATGTGTTGCCTATATCACACCGGTAGTTGTTGCGGCTTCGACGGCGGCTGCTTCTTCGATGCCGTCACCGAGAATGGTATACCGATCACGGATTTCGTGGGCGGTTGTAGCCGCTTCAATGAATTGGTCGTCATCGACGCCGAGTTCAGCGGCTGTTATGGGGGCATCGATGCCGTCAAGTGCGTCTCTGACGCGCCGCCACTCGCCGTGTTCGCCACTATGGAGGTATTCAGTCACAATTGCCGCCACACCGACTTGATGGCCATGGAGTGCGACGCCAGGGGCCAACCGGTCGAGTTGGTGAGAGATAAGATGTTCTGCGCCAGATGCCGGGCGGGATGACCCGGCGATGGACATCGCGACGCCGGAGGAGACGAGTGCTTTCATGACGACCCAGGCAGATTCTTCTAACCCGCGTTTGATGGCCGCTGATTGCTCCACCAGTAACTCGGCGGTCATCTGTGAGAGCGCACCTGCATATTCGCTGTATTCAACGTTCTTCAATCGGTTCGCGAGTTGCCAGTCTTTAACGGCGGTATAATTCGAGATGATATCTGCACATCCAGCTGTTGTTAGGCGCCAGGGCGCGTTCGCAATCAACTCTGTATCGGCCACCACCGCCAACGGCGGGTTCGCAGCAACCGAATGGCGGGTATCACCATCCGGGACCGAGCCACGGCCCGACACAATCCCATCGTGACTCGCCGCCGTCGGGACAGAAATAAAGCCACACTTGCGCTCATCGGCTGCCATCTTCGCAATATCGATTGGTTTCCCACCCCCCATGCCGACAAGGAATGCGGCATCGACCTCGTCCGCTGTGTCGGTGACCCGTTCGACAGCGCCAAACGTGGCCTCCTCGATCACCGTGACAGACGGCTCAAACCCGCTTTTTGCTAATGCAGCCTTGAGACTGTCGACAGCAATCTCCCGGGGGGTCGGGCTCGTCACGATGAGGGGCTGGCCCTCCAGGTAGAGGTCGGCAATGACTTCGCCGGTCCGGTCGAGGGCCCCATGGCCCACAACGACGCTCCGGGGCAGGCGAATCCACTTCGACTTCTGGAACATACCGTCTCGTCACGGAGTGAGACTAAAACCGTTTGGCCACCCACAGCACGTAGGGTTGCCTGCGGGCGGCAACACGCCGACAGAAATACGCGGGTTATTCAATAGTTCCAAGAATTTCGATGAGCCGTTCTTCGACCGCTCGTTCGGGGCCATGCTCCCGGCCGGTTCGATCCGACTGGCGGTGGTCCGCAACCGTTGCTTCGAGTGCTCGGTCCTGCGGCGTCGATGTCCATCCGAGCGACCGGAGTTTCGCCGTTTCGAGGAGATACGGATACGACCGGTACAGCGGGAAGACATCAAGCGCCAAATCGACCGTTTCTAATTCTCTTGCACTCGCTGTCACGACGTCGACACTGGTATCGCACGCCGTTGCTATACGATCGACCCATTCCCCAAGGACCGGCACGTGGTCATCACCCACGTTATACGCCTCCCCCGGTGTCCCGTCCTCGGCCACAATCCGGAGCGCACTCGCGACATCTTCCACGTATGCTAACTGGCGGAGATTCGTGCCATCGCCGGGAACAACGATGCGATCATAGGAATCGACGCGATCGATCCAGTAGTCAAACCGTTCGGTGTAATCGTTGGGGCCGTATACGATAGGCGGCCGGACGGCCATCGCGTTCACCCCACGGTCAGCTGCCGCAAAGACCGCACGGTCGCCCTCAGCCTTCCGTGCTCCATAGGTTTCCCACGAATCATCAACTGCTTGATCAGATGAGCACGATTCAAGCTTGGTCTCGTCTTCTCGCTTCGGGATTGTCTCCTCATGATACGCGGCCCCTGACGAGATATAGACGTACGCGTCGACGTCGGCGAATACATCGGTCGCCGTGTACACATCGCGGGGATAGTAAGCAACACAGTCGATCACGACATCAGGGGTGACGTCCTGCTGGACGCGTCGAAGCTCAGCATCGTTCGTCCGGTCACCGACCACGTGGTCGACATCATCGTGAGACTCCAACGGATTCTCGGTGTTCCCCCGCGTGAAAATCGTCACCGTATACCCGGCATCGAGAAACGCCTCCACCGTTGGCGGCCCGATGAATCGCGTCCCACCGATTATGAGAACATGGCGTGCCATGTGTCAGACTGCGGGCTGCGAACAGTAAAAGACGGGCGATACACCACTAGATGTCAGCAGCCAGGACGTAGACTGTCGCTGTCCCCGCAAACGAGTCAGTCCCGTCTGCCGTATCAATCGTCGCTGGACCGACTTCGTATTCGCCAGAGGCGGCGGGATCAGACGGTGACTCGATGAAATACGTATGCGAGACCGTGTCGTCGTCTGCGACGGCTGCAGGATCGACCGTCCCGAATGACACAACGCCATCTGCGATGACTTCCCCATCACTGAACGCGGGCTGGAACGCCCATTCCGACGGGAACTGATCTCTGATTTCGACGGCGTCGTCAGTCCCTGTGACGTCTTCTAAGTGGACTGTGACGCGATAGGCATTAGCGCCGGTCTGCAGGCTGCTATCCGTCTCGCGGCTCCCCGTCGCTGTGGGTCCGGTATCACCATTCTCGCCGTTGTCGCCATCGAATTCCCATGAGTCACCACGGCCAAAGACCCGTGATTCAGTGGCTGTTTCGCGGACCTGCTCCCACCCGAGTGCCGATGTGAACATGAGGTTCCCGAGGAACGTGACGGTGTAATTCTGTAAGCCGAATGGATGGAGGTTTTTCTGGGTTGCCGGCGGGAGCAGGCTTGAAATAAGGTGGATCCCGCGGCCCGATTGCCTGCTTTCCGTAATCGATCCAGCCGCAACAGAGCCTCCTGAGGAGGCAGCAACCGTGGCCTCGCCGTCGTTTGCCGCTGCCCGATACGCGGATTCATCAATGAGATACATGGGCGCTTCATTATTGACTTCATACCCGAGGGGTGCGACTTTCCACAATTGGTTTTGAATCGGCCGCACATCCGTTAACAATGGATGCTCGAGGTTCTTCGGTTCCTCTGATTGCGCCGGGATCGGTTCCTCTGTTGGTGGGAAAAACCGGGCGACATCATTCGTCGTGATTGTCACATCATCTCGGGTGAGATCGCCAGCGATGAGGTCGTTCTCAAGAGCTGCGAGGAGATGGATCCCGGTATCGGTCAATACGAGATTCCCCCCGGTGTCAACGAACTCATCGAGTGCAGCCACGTAACCAGGCTCATCGAAGCCGTCAGCGGGATGGTCAGCCGGTGTGTATCCTGGGATATCGCTACAGAGATAGTCGGCATCGGCATTCACCCCGTAGTCATGAATGATGACGGCGTGATCGAAATCCTCTTCCTGTAGCACCCCATCGGCAACGGCTGCCACCGTCACCGGTTCGAGACGACCGGTATCATCCGGTGCGATATACCCGTTGTAATCTTCGAAGAATCGGAATGGTGAGACAGTGTATGCCCGTTGGTCGTAGCCCTCATCGCCCCATTCGTCCACGGCGCGCGGATCGGGATTCGTCGCCTCGGACGCGAATGTCCCGAAATATGCATCAACGGCTTGTGTCGTCTCTCCCCGGTTCGTCGCAGTGAGGGTCCACGTGCCCGGGGATGGGTCCGTGATGACCCATTCGGGGAAGCCACAACATTTCCCGCCGACACGGTCGTCGGTGATAGCTTCAAACGACCGGACAACGTCACCGGACGGTGATTCAAGCGCCAGATCCAGAAGGGCGTGTTGGGCATGGATGTGAACCCGGAGACTGTGGAGTGCCGTCCCCGTCACGGTATGGGTGACCGTTGTTGTCGCTGCTGGTGATATCTCCTCGGGGATAGTCTCCTCTGTCGTCTCGCCGTCTGTCTCGTCGCCCTCGGCAAACACGAGGTCATCATCGGTTCGAGAGAGGACGTCGGCACTCGTGACGACATCGCCGGTGGTCACGTATGCCACCCGGTCACCGTCTGCGTGGGTTGTCGCGGTAAACTGGTCGGTGGTGCTCGGCGTGGATGAATTCCGGACTGCGAACGCTGTGATGGTCCGGATAGCGGTGCGATACCCGGTGACTTCCATCTCGTAGAGTTCCGGATGGAAGACATTCCCGCCGACCATGTGGTTGAATGCCATCTCGAAGTCAAGTGTCGTCATATCGAGGCCGACCGGCTCCGGGTGGGCCATCCAGTCAAGCATCGCGCCCGACACGGTGTACCCGATGGTGTCATAGATCGTTGCATAGTCGAATGCTTCTTCCGGCAGAACACCGTATAGCTCGGGGGTGTACTGGCCTTCGCCGATTAACTCGGTGCGGATGTCACCGGCAGTCTGCCAGGTACCGAGGGCGGCCGACAGCGTCTCATCGATGACGAGACACATTTCATAGAGTTCATGGAGTTGTCGGGTGTCGAATTGGTCTTGACTGATGAGGCCCAATACGAACTCATTGAAGACCGGGCCACCGTGGAGGTCGGCGCCATAGTTGAGATTCTCATAGGTCCGGAAAAACTCCACGAATGCTGCCGCATCAGGGACTTTTTCATAGACGAACGATGGCACATCCTCCGGCCCGCCATCGACGGGGACGTACGCCGGGTAATGCAGCGGGTTGATTGCGCCGACGATGGGATATTGCCGGTTCGTATCAAACACCTCTGCATTGCCGCGTTCATACACCGGCGCGGCCGGTGCCCGCGGGAAATCCGTGCCTGGCCCGCCGACCTGCCAACCGGAGTCATACTGGGGATTGCGAACGGCCCACCCGTCAGGATTCACGAATCCGATAATGACGACAACGTCGTCGAGCAGCGGTTCGATCTTGGCGTCATTCCCCGCAATATCCGGTTCCGATCCCCGCGCCACATTTTCGACCACCCGCGCCCCGGTTTCCCGGCCGGCGGCTTCCAACCCATGGAGTGAACAGGCGTAGAATACCTTCTCTTTGTCAGCGAATGACGTCTTCGACTCGAAGTTGGTAACTTCGACAACGTACATGCCCTTTGGATCCGGTCGATCGGTGACATTGTTCTGGTGGCCCGGCGACTCACCGACGTTACGGACGCAAACACGGTCAGGATACCGAGTTTCAAGTTCCGACAGCCCATCTTTCAACTGTTCGAAGCCGATGAAATCAACTGATCGCCGTGGCTCCGGGAACACGCCCGCGGGATAATAGCCAATCCGCCAAAACGGGTTCGAGCCAGGCGAAAACTGGAACGATTCAGCCTCGGGGATCGATGCCGCTTGTTCGGCTTCTGCGGACGTCAGTTGCGCATAGACCGCCGGCACCGGTGTCGTCGTTGTATGGATTTCTTCTCCGAAGCTTTGGCGAGCAAGGGCGTGAATACCGCTTGTATCGGTGAATGTGATGAGGGTCGAGGCTCGGTACTCTGCCGGCGTATGGTTCAAGACATATTGATATTCGGCGCTAAATGCCTCCGCGGCGGCATTTGCTGTTGCATTCCCAGGGAGCGTTAATGCAGCCGTTGTGACGGCTGAGAGTTGGACAAACCGCCGTCGTGACACGGGGGACTCCTGAAACCGGTGGTTGTCTGCCATATACCTACGGCAAACGCCGACAACTAATACAAAAACTTGTGACAAACGTGTCCAATCGAGGACCCGTTGTTAATCGTCGCTGGCGATATGGCCAGCGGTGTCCGTGGATGTGTCAGGCGTTGCAGAGTCGGGGAGGGTGGTCCGGACATCAGCTTCTTCGCGGTCAGCGATAATCTCGGCGTAGGCATCAGGGAGGACCTTGACGAACTGGTCGCGTTCAGTCTCCCAGTTCTCTAAGATATACTCCGCGCGGTCGGAGTGGGTGTAGGCATAATGGTTCTCGATGAGTCGACGGAGCATCTCCCGGTCTTTCTGATCCAGCGTGCGACTCGTGGATACCATCCCGTAATTGACTTTGTCTTCGAAGTCACCGGCCCGATCGAGGACATATGCGACACCGCCTGACATCCCTGCGGCGAAATTTTTCCCTGTCTCGCCGAGGCAGGCAACGACACCGCCTGTCATATACTCACAGCCATGGTCGCCGACTGATTCTACAACCGCTTTCACCCCGGAGTTCCGCACGGCGAAACGCTCACCGGCCATCCCGTTGATGTATGCCTGGCCTTGTGTGGCGCCATAGAGTGCGACATTGCCAATGAGGATGTTCTTCTCTGGCTCGTATGGCGCATCATTCGGCGTATTGATGACAAGCTTGCCGCCTGAGAGCCCTTTCCCGACGTAGTCGTTCGCCGTCCCCGTCAATTGCATCGTCACGCCAGTTTGGAGGAAGGCACCGAAGCTCTGGCCCGCAGTACCACCGAAATCGATCGTGATGGTGTCGTCCGGGAGTCCATCACCACCGTGTGTCTTCGTAATCTGGTTTGAGAGGGTGGCGCCAACGGCCCGGTCTTTATTCGAAATCTCAGCGTCAAGATGAACGGGTGTTCCCCGCGTGATGCCTGGCTCGGCTTGGTCGATGAGATCCCAGTCGAGTGCTTCATCGATTTCGTGCGTTTGGGGGTCGGTCTTCCGCCGATGGTCGCCCGCGGGATCGGCCAGAACTGCAGATAAATCAAGTTTTTGTGCGTGGGGGTGAGTGATGTCGTCGCGCTGCTGGAGGTAATCGACCCGACCAATCATGTCATCCACCCGTTTGAAGCCGAGGTCGGCCATGATTTCACGGAGTTCCTGTGCGATAAACGTCATGTAATTGATGACGTGTTGCGGCTCACCGGGGAACCGTTGGCGGAGTGACTCATCCTGCGTTGCAACCCCGACCGGACAGGTATTTTCGTGGCACTGTCGCGCCATGACACAGCCGGATGTCACGAGTGACGCCGTCCCGAAGACATACTCCTCAGCACCGAGTAACGCACCGACAGCGACATCATAGCCCGTCTTCATCCCGCCATCCACCGTGACTTTGATACGGGACCGGAGATCAGTCGAGCACAACATCTGATTGGCCTCTGCAAGCCCGAGTTCCCACGGCAGCCCGGCGTTTTTGATCGATGTTTTGGGAGAGGCGCCGGTGCCACCAGAATGCCCGGAGATATGGACGACATCGGCATTGGCCTTGGCAACGCCAGCTGCTATCGTGCCAATCCCGGCTTCAGAGACGAGCTTGACGTTGATATCCGCCTCGGGGTTTGCGGCTTTGAGATCATGGATGAGTTGCTTGAGGTCTTCGATCGAATAGATGTCATGCAGCGGCGGTGGTGAAATGAGGCCGACGCCTGGCGTGGCAAATCGGACATGGGCGATCATCTCGTTGACTTTCTTCCCAGGAAGATGGCCGCCTTCGCCGGGTTTTGAGCCTTGCGCCATCTTGATCTGGAGTTCGTCAGCGTTCGTGAGATATTCTGAAGTCACTCCGAATCGTCCTGAGGCGACCTGTTTGATGTTGCATTCTTTCTCCGTTCCAAACCGCTCGGGGGGTTCGCCGCCTTCACCCGTATTGGATTTCGCGCCAAGTCGGTTCATGGCGATTGAGTTGTTCTCATGGGCTTCCGGCGACAGGCTTCCGAGACTCATGGCCGCCGTCGAAAACCGCTGGACGATGTCCTCAACGGGCTCCACTTCGTCGAGTGGAATTGACTCGCGGTCGGAGTCGAACGATAATAGACCGCGTAACGTCTGGAGGGTCTCGCGTTGATCGTTCATCAACTCTGCAAATTCCTGGTATTGCTCATAATCGCCTTGTCGGACAGCTTTCTGTAGCGCGCCAACGGTCTCGGGATTCCACTCATGGAACATCCCCGAAGACCGGTGTTCATATTCGCCCTGGCGTTCGAGGTCTGGGTCATCACCGAATGCGACATCATACCGGTTTCGGAGATCTGCCTCCACGTCGGTGATGTCGATACCGTCGGTGCGTGCAGGGGTCCCTTCGAAATATTCTGCGACGAAGTCCAAGTCCAATCCAACGGCCTCGAAGATCTGTGCGCCCTGATACGATTCGACGGTCGAAATCCCCATTTTGGCCATGGTCTTGAGGAGTCCGGCTTCGACGGCATCGATATAGGCGGTGATGGCTGCGTGGTCGTCGGCACCATCTGGACCGGCGACGAGGTCGGTGATGGATTGATATGCGAGATACGGGTTGACGGCGCCGGCACCATACCCAATACACGTTGCGATGTGGTGGACGGTCCGGGGATCGCCTGATTCGAGGACCACACCGACGTGGTTGCGAAGGCCGTTCCGTACGAGATGGTGGTGGATGGCGCCGGTTGCGAGTAAGGCCGGGATTGGGAGGGCGTCCGGGCCGGCGGCTCTGTCAGACAGCACGATGATATCGTTGGTGTGTGCTGCTGTGGTTGCTTCGCGTCGGGCGTCTTCGACCGCCGTTTCGAGTGATGTCTCTGGACTGAATGTGATATCGACCACGTATGTTGACAGGTCTGAGTCGCCGCCATCAAGGGTCTTGATCGCGTCGGTCTGCGTGTCCGTGAGGATCGGTGAGTCAAGGACGAGGTGCCGGGCATGCGTGGGTGTTTCATCGAGTAAGTTTCGTTGATAGCCAAGACGAGATTCAAGCGATGTCACGAGTTCTTCGCGGATATAATCGATCGGTGGATTCGACACCTGCGCGAAGAGTTGTTTGAAATACGAGAATAGTGGGCGGTTGAACTGCGAGAGGACCGACAAGGGGGTGTCGTCACCCATCGAGCCCACGGGGTCTTTCCCGGACCGTGCCATCGGTTCGATGAGGTGTTCCATCTCGTCGTGTGTATAGCCATAGAGCGCTTGATGGGCGCGGACATCGGGGACAGTTCCGGCAGGAAGTGGGTCGTCGGAGGCGACATCAGAGAGCATGACTTGCTCCTCGTCGACCCACTCGGCATATTTGTCGTCGATGAGTTCATCGAAAATCTCGTCGTCAGGGATGATCCGGCCGGCGGTCGGGTCAGCGACGAACAGCTGACCTGGCTGCAGTCGATCGCGTCGTTCGATGTCACCGAAATCGTACTCCAAGGCCCCAGCTTCACTCGCCATGATGAGGGTATTATCACTGGTGACGTCATACCGGCAGGGACGGAGCCCGTTCCGATCAAGGACAGCGCCGACACGTTCGCCGTCGGTTGCGGCGACGAGGGCGGGACCATCCCACGGCTCCACAAGTGAGGCGTGATAATCGTACCATTCGCGGCGTGCCTTTGGAACGCGGTTTGCGGCGCCACGCCAGGCTTCCGGAATAAGCATTCGGAGTGCATGCGGCATCTCGCGACCGCCTTGCATCAACAGTTCAAGGGCGTTGTCGACAGATGCTGTGTCAGATTGATCGGGGTCGTTAATAATCGGTAACAGGGTAGTGATATCATCCCCAAATACCTCGTTGGCGAGGTCGTCTTCTCGTGCCCGCATCCAGTTGATGTTTCCTTGGATTGTGTTGAATTCGCCATTGTGGATGATGTTCCGATAGGGGTGTGCGAGATGCCACGCGCCGAGCGTGTTCGTCGAGAACCGGGCGTGAACCATCGCGAATGTTGACGCTACGCGTTCGTCGGTGAGGTCTGGATAATACGTTGAGAGTTGGGTAGCGGTGAGCAGACCTTTATAGACAACCGTGTGCCGGTCGAGCGAACAGACGTAAAAACGTGGCGCTCCGGCGGGACGGCGGTCCTTAATGGTCGTTTCAAGGTCACGGCGCCCCACGTAGAGTGCCCGGTCGAATGCCGGGCCATCGAGACGTGATCGGACAAAGCATTGGACGACATGGGGTTCGGAGTCAAGCGCTGTCTGACCGAGAGGGGTATTGTCGGTCGGGACGTCACGCCAGGTAAAGACATCGAGATTGTGGTCTGTGAGAACCTCTTCAACGATGGTTTTGAGGGTTGCTGTGGCATCCGGATCAGGGGGCATGAAGATGGTTCCGACCGCGTATTCTCCCGCTGGGGGGAGATTCTCGATGTGGTCGGTGAAGAATCGATGGGGGGTCTGAATGAGGATGCCGGCGCCATCCCCGGTGTTTGCTTCTGCGCCAGTGGTCCCGCGGTGTTCGAGGTTTTCGAGTAAGGTGAGTCCGTCGGCAATCGGTGCATGCGAGGTTTCTCCGTCGAGATCCATGACAACGCCTACACCACAGTTGGATCGGGCATCCGTGGGGTCGGCGAGGGCGGGTGTGCCCGGAGAAGAGGTAGGATGGTCAGCCATTACCGTGCCGTCGTTGATACCACAATAAGAGGCTTCCCCTCAAAGACTAATGGTTGATTTACCCCATACAAGGGGATATAAGGTCCTGGCGGACGGGTGCCACCCGCCTCAGTCACCGACAACAAACCGAGCTGGAAAACGCGACCACCCACTCATCCTCGTGGCGGATGGAGGCCAGGGAAATCCCACCTTTCTTGGACACCGCATTACCTACTAGGAGACGATGGTCGAAGCTGCCGGGATAGATTTACTCAATCTCCTCTTAGTCCTGACTGTCGCCTGGATATTCGGCCTCCTCGCCGAACGGGCCGGCTATCCCGCGCTCATGGGTGAAATCTTCGCAGGTATCGTGTTTGGACCAGCGATACTCGGGGTTCTCCATCCCAGCGAGACGATTTCGATCCTCGCCGAACTCGGTGTCTTCCTCCTCATGCTCTACGTCGGGATGGAGGTTGACCTTCATGACCTCTTCGAACTCGGGCCCCAGGCATTGATGGTTGCTGTTGGCGGCTTCATACTCCCTTTCGTCCTCGGCTACCTCATCGGTGACTTCATCGGAGCCACCATCGAACAATCCCTCTTTATCGGGATCGCGATGGCCGCGACCTCACTGGCGACCAAATCACGGATCCTCGTCGATCTTGACATCCTCGATACCCGGATTGCGGGGGTCCTCCTCGGCGGTGCCTTACTCTCTGACGTGGGAGTCATGGTCGTCTTTGCTGGCGTGATGGGATTCGTCGATACCGGCGATGTCACCCTGCTGGGACTCGGCCTCGTTGCTGGTCAAGCCCTCTTGTTCTTTGCCGCAGCGCTCGTCTTCGGCGACCGCTTTCTCCCATACGTCTGGGAATACCTGGAAACCTGGATGGAAGACCACGAATTCGTCGACAAAACCTCCGCATTCACCGTCGCCCTCGTCGTCGCACTCATATTTGCCTTCTTCGCCGCACTCGTAGACCTCCATATGATTATCGGCGGCTTCATGGCCGGATTATTCCTCCGCCAAGCCCAACTTGACCCCGATATATACAACCACATGTACGACGTCATCTACGACCTCGCAATGGGCTTTTTCGCCCCCATTTTCTTCGTCTCCGTCGCCTTCGAACTCACACTCTCTGTCTTCACCGAAGATCTCGCGCTCCTCGGAGTCATCGTGGCTGTCGCGTTCATCAGCAAAATCCTGGGAAGCTGGCTTTTTGCCCTCCCCACAAAACTCTCATCCCGCGAAGGACTCGTAATCGGGCTCGGCATGAATGGCCGCGGAACCGTCGAGATCGTGATTGTTACCATCGCTCTCTCAGCCGGCGTCATCGACCAATCGTTATTCTCCATCCTCGTCTTCACGGCAATCTTCACCACCATGCTCGTCCCTCCAACCGTCAAATGGGGCGTCGATTGGCTCAGCTACAACAACGACCTCGTCATCATGGACCAACCGGAACCAACCCAAGATTAACACCACCAGCAAACTCAGATCGATCGAACGTATACCACCGTAGGCCACGACTCACGGCACACGGGCTGGGCCGCTTGTAGTAACGAATCGAACACCCATCCACCCCGTCTCATGGATTCCCATGAGGGTACTGCGCCGATTGGCTCCACCTAGTTTTACCGCCGGTCGACGGACGACGTGACCGGGTGACCGGATCCAGCGGTATGTGGTCGTCGGGCTGATTCAACCGCTGTCAATGCCCCTTAATAGGATTTCGCGAAATACGCGGTTTCTACCGCGTCGGCACCACAGACGCCGCAGGTGTCAGTGACAGGGGTATGATCCGGATCGAGCGGTAACATCACAATTTCGGCGGCGATCTCGTCTTTGATCTCGTCGTCACAGGCTTCGTCGCCACACCAGCCGGTCTTGACATATCCGCCGTGTTGCCCGAGCGTCCCCAGGATCTCACCGCGACCATGGGCTTCCCGGATATTAGCGTCTAGATGGGCCTCCGCGTCAGCATAGAGTGTAGCATAAACCGTGTCAAGAGCGTCACTGACGGCATCGACAATGTTGTCGCGGTCACCAACAGTCCGGTCACCCGTCGGCCGCTCAACGAGCGTGACCGTATTCGAATCGACTTCATCGGGCCCAATTTCGACACGGAGTGGAACGCCATGGAGTTCATGTTCATTGAATTTGAACCCCGGGTTGCGTTCATCACGGTCATCGAGATCAACACGGAACGCGTCCTCAAGGGCAGCGGTCACATCGGCCGCATAGGACTTGACTGCCGCTTCTGTGTCCGTCTGCCAAATCGGGACCACGACAACCTGCGTGGGTGCCAATGCCGGAGGGAGAACTAAGCCCTGATCGTCTGCATGCGTCATGATGAGCGCCCCAAGCGCTCGCCACGACAGCCCCCACGATGTCGTGTGGGCAATTCGTTCTGTTTCATCTTCATCCGTGAATTCGATATCGAATGCCTCTGCAAACGATGTCCCGAGATAATGGGATGTACAGGCTTGGACAGATTTCCCGTCTGGCATTAATGCTTCAATTGTGGTAGTCGTGTCCGCGCCAGGGAATTTATCGTGTTCAGGCTTCCGGCCTTTCAACCCAGAGATCGCCATGACCTCCTCATACAGCCGCTCATACTGGTCGAGCCGTGTCATCGTTTCAGCCCACGCATCGTCTCGATCCGCGTGGGCGGTGTGACCTTCCTGCCAGAGGAACTCCTTAGTTCGGAAGAACGGCTTCGTCTCGGTGGCCTCCCAACGGACCACGGAACACCACTGATTCACGCGGAGCGGCAGGTCACGGTAGCTCCGAATCCATCGGGCGAGGAACGGCGCAATAATCGACTCTGATGTCGGGCGGACCGCAAGTCGTTCATCCAATTCATCATGCCCGCCGTGAGTCACCCACGCGACCTCGGGGTCAAATCCTTCGACAATATCCTTCTCCCGCTCTAAATACGACTCGGGGATAAACAACGGGAAATAGGCATTCTGCACCCCGGTGTCTTTAAACCAGGCGTCGAGATGGGCTTGCAGCCGTTCCCACAGAGCATATCCCCGCGGGCGCGTAACGATAAAGCCACCCATCGGTGCGTAATCGGCAAGCCCGCCCTTTTGGACGACCTCCGCATACCACTCACCGGGACTATGCGTTTTCGACTCGGTAATACCGAGTTCCTGCTCACCGCTCATACGTGACCCACCCCGAGGCGAGTATTAAGTCCGGCGTATCGAACAAGCGCCGCTTCGTGCACACGCGGTGAACCACAATTGGTGCCGACAGTTTTCTGCAAGCTGGTTTTCAGGCGATCTGCATCTCAGCACCACAAACATGGCAATAGATCACGAACGTGTCAGTCGGCTCCCGGACACCGTGTGGTGTGACGTCCCCACAGTCACTGCAGGGCGCAAACGACTCGATATCCGGCCGGTTGTGTTGACTTCCGGGGGCGGCTAACGCAAGACCGACGACGATGTCATCACTCTCGTTGCGGCCACATTGAAACTCCCCCGGTGCAAATTGGATCGCCTCACCAGCGGCAACCTCACACTTGTCACTATCAGGCGGCATTTGTGCATCCTGTGGTTGATTGGTCGGCGAGGTTTGTTGGGCTGGTGCGTGTTCGAATGTTGCCGTGCCCTCAAGGATCACAAAGAGTTCTTCTTGGTCGTGGTGAGTGTGGAGTCCGCCGGAGAAGGACTCGCCTGGGGATAACTCATAATGGACAGCCGCCATGTGGTCGGTGCCAAGTGCGTCCCCTAAATTTCGGCGTTCACGATTAACCCCCATCGGATGAGGTTCACGCTCAATATCGTCGACAGCAACACGCTCCATGGTTCATTCCCCAACCCCCCACAGAAAAAACTACGGTCCACGCAACCCAATCCGATTCGGTGTGTCCAGATCGCCGCCCGGCTATCGATGACTCACGAGCCGAGCCGAGACCCGGAAGGACACCCAGCCGACCTCGGGATGCGTTTTGCCGGAACAGCTGTCCGGATGCCGGACGCCGCCAGGGGTGACAGGGCTCTCACTTCAGGGTACGCCGTCGAAACCTGGCACTCAGGATGGTACCGTATCGAGGAGCTGCATCATGGAGCAGTATCCACCTCGAATGGCGTGTTGGCATCCATCCACGCCCAGCCGGGGAGCCGCGTTTGGAAGCCAGCTGCGAGTGCCGCATCAAGATCATCCATCCCCGCGGTCTCTGCCTGCTCGCCATGGATGTGGACATCGGCGAAGTGAAAGGTCGCCTCTGCGAGCAGTGCGAACGGTTCCCCGGTAGCGATGGTTGCAGCGAGTTTCCGGCCTAGAAACTCATCCACAACGAAGCCCGGATAATCGTCTTCACAGTCCAGGTCGCGGAGGATTGCCGTTAAGCCAGCGACGTTCACCGCCCGATCACCATCCGTAAAGACGGAATCGACGGCCGTCTGGTACTGGGCTTGGGTGACAGAGTCTACCTCCGTCTCAAAAAGCGGGCCGAGCTGTTGGCGCACCGTGTTAATGAGGCCTGGGATGGTTTCTCGGCTGCGTATCCATTCGTACTCCTGGGTTACGGTCGCTGGTGTGATGTCCATATCAAACGTTTGCGAAGGATTTTATATGAGTAGTTGGTTAGGTCCGGGTACAAGCGGGTTCTCCGGTACCTCCCGCAGTCGTCACCGGACGGAACATACCCGAGAGTCATGATTTGTTATCACGCTTCGAGTGCGTCGGGCAGACGGCCCATATCGAGAGCGGGGCACCCCATGACCGGAAGACCCGATTTGAGGATTTCTACAATATGAGCGCAGTAGAGCGGCAACTTGAGGATATCAAGGAAACGATCATCAGCGAAGTTCCGAGCGACATATCGATCGCTGACGTGAAATACGAAGGCCCAGAACTAGTGGTGTATACCCGCGATCCAAAGACATTCGCGGGCAACGGTGACCTTGTCCGCAAGCTTGCATCGAAGCTCCGCAAGCGAATCACCGTCCGTCCTGATCCAAGTGTGCTCTCCCGTCCAGAAACCGCCCGAGAGCGGATTCAAGACGTGATTCCGGAGGAAGCTGGCGTCACAGACTTAGATTTCCATCCAGACACGGGTGAAGTGGTTATCGAAGCGGAGAAACCGGGGATGGTGATCGGGCGGCATGGCTCAACGCTTCGAGAGATCACACAGCAAATCGGCTGGACGCCAGAAGTCGTCCGGACGCCTCCGATTGAATCCGCGACCGTCTCGAATGTCAGGAATTTCCTCAAACAAGAGCGCGAGGACCGACGAGAGATTCTCGAACGTGTCGGCCGCCAGATTCATCGCGAAGAAATGTCCGACGAAGAGTGGGTTCGGATCACGACGCTTGGCTGTTGTCGAGAAGTCGGTCGCGCTGCGTTCATCCTGAATACGCCAGAGACCCGCGTCCTCATCGATTGTGGCGATAAACCCGGTGCCGAAGGCGAAGTTCCATATCTCCAGATTCCCGAAGCACTTGGCGCGGGTGCGTCAAACATTGATGCTGTAGTCCTCACCCACGCCCACCTTGATCACTCAGCGTTAATCCCGCTGTTGTTCAAATACGGCTACGACGGCCCGATCTACTGTACGGAACCAACACGGGACTTGATGGGCCTGCTCTCACTGGACTACCTCGATGTTGCCGCCAAAGAAGGACGTACACCACCGTATGACTCCGAGCAAGTCCGTGCGGCGATTAAGCATTGCATTCCGCTGGAATACGGTGATGTCACGGATATCGCACCGGATTTAAAACTGACATTCCACAACGCTGGTCATATCCTCGGGTCCGCGATCTCGCATTTCCATGTGGGTGACGGCCTTTACAATGTCGCGTTCACCGGTGACATCCACTACGACGATACCCGATTGTTCAACGGCGCAATCAACGAGTTCCCGCGTGTCGAAACGCTGGTCCTTGAGTCGACATATGGGGGGCGGAATGACTTTCAAACCGATCAAGAAGATTCTGAACGTGACCTCAAAGACGTGATTACGACCACCACCGACCGCGGTGGGAAAATCCTCATTCCGGCATTCGCTGTC
Source organism: uncultured Natronomonas sp. (assembly GCA_964609565.1). GTDB lineage: Archaea > Halobacteriota > Halobacteria > Halobacteriales > Haloarculaceae > Natronomonas. The sequence goes on from CAZSSY010000012.1 coordinate 40,823, forward strand.
GGGCGCTCCCAAGAAATCATGCTTGTCCTCGAGGAAGCAATGCGGAATGGAGACATCCCAGAAATGCCGGTGCACCTAGATGGAATGATCTGGGAAGCCACAGCTATCCATACCACGTATCCGGAATATCTCCGAGATAATCTCAGAGACCGTATTTTCCACGAAGATGAAAACCCGTTTTTGGCCGACCAGTTCAATCACATCGATGGCGGAGAAGACGAACGCCAAGAAATCGCTGACGGCGGGCCGTGCGTGATTTTGTCGACATCGGGGATGATTACGGGTGGCCCAATCATGTCCTGGCTCACCCACATCGGACACGAATCCGATTCAACACTCACCTTCGTGGGCTATCAGGCCCAGGGTACGCTTGGTCGACGCATCCAGAACGGGTGGGATGAAATCCCGATGCACGATCACACATCAAATGGTCGTGGAAATGGGACGTTACAGTTGAACATGGACGTCGAAACCGTCGATGGATTCTCCGGGCACGCCGATCGGCAAGGCCTCATGAATTTCGTCCGAACGATGAATCCCCGTCCCGAAAAGGTCCTCTGTGTCCACGGCGACGAATCCTCCGTCCAAGACCTCTCATCCGCACTCTACCACGAATTCAATATGCGGACATTCGCACCAAAAAACCTGGAAACGTTCCGATTTAAATAGCCATACGCCTGGTATCCTCCATTCACGGTAATCCCGACCCTACCTCCAGAGGGCCACTCTCCATCGCTCAGACCACGACGGCGGCCGTCTCCGGACATATGGATGCCTGAATCAGCAATGTGGGACCCCATGAGTTTGATGAGGTCAGGATGTCGGGATTACACGCGGGTCTTTTCGATGGACGGTTCAATGCCGGCTGCCGCTAAGTCCTCGCGGATCCGAGTGCGTAATGGGTCAGGAACAGTATCGCGAGCCACCGGCACAGCAACCTCACCGTCGGACTTGACGTGCCAGTAAAGCACGCAACTGGCTGGCTCATAATACTCGACACTGTAGTGATCCGTTTCTCCCGCATAGTGGACGCGTGCCGCATAGCCTTCGCTCCTCCACCCCTCTTGACTCCCAAGAGCCGTCGTTTGCTCGCCCATGGGCAGCCAGTCAGTGAGCCATACGGATGGCCGTTACGACATCACGAAGGAGCCAGCAACCACTGGTCGGGACCGACGGATTCTTCCTGCCACCCGCACGGAGAAACCGCTCGTACTACACGTCATGCGCCACCCCGGGTGAATATCGACGGGTCATCTAGTTAGGTACGTCTCGAAGGCTGAGTCTCGGCGTGGCGTCCAGGTATGCAGTGCAATACACGAGTATGGCGTCGACACCGAAACGATGGGTGTCCTAAGATGAGCGGCGTCGGCTGGCGATTCGCTGCTCAGTCGTGTCGCTGGTAACCACTTCGTAGAGTAACGCTCGTCGCTGGTCGGCTGACGGCCGGAGGATACGGCCGAGTCGCTGGGTGAATTCACGCTCACTTCCGGAGCCTGCGAGGACCACCGCGACGTTGGCATCTGGGACATCGATACCCTCATCGAGGACGTTCGCTGTCACGACGCGAGTGTACGCTCCATTGCGGAATCGCTCGAGGATGTCGTGGCGTTCATCGGTGCTGGTTTCATTCGTGATGGGTGGGATGAGGAACCGGTCGGCAAGCTCATACACGAGATCGGTATACGCGGTAAACACAATGATGCGGTCCTCACGGTGGCGGTCCAGGATATCGCCGAGCGCGTCGATCTTTCGGACAGCATTCATGATGACTTCTCGAGCACGTTGTTTGGCTAACAGGGCTTCTCTGGCCCGTGGATCGGAACCTGACCGTTTGACGAGTTCTTGATAATCACTGCCCGACCGCAGTTGTAAATCAGTGGCTGCCAGGTAGTCTGTGAATGTCCCTTGGTAGGTCTCATAGCGGTCGCGTTCCGCGGGAGTGAGATCGACCGTTATTCGCTTGATATCGAAGTCAGCGAGATAGTCACCGGCCAAGTCATCCGGATCGCGTTGGTAGACGACCGGCCCCACGAGGTCTTCGATGCGGGTGTGGGCGCCATCCGGCCGTTCGAAGGTGGCTGTCAGCCCGAGTCGTGCCGGTGCAGCCATGAGACGGGCAATATCTCGGTATCCCTCGCCGCCAACATGATGGACTTCATCGAGGATGAGAAGACCGAATTGATCGCCGAGGGCATCGGCTTGAAGATACGCAGAATCATAGGTTGCGACCGTGAGTGGAGTGACGCGTTGTTCCCCGCCGCCGAGTTGCCCGATATCGACCGTATCGCCGAATTCCGTTTCAAGTTCTTGACGCCATTGGGTGAGAAGATCGATGGTGGGGGCCACGACGAGGGTTGCAGTCTCGAGAGCGGCGATCGCGGCGAGACCGATGACGGTTTTCCCGCTCCCGGTTGGGAGTTCAAGACAGCCGCGATCACCGGCAGCCCGCCAGGCGTCCAGCGCCGCTTGCTGGTACTCACGGAGGGCGTACGCCGTGGTAAGCTCACTGACGGCTGGGACGTCCAAAACTTGATCGTCGACCGGGATACCGCGGTTGTGACACGTTCGATGGAGATACATATATTGGTAGGCGGGAGCGCGGTGGCTCTGCGACCGGGTGTCGCTTTCGACGAATGAGAGCCCGTCGAGTGACGCGCCCGCAGTGTCATCGATACGGATGGTTCCCTCGTCGAATCGGAGCGTAACCACACGTATTCTTCGGGTACCCGAGGATTTAATCTCCCCGCCCGCAGGTCGAGTGGTTTCTCAATCCTTATTGCCGCAGGCTGGTACGTATCCTATATGAGCGATACGGAACCTGACGAGTCGACGGATATCGATGATGAAGCCGACAATGGTGGGCAGGGTGGTGACGGTACAGACGCCGCTGATAGTGCCGGCCAGGACGCTGCATCCGCAGAAAGCTCCCTGGGTCACACGGCTAGGGCAGCTGATGACGATGGAGGTGATACGGCCGAGTCCAGTACCGATGCAGACGCAACCGCCGCTGATGGAGACGATACTGCTGGTGAGACGGCGGAATCAGTTGGCTCGATCAGCGAAGCCGTAGAGAGTGATGAGGTGTCGCTTCGCGAGTGGGTCGATGAGACGGAGCCTGTCGACGTTGCAGCGGAAATCGCCACGCTTCGAGACCAGCAGGCGGAATTGGAAGACGCTGTCTCGGAGCTGGAATCGCGTTTGAAACGGAAACAAGCGGACTTCCAGAATTACAAGAAACGGCAGGAGAAGCGCCGGGAGGACGAACGGGCTCGGGCAACAGAATCGCTCGTCGAACAACTCGTTGAAGTTCGCGATAATCTCACGCGAGCGATAGATCAAGACGACGATGCTGATATCCGTGAAGGGGTTGAAGCCACGTTCCGTCAGCTTGATGAAATCCTCACCGCAGAGGGGGTCGAACCAATCGAGCCAGAACCGGGGACAGCCGTTGACCCGCAACGACACGAAGTACTTCTGAGAGTTGATAGCGACCAGCCCCCCGGGACGGTTGCGGAAGTCCAGCGCCCGGGGTATGAGATGGCCGGTAAGGTTCTGCGACCGGCGCAAGTCACGGTTGCTGACGAAGCCGAGGACACAGCCACAACGGCCGAAGGTTCTGACACATAAGCTGGTCACGATTGGGCGTATTGCGCTTCTGTTTATACCTGATGGTCCCCGGGCTCGTGGGTGACAAAAACCCCACGAAGAGACCGTAGTACTCATGTCGCCGGATCGGACTGTCTAGCAACTTTTAACCGGTTCAGTCCGATAGCTAACAGCAACATGGCGAGTAACAAGATTCTCGGAATCGACCTCGGTACCACGAACTCCGCGTTCGCGGTGATGGAAGGAGGCGACCCCGAGATCATCGTCAACAGCGAAGGCGAGCGGACGACACCCTCCGTCGTCGCGTTCACCGACGATGGGGAACGGTTGGTGGGAAAGCCAGCGAAGAATCAAGCCGTCCAGAATCCCGACGGCACCGTCCAGTCAATCAAGCGACACATGGGCGACGAAGGCTATACCGTCGAACTCGGGGAAGAAGAATACACGCCCGAACAGATATCGGCGATGGTCCTCCAGAAATTGAAACGCGACGCCGAAGAATACCTGGGGGATGATGTCGAACGAGCCGTCATCACCGTCCCGGCATATTTCAATGACCGACAGCGACAGGCCACAAAAGATGCCGGCGAAATCGCGGGCTTCGAGGTCGAACGCATCATTAATGAACCGACCGCCGCCGCAATGGCGTACGGACTCGACGACGAGTCAGATCAAACAATACTCGTATTCGACCTCGGAGGCGGGACCTTCGACGTATCCATTCTTGACCTCGGCGGTGGCGTCTACGAAGTCGTCGCTACCAACGGCGATAACGACCTTGGTGGCGATGACTGGGATGACGCAATCATCGAATGGCTCGCCGATTCGTTCGAAGACGAACATGGGATCGACCTTCGAGATGACCGACAGGCACTCCAACGGTTGCGGGACGCCGCTGAAGAGGCAAAGATCGAACTCTCCTCCCGGAAAGAAACCACCATCAACCTCCCGTTCATCGCCGCAACCGACGAAGGCCCACTCAACCTCGAAGAAACGCTGACTCGAGCGACATTCGAATCACTGACTGCTGACCTGGTGGAACGAACTGTCGGGCCGACCGAACAAGCTCTTGAGGATGCCGGATACTCTAAAAGTGATATCGATGAAGTGATCTTAGTCGGTGGCTCCACGCGCATGCCGATGATTCAAGAACAAGTGGAAGAATTAGCGGGCCAAGACCCGAAGAAAAACGTCAATCCCGACGAAGCAGTCGCCCTCGGCGCAGCTATCCAAGGCGGTGTGCTCTCCGGAGATGTCGATGATATCGTGCTCCTGGACGTAACGCCGCTCAGCCTTGGTATAGAAGTCAAAGGCGGCCTCTTCGAACGCCTCATTGAGAAAAACACCACGATCCCAACAGAAGAATCGAAGATATTCACAACGGCCGCAGACAATCAGACATCCGTGAACGTTCGCGTCTTCCAAGGTGAACGGGAAATCGCGTCGGAAAACGAACTCCTGGGTGCATTCCAATTAACCGGGATTCCCCCGGCTCCAGCGGGGACACCCCAAATCGAGGTGGCCTTCAATATCGACGAAAACGGGATCGTTAACGTCTCCGCTGAAGATCAAGGCTCCGGCAATCAAGAAGAGATTACGATCGAAGGCGGTGTCGGTCTCTCCGATGACGAAATCGAACAGATGCAGGAAGAAGCAGAAAAACATGCTGAGGAAGACGAGAAACGCCGAGAATTCGTTGAATCCCGGAACGAGGCGGAAGCAGCCATCCAGCGGGCAGAAACGCTCCTCGACGAAAATGAAGACCAGGTGGACGACGACCTCCAGACTGACATCGAAGCAGAGGTCGAACGGGTCGAAGAAGCGCTAGACGAATACGGCGAGGTCGACAGTGACGAACTCGATGAGGCCGCCGAAGCGCTCGAATCAGCCACAGAGAGTCTCTCAGAGCAACTCCAAGAGATCGGGAAGCAGATGTATCAACAGCAAGCCCAACAGGCTGCCGGGGCCGGTGGCGGGCCGGGTGGCATGGGAGGCATGGGGGGTGCTGGCCCGGGCGCCGGTGCTGGTGCCGGGACAGGTGCCGGGGGTGGGGCAGGCCCTGGCGGTGCCGGTGCTGAAGGCGACGAAGAATACGTCGATGCCGATTTCGAAGATGTCGATGATGACGACGAAGAGTGACTGTTTGACATTCTCCCCGCCCTGACGGGCGAGGCTTTGCGCCTGATCCTACGTAATCTGTGTTTGGGAACGCTGATCGGTGTGGCTGCGACCCGGGCTTTTGAAGTACTTCAATGAACTAGCCACGGACAACCGATGAGTGAGGACTTCTACTCGGTACTGGGGGTTTCCCGGGATGCCACCGACGATGAGATAAAGACGGCCTACCGAGAGAAGGCTGCCAAATACCATCCGGATGTGTCAGATGAGCCGGATGCCGAAGAGAAATTCAAACAGATCCAGAAGGCCAAAGAGGTCCTCCTCGATGAGGAAAAGCGGCGGATGTACGACCAGATCGGGCATGAGCGGTTCGAAGAAGCCGAAAAACATGGTGCGACCGATCGCGGCGGCGGAATGGGTGGCATGGGTGGCATGGGTGGTCGTGATCCGTTCGGTGGGATGAATGATATTTTTGAGCAGTTCTTTGGTGGCGGGGGCGGCTCACGGTCCGGACCCCACCAAGGCCCGGATCTCAAAACGCGGCTCGCTATCGACCTTGAGGATGCCTACGAGGGAGTGACGAAACAGTTGACAGTGACGCGGCCCGAGCGGTGTCCAACGTGTGATGGCTCTGGGCATCCGCCGGATGCATCCGCCGAAACATGCGCTGCGTGTAACGGACGTGGGCAACAGACATCGGTCCGGCAGACGCCGCTTGGCCGGGTTCAGCAAACGCAAACCTGTCGAGAATGCGGGGGTGAGGGCACGATCTATTCGGAGACCTGTTCCCAGTGTCGCGGTGACGGACAGATTCGGAATGATGCGACGCTCCAAGTGGAGATTCCTGCTGGAATCCAAAGCGGGCAAACGCTCCGGATGGATGGCGAAGGGGCGCCGGGGGACAACGGGGGGCCGAATGGCGATCTCTTGGTTGAAATCCAGATTGAAGACCACCCTGAGTTCGATCGTGACAGTGATGATCTCAGGTATCGGCATCCGATTTCGTTCCCGCAGGCGGTCTTTGGTGATACGGTCGAAGTCCCCACGCTTGATGGGGCCGTCGAGATGGATATCCCGGCCGGGACACAGAGCGGAGAGGCCTTCCGGCTCCGCGGCCAAGGGATGCCGCGGTTGCAACGGCGCGGGCATGGTGATCTGTATGTGAAAGTCCAGGTTGTCACACCCGAATCGCTCAGTGACGACCAACGAGATGCGTTAGAAGCGTTCGCCGAAGCCGGCGGTGAGGAAATCGAGGTCGATCAGGGCTTTTTCGAGAAACTCAAAAATTCCTTCTAAGGGAGAGCGTCTTGAATCGTGAACGTTGGTTGTGTCACGTCTTCACTTTTACACGCTGGGCAGCGTGATGGCCGGTTCGTTAGGTCGTTGAAGTCGTCGAAGCCACAGTCGCGGCATTCTGGTGGGGCAGCAAGCAGGGTTTCATCGGCGTCGTCCAGCGACTGAGCGATGTGGTCGACGTGGGAGAGGGCGGTCGCGGTAGTAATCTGGAACTCCGTGGCGAGTGTGCCCGCGTCAGCTTGTGTTTCTCGGAGAAAATCAGCGATCCGCTGCCGGGTTGTCTGCTCTGCTCCCTGCATATCGGACGGTCAGGCCCGCCGGTAGAAATTGTTTCTGGGTTAGGCGTCGGGAGCGTTATTCGTCAACTGGGTGTGTGCACCAAGTAAGGCGCCGGCGAGATCGACGTTCTCGATATGGGTGCCTTCATCGATGATCGTGTCATGTATTTCACAGTCGGTGATGTGGGCGTCCTCGAAGATGATGGAATGATCGAGGACGGACCCTTTTATTTTGGCGTTCGCCATGACATGGACGTTATCACCGATTGTTGACCGTTCGACGGTGGCGGATTCAGCGATAACGCTGTCGCCGTTAAGTTCCCACCCAATGGCTTCCAGATAGGATTCCGGCGTCCCGATATCGAACCATGCTTCATCGAAGACGAAGGCATGGACTGGCTCTTGTTGCTGTAGCCATTGCAGAAACCATCCCGGCTCATCGGGATTGTTGTCCCCTTGAAGATACTCGTTAAACCGGATGGAGGCAGCGGGAAATGCATAACAGGCAATCGAGACGAGAGTACTGTTCGGTTCCGCCGGTTTCTCCTGGAAATCGACGACGCGGTCACCGTCCAGTTCGACCAATCCATACGATTTGGCTTTTTCTCGATCCCCCACGTCGTACGCCGCCAGTGTCGCGGTGTTCTGCTCGCGGAAATAATCGATGAATCCAGACAGATCAAAGCCCATGAGGTTATCCCCGGCCACGACGAGGAGGTCGTCGTCGATGTTCTCCCGCTCGATCAGTTGGCCTAACGCCCCAACCACCCCGAATTTCTCGGCTTCCTCGGTCGTCTCTTCGACGGAAAGCTGTGGTTTCGCAAAATTGTGGTCATCGAGATGCTGTTCGAACTCAGGAGCGAACCGTTCGTTTGTCGAGACATACACGGTATCGATACGGTCGTCAGTTTCTAAAGCGTGAAAGATCCGATCGATGACGGTGGATTCACCGATCGGGAGCAGCATTTTCGGTCGGTGTTTGGTGATCGGCCACAAACGCGTCGCATACCCCCCGGCCAAAACGACGGCTTTCATAACCTAAAGGACAGAGACAGTATTCAAGTGTCTTTTGCTCCAACGGAATACCGGGAGCCAACCAGCCGCGCGACGAGGCCCCGAGATGACTATGTCCATCGACTGATGGGGATAATTACAGAAACAATGCAAGTTGACATCCTCCCCGCCCGGACGGGCGAGGCATTGCGCCTGATCCTACGTAACCACTACCTGCTAGAGACCGGTGGTAGCCATGGACCTCCGCTACCTGCAGGCGTGGTAAGGATGGAGGGCTAGTGGCGTTAGGGGGTGAGCCACGCGTTTGTGATATTGAGCGACCCCCGGGTTCCGTCCCACGTCGTCGAGGCGTCGAATTCAATAGAACGGTCCATATGTGGGCCATCGGTGACCAGCGTTTCAAATTCGCCGCCTTCGCCGAGGAGATGGACACCATACTCATCATGTAGGCGTTCAAGCTCGGTGAGTGCAGCTTGGTCGAGGGTTCGGCCGAGCCATGCTTCATCCAGCCCACGCGCCGCAACCCGGACTATCGTGATCTCAAAGCCTGCCGCAAGCATTGCGTCCAGTACCGCCCGAGGATCTGCGTCCCACAGCGGGGTGTACAACTCTGCATTCAGCCGGCTACACACCGATTCCAGGCGTGTTGACTGAAAGGAACTGGCAACGGCGCCAGCCGTTATACCGCCGATCCCGCCAAGCGTCTCGGCGAGGTCCGTGAGTGTCTCCGCAAGCGGTTCAAGTTCCCGATTACCGCGCGCTCGAACCGATTCATCGGTTGGAGCAGTCGCGTCGAAGTCCGGCGGTTGGACTGACACCACCGGCAGCCCAATGCTTTCCGCGGCTAATGACGCAATGCTGGTCGCTGGGACATGATAGAGATACGAATCGCCCGATGGCTGTACCGTGATGAGGCGTTCAACAGGTTTCTCGGCCGAGAGGGCTCGATACAATACCCAAGATGAATCCTTCCCCCCAGAAAACAAACTCACCCACGGATCCATACCGGGGGTAGACCAGCCGCGAGTAAATCCCCGTCGATCGCCTACTCGGGATACTCATCGAGACCGGTCCCCGAGTCACTCATCCGGGATGTGAATGCCACACCGATCAGACTCACAAGAATCCCTGCAGCGACATGTACCGCGAGCCGCCCCCAAATCGATAGTGAGAACCCTTCAATGATGACCGGGCCTACACTGACAGCCGGGACGACCACTTGGTCGAGGATACCTGATCGTTCGAGAAAATATCCGGTAAAGCCGCGAATCACAAGCCCGATCGAAACCACACCGAACGGGAGGTTCATGAGCGCACTCGATACGCCTTCCTCACCGAGGAGTTCGTCAATGAGGCGACCGGTGGCTGCCGCTAATGCTGCAGCAGCAAACCACGGGACACTCATATATCCAAAGCGGAGCGCGATCAAGAGTTCACTTCCATCTGCCATCCCCGATACACTGATCGCGCCAGCGAAGACGCCAACAAGTGCCAATCCTGCGCCCACGACATAGGTCACAAGCGATACCTGTCCGGAGTAAAACGCTTCACGGACGCGGCCGGGGAGTTTCGAAACAAAGTCGTCGATACCTAAGCCCTTATAGAGGAGAAATGTTCCGATGACAGCACCGATGGCTGAAAGCGCGATAGCGACACTATCAGCGAGGAGGAGCAATACCGGGAAGGCGAGAAGCGCTGCCCCGATTGGGACCAAGATCGTGCCGCGGAGTTCCTCATCACCAAGGAACTGTTTGAGGAGATAATACGTTGATTGGATATCGTGTGATTGGCGGACGACGACCCGGTCGACGGCATCGACCTGCACTCGGCTTTCAATGATCGGGACGAGTCGTTCGTCCCCGGCAGAATCCGTGACGACGATGGCCGACGCGGGGCTCATCTCCGTGATTAATTGATCTGTTTGGCGAGCAACGGCCCGGTCACTATTGATACTATCACCGCCGCCAGAGACGACCGCGACCAGCGCCTCTTCACCGTCATCCCGGAGGTCACGGGCCACCCGGAGCGTTTCCAACAGACAGTTCACACGACTATCTTCGGGGTCATCAATCCCCACATCCGTCACCAACGCTTGGACAGCCTCCCACCCGACAACTGGACCGTCCGGTCCAAGACCCCCATCGCGGTCAACACAAATGACCAGCGTGCTCACATTCACCACGGAGTCTGTCGCTGGATAAAAGCTTTGTAGCTGTATATCCGTTCCTCACGGTCAGAACATACACACTAGCGGGGAGCGGATCACCGTGTTAGAGTAGGACCAGCGAGGGTGGAAACGGGCTACACGCGGACTTGGTAGTTGGTGTCGG
>CAZSSY010000013.1:0-51438 GCA_964609565.1 uncultured Natronomonas sp.
TCCGCCCTCCTCCGCACCACCGACACAACAGGGTAGTCCCCGCACCCCACGCTGCCAATTGGCTTCCCTAGAGATACATGAAAGTCAGATGCGCTTACGGAATTACAGGCGAGTATGCCCTGCCTGTGAGGGTGGGGGTGAATCGTCGTCTTCCGTTCACTTTCACTATGGATGGCGAGGACTGAGGTGTGCTCCGTCTGTGTTTTCGTTTATCCGACGCGGCATGTCCGCGCCCACGCCGGGACAATCGGACAATCTCGGATTCCCCGACCGAGGCCTGCTGGTCCCCCAGCGGGAGAGGGCGGGTACCGACGGTAAAGAATCAAGTACCTCTGAATCCGCCGACACACCTCGGAAGCCACGAGGAAACGAGGGGAACCGTGGTGTTGCGGAGAGGCGTAACGGCCGCGTGGCACGGCCCGCACCGCGTCGGTGTGCGAACCTTGCACTCCCAACGCAAACCGCTTCGCTTCGTTTCGGTTCCGGCGGTGGGAATCCCCGCCCTTCAGGGTGGGGAGGATGTCAAGAATTCATTGAGCCGTGAAAGCCTATCGTACCAGCTGGACCATGGATATACGCTGGGATTAGGTCAGATACTCGATTTGTACTACCCGAGTTGTGTGCGTATTACTACAGGGGGAGGTCTCGCTATTTGAGATGCCTACAACGGGAAACTATCATGTCACGCGAGAATGCCACATCTGCAAGCCAGGGCGCAGTTAGCCGGCGGCGACTCATCCAGGTCGCCGGCGCAGCAACTACCGTAGCCGGTCTCGGAATGGCTGCACAGGTCCAAGCACACGATGCAAAACGCGTCGTCTTCTGTGAATGTAGTGCAGTATGTATCGAGAAACTCCATGGGAAGGCTGCCGTTGTCATCTATGACGAAGACAGCGAAGAATTCGAGAAAGTCAAATACGAAAAAGACGAGGAAACCGTTTGTCATCGAGAAAACAATACGAACACCGATCCAACTGAGGAGGACTCCCCTTTCGACAGTATCAATGTCCAATCCCCCAATGACACCAGTACGCAGACTAGGAAAATCATCGCTGTAATTATTGGGGCCGGCAAATCCGACGAGACGACATACTGCAACCCACAGGACTGCACTGAAGACGCACTGGACAAGTGGGACAAAGACTGCGATAAAGACGGTGAACAAGATCCATCAGGCTGTCAAAAAGACGACGATGACGGTGACAATGGCGACGGCGACAACGGCGACGGCGACAACGGCGACGGTGACAATGGCGACGATGGTGACGAGAAAACGGTGTTGTTCTGCGGGTGCAGTCAAGTTTGTGTTTCAAGCCTGGATGGCACAGCGGAGGTCATCGTTGATGACGAAGAAGGTGAAATAGACGAAGTCGAAATCGAAGGCGAAGGAGAACCAGTATGTCACAGCGAAGAAGAAAATGAAGAGCGACAAATCATTGCACTGGTAATCAACCCAGACAATGACAGTACCACCTATTGTAATCCAACGCCCTGCGCCGACTCAGGCCTCAGTACGTGGGGTGAAGACAATTGCGATCAAGACGGGACGACACCCTCAGAATTCGATGGCGGGTGTGATACCGGTCAATTCCAAGACGATGGTGGCGACTCCAACAACGGTGAGTCAGATCCAGAAGACCCAGAAGACCCAGAAGACCCAGAAGACCCAGACGATTCTGGGCCGCCAGAAGACCCAGGACCGCCAGAAAACCCAGGACCGCCAGAAAACCCAGGGCCACCTAATAGCCTCCTGTAAGAGACGTGGATTGTGAATCAAGACATTCGATATGCGGCACGTGAACAGACGGCGACGATCCCCCGAGAGATGTAGCGATGACGTTGCCATAGCAGTCCCTCGATAAACAGATGGCAAACAGTGGATGACGTATGTCGGATTACTCGCCGTCTTCCGTTGAAGAACTCAAACCACGATTCACCTCCCCGCCCGTTGGATGTAGATTTGTCCAGTGCGAGGGGGAGTGGGATAGGTGAAAACATTTTTCGTAGCAGTCCCTGTGTCTCTGACCAGATGCGATCGGTACCATTGGCCTATCGGTGGCTTGGCGAACTCATGCTTGCCGGTCTCGTCATCATCATTGCCTTCATTACGATCGCAGACATCCCCCGCCCCTATCCGTCGTGGCCGACCATCGGGCCTGTCCCGGTCGACCCGGAATTAGTGTTTCCTGGACTCCTCGGCGTCCTCGTCCTCCTCAATATTGGCCTTGACGCATTCCAGAATGACACTATCACCATCCCCCACATTGCCATTGGTGTGCTTGGCATAGCGACACTCTGGCTGGCCGTCAATAGTCTCTACACCTTAGCGACTCTCGAGAGAGGCGGAGTCTTCTGGGGCGGCTTCTTCACCCTGATCAGTGCCACCATCCTCGCTGTCGCTGTCATCACCCGCACCTCCATACGCATCTATCTTCGACAACGTCCCCGGACTGCAGAGTGATCCACGCCACATAATCCATATTGAGAGAACGGGTTTCGCCAGTGCCTCTTGCTCACTTTGTCGATTCACGCAGATCACATTGGATGGCTAGTAGGGTGATGATGCCACCCTTCTTGACGATGGAGCCCGCTATACATTGGTATGGTATGGCGTGACGGTCGGCTGCGAACGGTCATTGACGCTGTCCAGCCACCACCACGTCTCGTCGATTGGTCGATATTCGTGATCGTGATCTTTGAAGCACTCTCTGGACTCGTGTCATTCACGATTGGATCGCCGACCGGGTGGCCCTTGTTCTGGATGCACCGAATTGCTGGACTGACACTCATTGGCCTCCTCATCTTCAAATTAGCGCGCGTCCAGCAGCGCCTCACGAATCCCAGCCAGTGGCAGCTCTCCACGAGTCTATCAGCACTCACCGTGTTAGCCGTCGCCGGCGTCATCACGACCGGGATGCTGTGGGTATTCGGACTCGATATCAGAGTCGCGCAATGGACCCTGTTGAGTGTCCATATCGGGTTCGGCCTCCTCCTCGTCCCACTCATGATCTGGCATCTCTCTACACGATTCCGACTCCCCCGTCGACGCGACCTTCAGCGGCGGCGAACAACCCTGAAATATAGCGCTCTCTTACTCGGAGGCACCATCGCCTACCACACCCAAGAACACGCAACCCGCGTTCTCGGGTGGCCCGGGGGAAACCGCCGGTTCACGGGGTCGCAACCCCGAGACGGATCAGGCAATAGGAGTTTCCCTGCAACCTCCTGGGTTGCCGATGACCCAGACCCGATCGATCCGGCATCGTGGGCGCTCACTGTCCGCGGGGCCGTCGATGAGCCGTTGACACTGGCCTACGATGACCTCACCCAAGATACAGAGCTTGAGGCATTGTTGGACTGTACAAGCGGCTGGTACACCGTGCAAGCCTGGCAAGGCATCCAGGTTGGGGACATCCTGCAGGCGATGGATCTTGAGGCGGACGCTCAATATGTCCGGTTCGTCTCCGTCACCGGGTATCGATGGTCGCTCCCGATGGATGAAGCTCGCCACGCCGTACTCGCCACACATATCGATGGTGAACCACTCAGTCATGGACATGGGGCTCCCATGCGGTTAGTAGCTCCTGGGCGACGAGGCTTTCAGTGGGTGAAATGGATCGACCGCATTGATATCCGCCGTCGTCGCGATCCAGCCCAATGGATTGTAACCCTTATCAGCGGATTCACCGAGGCATAGACGGTTTCCATCCCGATGGAGGTGGGTGAAACCATCCTACATTATTATATATCAGCCCGAAAACCCCTCAGTATGGCTATTCACGTCTCTCCACTCACGAAAAACGAGGTCACGGAGGACACGGAGGAACGCTCCGCGTCAGACGCCACGGAGAGCGACGACAAGCAAGACGACGAAAAGTCGCTCGACGACATCATCGACGCCTACGCATCGTAATCAGCCGTATTTGCTACGGGCACCGTCACCACATGGCCGGTGGAACGCCACCGCCTTCGATGAGTAGAACGACGGTCGCGTTTGCAATGAACAGGCTACTGTAGGTGAGTGCTGGCAAGATGAGAGTGCGACTCCGGTCGTAGGTGTAGCTGGCAACCGCGATGACACCGATATTCGTGATGGTGAAAAGGCCCTCAGCGGCGGAGCCGATTTCAAGGATCGCAGCAACGAAAATGACGCTGATGACGAGGCACAGCGGGAGATACGCGAGGAGACGAAGGTGTCTGTTATCGATGTGTTCGGTTGCGAACACCGCTGTGGCCAGCCCACCAACGACAAGGATAGCGCCAATGAGTTTGCCTTGATCGGGAACGGTTGAGAGACCGCTGTGACTCAACAGAAGGAAGCCGGCGAGAAAGGTAGTCGCAATGACTGCTTGCTCCCCGGTGAGTGCCCGGTTGAGACTCGCCTGGATGAATATGTGACACATCACGAGGAGGCTCGGAATACCGACTGCAAGCCCGAGACCGATAAGCGATAGTATGGGCCAAATCGCCGCTGGGTCTGCATAGTATGTCATCGTGAGTGAACTGTACGAAACGTCCGTGAGTCGCCCGACAAACAATGTTATCCCGACCATCCCCACTGGGAGCCCGATGCCCATTCCCACCAACGGGAGATCATCAGTATGGGGATATTGGATGCCTGGATCGATGGCGCGATGCTGCGTGTATAGCCATGCTGTGACCACCAGTCCTACCAGAAACAGGCTGCTCGTCACCACCCCGGGTAGTGGGAGCCCTCCAAGCGAGAGTTCACTCCCGATAACCCGCGTAATCGGGGCTGTCAGGGACTGTGTGAGTCGATCCCACAGATACACTCCGCCAACAATCGCGATGACTACGGCAAATTCAACACTGAGTGGGTGCAGTGAAGACCGTGTCGATCCGGTACGGAACGCCATACGTGACTTCACCTGGTCACCGACTTAATCTCCCGGGTGACCTCACAAAATGAAGCCAAGACGCGTGTTGACAGATTACCGCGCTGGACCCCCCTCCCCCAGAACCTCTTGTCACACACCGCAGACCCTATCGGAAGGTACGACCCCTACTTCGACAACACGTCAGCGCCGTTGCCATTCGTTGGCGATCACGGCGCCGTCATAGACGTGATCACTGACTACGGTGCGGTCGGTGTCACACCCGATTTCCAGAAACCTGGGACATACATCGGCGACACGGGCTCCATGGATGCTGTGACCGATCGACAACAGGAAGTCATCGAGGCGGCCCACGAGATCGGCTGCGAGGACGTCTTCCGTGACATCGCACCAGCCGACGTCGCGGCTACATTGGGTCTCGATGCCGCCACGGTCGGCGAACCGCTTAAATAAATCGGGCGAAACATGCTCGACCAGCTCCTCACGTGAGATTACCACGCGCTAAAATGCCACAGACAATTCAGATGCCATGCAGAGGGATCGTTCTCGAGAGCGTCGCTGGTGCCATCGGAGGGGACGCTCGGAGGTGTCGCCGGTCGCGATGGTTCCCGGTTATAGCCCGCAGTATACAGATAGGGGTGTCCCTCCTACGGTGAAATACGATGTCGGAACTCCAGCCTGAGGAACTCGGCGACCAAGTATTCGACGAGACTGAGCCGCCCCTCATTCTCGATATTCGACACGAAGACGAATACGCCGACTGGCACATTCCAACGAGTAAGAACATTGACATCTACGACGAACTCAAAGACGACCCAGCCGCCGCAAAAGACGCACTCACCAACCTCCCCGGCGATCAACCGATCGTCACCGTCTGTGCCGTCGGTAAACGCTCCCAGCGAGCCACAGACCTCCTCCAGGAGACAGATCGAGACGCCGCAACACTCGTCGACGGAATGGCCGGCTGGAGTCGCCTCCACCGCGAGGCACCTCTCGACATCGACATCGATGGCACCCTCATCCAAGTGGCTCGTCCCGGGAAAGGCTGTCTCTCCTATATCCTCATCTCAAACGGGGACGCCGCCGTCTTCGACCCCTCCCAGTACCTCGACGAATACGAAGCCCGGATCGACAAATTCGATGCGACACTCGTCGGCGTGTTTGACACCCACGCCCACGCCGACCACATCTCCGGCGGCCCCCAGCTCGCCGAGCGCCACGATGTCCCCTACTACCTCCACCCCGCTGACGCCCAAGACCGCGACATCACACCGGTCACTGATGGCCAGACCATCACCATCGGCACGGTCCCGATCACCGTCCACCACACCCCCGGGCACAGTCCCGGTGGCGTCACCTACGACGTCGATACCGGTGCGCTCCTCACCGGTGACACGCTCTTCCATGAGAGTGTTGGCCGCGTCGAACTCGGGATCACCGCCGGCATCACGGACAACGATACCGAAATTGAGGACAACGCCGCCACGTTATACGAGAGTCTCCAACACCTCCTAGCACAGGATGAGTCCGCCGTGGTGCTCCCGGCCCACGACCCCGGAGTGCCCGTGCCACCAGTGGTCACCCGGCTCGGTGACGTGATCGACCTGAATCCGGATCTGGGGCGGGACCGCGACGCCTTCATCACCGACCTCGCCGGAGATCTCCCCGAGCATCCACCAAACTTCCAACGCGTGAAACGCATCAATATCGGCGAGGAATCCCTGCCCGCGGACGAGCGAGCGAGCCTTGAAGTTGGGCCGAACAACTGCGCTGTTGAATAACTGATGAGCGCGGAGTACACACAAGGAATTCGGGAGAATTGGTTGCAGTTTCTCCTTCAGATCCTCACGGTGTTCGCCGTCGGCCTCACGATGGGAGCAGAACGGAACGTTGTCCCCATCATGGGCGAGGAGACATTCGGTGTCGAGTCATTTCTTATCATCGGGTCATTCGTTGTGAGTTTCGGGCTCGTCAAAGCCCTCCTCAATCTCTATGCCGGCAAATGGGCCGACACCTACGGCCGGAAACCAATCCTCATTACCGGGTGGCTCGCCGCCATCCCCATCCCCATCATCCTGATTGTCGCACCGAACTGGTGGTGGGTCACTATCGGGAATGTCCTCCTCGGCATCAACCAAGGCATCGCCTGGAGTATGAGTATGATCTCAAAGATCGAGCTTGCCGGGCCCGACGAACGAGGTCTTGCCGCCGGTATCGACGAAGCCTTCGGGTACACCGGTGTCGCGATCGGTGCGTGGCTCACAGGCGTCATCGCCGCCGAGTACAGTCTCCGGCCCGAACCATTCTACTTCTTAGCAGTCGTTGTTATCCTTGCGTTCCTCGTTGCCGTCGGCCTCATCGAAGAAACCCTCCCGTATGCACAAGCCGAAGCTGCCGGCGATTCAGGTGGGCTGGACTCGGAATCGGACGCAGATATTCCATTTCTCGACATTGTGAAACGGGCAACGTATCGGGATCGGACGTTGTTTGCGGCCGCTCAGGCTGGTCACGTCGAGAACTTTGTTGATACCCTCGTCTGGATCGCCTTCCCGCTGTTCCTCATCGGTCAGGGGCTCTCCGTCGCGCAAGTCGGCGTTGTGGTTGGCGTGCACAGCGGCGCGTACTTCCTGCAAATATACACAGGTCGGCTCGGCGACCGTATCGGCCGGAAACCCCCGATCGTCGCCGGATTCATCATCGCCGGGCTAGGTGTCCTCGGCATGTTATATGTAGAGGGCTATTACGCCTGGACACTGCTCTCCGGTATCGCCGGTGTTGGGATGGCGCTGCATTACCCGAACCTCATCTCGGTGGCCAGCGACGCCGCCCATCCCTTATGGCGGTCGACCGGCCTCGGCGTCTATCGCCTCTGGCGGGACCTCGGGTACGCTGTCGGCGCCATCCTCATCGGCGTCACCGTCGACATCCTCTCCATCGAAGCTGCCTTCTATGGCACGGCAATCGCGATGTTCCTCTCCGGAATCTACGTCTTCGTGCAGATGGAAGAAACCCATCCCGACTTCGGCACCCACCAGCCCCCCGATATCACCTAACCGCAACAGAAGAATGCCCGACGGATCGCGGTGAAATCTCCACTGCCGGGAATCCAACGTGGGTGGTGCGTCAGGCGTATGCATCGAATTCCTGGCCGAACACGAGGAAATATCCGGTTCCGATGAGGCCGACAATGGTCGCGACGGTGAATGCGATTTCGGGGCTTCCGAATTCCCAGAGACTGCCACCGACGACGGCGCTCGGGATGACGACGGTGTTTCTGAGGAGATAGTAGGTGCCTGTCACCCGGCCTCCGGCACCAGTCTCGGCAGGCCCGACGATCAAGGCTTTATGTGAGGGAAGGCCGGCGAACCGCAGTCCCGAGAACGCGAACACGAGGACCATCACCCCTGCGGTCGTGAGAAACGGCGTATACAGGGGTGCAGCAATCAGGACGACAGGGAAGAGAGCATACACGGTAAACCCGAGTGCGACAACGGGTTTGAGGCCGACGTGTTCGGCGATTTTCGCCGCTGGCGCCATCACGAGCAGTGCGATTACCATCTCAATACCGAGCAGATACCCGAAGAACGCTGGTGGCGACAACGAAACCGTGTACGTAACCCCGGCGAACGACAGGCTGGTTTCGACACCGACTTGGTATACTTGAGTGACGACCAACACGAAGAACACATACACCATTCCGTTCGCGAACCGAACCAGTGTATCTGCGACGAGTAACGGGCGGAGTGGCGCTGGCATCGCCTGAAGATCCCGGCTGATGTCTTTGAACCTGGTAAATGTCTCGCCGAGGTCGTCTGCCCCGGCGTCATAGAGGACGTGTTGGACGGCTGTCCCGACAAGCCCGAAGATGACGGCCACTGCTAGGACATACCGGAAACTCACGGGAAACGCCGGGTGGAGATCAATCAAGACAGCCGCGACGATCGGGCCGACGAGGAAGGCAATACGTCGAAAGGTTTCTGTGCTGGCAAATCCCGCCGCGAGGCGAGATGGATCTGTTGCCTGCTTTACAACCGCGAACGTGGCGCCCAAGCCAAAGGATTTCCACGCCTGTGCCAAGAAAAGCCCGACGAAGATCCAGACCCAGGGGGCAACCTCGATCTCCATGATAACGATGCGTCCAAGACTCGGTGCAGTGAGCCACACGAAGAACCCAATCGTTGAGATAAGCCCGAAGATCGTGAGGGCATACCGTGACCCGATGCGATCGGAGATAATGCCGCCCGGGTAGGGGTATACGGCCGCGATGAGATTCCCGAACGTGCCGAAGACCCCGACGATGAAGCCCGATGCACCGAGTGCGACGAGATACTCGGGGAGAAATCGAGTCGTCATTTGGAACCCGAGGCTGAAGGCGAACATCGCCACCGAGAGAACCAACATGTCAGGCTGTAAGGCAAAGAATTGACGGACCGTCGCCACCGGCCCCGTCTCCCCAGACGCAACCGTCACCTGATCTTGTTTCACCTATCGACACTCCACGCTCGTATCACGCAGTGTTCGCCGCTGCCACATGAAGGTGTATCGCCCCTGTCTGGTCAGCCATCGTACACCAGGGGTTGCCACCCATGGACTGTGCCGCCTGTAGACTCTCAGGCCGATGAATCGGTAACGGTCGGTGTCGTCTTCCGCGTGTCGAGAATGTGCGTCGGCGGACAGCGAATCGATATTGTCGTGTCAGTGAATTTGGCGGCGGGCGAGTACGGCAAGGAGGATCGCAATGAGCGCAATTGGCACGCCAAACCCAGGCATATCATCGGGGTCTTCCGCGGGTGTTGTTACTGATTCCTCACGCGACTCTGCCGCCGTAGGCGTCGTCGATGCATCGGAGCCATCAGCCGCACCGTCATCCGCCACTGGATGCGATGCATCAGTCGCGTCACGGTCCTCGGTGTCGTCAGTTTCGTTGTCGGTGTTGTCAGTCACGTCGGCATCGTCCTCGGTATCGTCGTCTCCGCTGGTGCTACTCCCGGAACTGAATGACGTTGAGCCGCCTGAGTCGGTGGTGTCAGATTCTGAGTCATCCTCGGTATCGTCGGAATCGGAGTCTGCTGATGAATCGTTATTATTGGGGGCGACTTCAATAGTGCCATCAGAGTAGGAAATATCGAGTTCGATCCATGCACCATCGTCCGTCTCAGTGACATCGAAGTTCTGTGAATCGCCTTTATAGAGTGCTTGGAGTTCGTTTTCGGGATCGTCGATTCCCCAGGCATCCAGTTGGGTATCGGGGATGTGTGCTTCATAGAATCCGTCGTGGTCACTCCCATCGGTTGTGAGGTGGGGGCCGGCGACGTAGACTCGCAAGGTATCGTTTTTGACCTGTGGTCGAGTGAACGCTTGTGCGTTCGTCGAGATCGTCATGCCATCCAGGTTCTTCCGAACATCAGGCGGGGCAGCGGAGAGGTCCATGAGCCCGAAGTACACGGCGTTGGACCAGCCGATGTCGGCTTTGTCATTTTGCCCGGTGGGCCAATCCACTTCCTGGGGTGACTGTTCCACCATCGGGCCAACAGGGAGTGGCGTTTCAGTCTGAGAAATCCCCTGTAAGTCAATTGATTTCGTGGTAATCGTGATATCCGTACCGCCAGATGCATTGTCGGTTGTCTCCCAGTCGACGTCTCGGACACCCCAGACGAGTGAACTGACATTGAAGTCTTCAACGGTAATCGAGATTTCGAACTCTGTCGATGCGTTGGCTCCCTCCTGTGTGAGGTCGTAGGGCATCGCTTTGTCTTCCGGTGATTGCACTGCGGTCTGATTCAAGAGGTTCACCGTGATGAACGGCCCCATGAGGCTCGTTTCGACGCCGAGGTGATCCATTGCCCCGGCCTCCAGCGTGTCAGTCACTTCAGTGACATTTGTATGGGTGATGTTGGGGTCACGCATGTCGATTGAAACGGTTTTGACCTCACCATCAGAGAGCGTGACTTCACCGTCTGCGGTACCGAATTCCTTATCAGTTTCATGGAAGGCATCGAGCCGATAACTCCCCGCCGACGCAGAGATATTGAAGTACCCGGTCGTATTTGTCTGTGCGAAATAGAAATCAGTCCCATCATCCGCAAGGACAAAGGCACCCTCAGACGCGTTGCCATCCGTCGAATTCACCACCCCTTCAATATATGCTGGTTCGTGTAACGAAACATCAACCGTCGTTGTGTCATCAGCATCCACGGTGATATCACGCATATACTCATCGGCATACGCACTGGCATTGACTTCTATCTCATATGATCCTTCAGATAACTGCAGACTGTAGTCTCCGTTCTTATCGGTCGTTGTTTGATCAAACTCTGGCCCCCCGACGTTAATTGTCACGTCCTCTAAGGCTTGTCCATCGGCCGCTGCCGAAATCGTCCCCTGCAAGGTGCCTGGTTCGCGTACGGTGATGTCCTTCGTCGTGGTTTGGCTTGCGTTGACTTGGATGACATCAGTTTGGTTCCCATACCCGTCAGCGGACACCTGCAGCCAGTAGGTGTCGGCTGGGATATCAAGTGAATACGAGCCATTCTCGTCCGTCGTTGTGGTCGTGTAATGTGTCGTTTTATCGATACCAGCGACCTCAATCAATGCTCCCGGTACGGACGCTGTCTCATTCGTAACGGTGCCGG
Source organism: uncultured Natronomonas sp. (assembly GCA_964609565.1). GTDB lineage: Archaea > Halobacteriota > Halobacteria > Halobacteriales > Haloarculaceae > Natronomonas. Next base: position 11,489 of record CAZSSY010000013.1, read on the forward strand.
TCAACGTTCCAGCCTCAGGCATTGGTTCGAGTCCCACGACCCCGAGGTCAACATCTGTCTCCGTTGTATTGACTGAATATTCTTGATCGATATAATCGGTGTCATGACCGAGAAGAACGGTGTACGTGTCGTTGGCGAGATACAGCGTGAAATGCCCCGTGTCATTGACCCCAGTGGCATACGGGGCCTCCAATGCGTTCGCCCACCCGTCAGGAATAGGGGAATCACTTGAACTATTTTGGAGCTGCCCGGTCACCATCGACGGCGCTTTCACCAGTTCGACAGTACCGAGATCGACATCTCCGCCGGTGGTATCAACTGTTTCCGCCGTGGTGAGGAACGTCTCGTTTGCAAATGTCACCTTAAAATTGTCTTCAGGTACATCGATATGGAAATAGCCAGAGGCATTCGTATCCGAATCATACGGCTTGTTTTTGACGTCAATCCAGGCGGTATGGTTGATCGCTTGCCCGCTGGAGTTATTGACGACCTGTCCAGTGATCGCGGCCGGCGCCCCAGTAAGCGGAATCGTCTCCTCAAAATCATCGCTCCCGACGCTAATAACCGTTACATTCCCGAAATAGCCGTCTCGATCGGTATAGAGCGTATAATCACCTTCAGAAAGATTACTGAATGTATGTTGGCCGCTGGCATTCGTGACCCCGTCATGGAGAAACGATCCATCTTGTTCTAACGCTACTTGGGCGTCGGCAATTTCTGTGGTGCCATCTGTTACATTGACGGTCACGTTTGTATTCGCGCTCACGGTTCCCGCGACGCCGACGGCCAACAAGAGCATAGTGACCGCAACTATACCCGTGATAAAGACAACCAGTCGTTTTGTCTGGTTCTGTGTCATCCTTGGAGACTCCCAGTCAGCGAGCAGCCGGCTGCCACCGGTACCCACCACTTCCTGGATTGTCCGTACCACCGAAATAAAACACAGAGCACTGTTTTCCCGGTCAAAACGAACACTGAAAGAACACCACCCACTATCCCACGCCGCTTCCTGAAACCACCCAACCGGACACCATTCCCCCAGCCCACACGACCAAAACCCAAGTGGAAGACCCGCGTATCAGTGAAAGGAACTCACAATTTCGAACAGGTGAGAATCGAGTTTTGGTACCGCTGGAGAAAATGTGTCACGCTCGGGTGATAACGGGTGTGTTATCACCCGAGGAGTCTATCGAGGAGGCTTCGGTCATGGGCGCGTTCAGCGAGTAAGACTGAACATGGGACGTCGTCGACGAGGTTGATGATCGGGGAGCCACGAAGGAGTCGTCGGAGCAGGCCGCGTTCGCTCGCACCCCCGATCATCATCGTTGCCTCGGCCGCTTCCTCAGCAATTGCTGATTCTATATCGCCGGTTTGGACGCGCAACTCGGCATCGGCCAATCCGTGGTCGTCGGCCCACTTCCTCAGGAATGCTTCACCCGCTCCCTCGTCGTCGTTGACATGCAAGAGGGTGATCTCGGAGTCAAATTCTTGCCGGAGGAGGTGAGCGATTTCCGCTGCGAGCTCCGAATCAGGACCGCCGGCCGTCGGGACGAGGATGCGATCTGGATTGAATCCACGGTCTTTGAGGACGAGGAAATCACACGGAAGATCCATAACGAGTTCGTCACTTGCGCTTTCGACGCGGCCGGGCGAGCCGTGCGAATTGGCGCCCCAGCCCATGACGACGAGATCAGCATCATGAGTGCGGGCGGCATCGAAGATCTCCTCAAACGAGCGATGAGAGAAGATCGTGGTGGTCTCGACGGGCACGCCGAACGATTCAGCATCCTCAACGGCCGCCTCGAGTAGTTGTCGTGATTCGTGTCGGTCGTCGGTGAAGTGCTCGGCAGCGTATTCGAGCGTCGTCTGGTCGGGGACGGTCACGATGTGGACGGCGTCGACCGTGCCGCCGCGTTGCTTGGCGATCACACTGGCGAGGGTGATGAGGTCGTGTTCGTGTTCCGGGTTGGCCAAGGGCACAAGGACCCGATAGGTTCCCCCGTCCGGATGGATGGCTTCGGCAGTGGATGCGACGACATCTGGCACGGCTTCCCGACGCTCCAGGATATACATTGACAGGATGCCAGCCTTATCAGTTTTCCCGCGAGCATAGACGAGAAACCAGATGATGCCACCAATGATGAAGACCAACGAGAGACCGATTTCGACCGGGTCCATGAACGCGATCAAGCCGAACGAAGTAACAGCCCCGAGGAGGGGAACAATCGGGTACAGCGGGACGGTGTACTCCGGTTGATACGCTTCGACATCGGCTTGCCGCATCACGATGAGAGCGATGTTGAGGAGCCCGTAGACGACGAGATGAAGGACACTCCCGGCTTTGGCGAGAGTCCGCACGTCACCGATCACAATGAACAAAAGGATGAGTCCACCGGTGACGAAGATCGATCGATACGGGGTCGCAAAGCGGTGATGGACTTTATTGAGCGCCGGGGTGATGAGCTTGTCCCGACCCATCGCGAAGTTGATGCGCGAGGACGCCAGGATTGAGGCATTCGCACTGGAGGCGGTCGCAAGCAGCCCGGCGAACGTCAACAGCCCGACCCCTACAGCCGCGATACCAAACGTTCCAAACGCGATGTCAGCCACATCTAGTACCGGCGTCCGGGTGAATTCCGGGCCAAGTTGCCGCCAGTTGACGACGCCCATCATCACGACCATCAACACCGCATACATGGCCGTGACAATGACGACACTTCCGATGATTGCTAACGGGAGATTCCGCCCGGGGTTTTTCATCTCTTCGGCCACCGTCGTGATCTTGGCAAACCCGAGGAACGAGACGAACACAAGCCCAGTGGCCGGCAAGACAGCGCTCGTCCCACCGGTTTCACTCGGGAACACCGGTCGTAACGTCGAGAGATCCGTTTGTAGCAGACCCAAGAGGGAGAAGACGGTGAGGATCCCGACGAGTAAGATGACAATGACCAGTTGAAACCCACCGGTCTCTTTTGCTCCGATATAATTGATGAAGATGAACGCCGTTCCCGCAATCAACGCCCCGACCTGGAAGGACGTAAGGCCAAACGTGCCAAGTGGACCCAGCGGGACGGAGACACTGGGCAACGCGAGAAACGTGACGAGGTATTCACCAAATCCAAGCATGTAGAATGCGCTCGCGAAGGCGAGACCAATCCAGTTGCCCCACCCGGCTATCGACCCGAAGAGTGGACCGAGGGCATGGTTAACGTAATAGTAACTCCCGCCGGCTTTCGGCATTGCTGTCCCGAGTTCGCTGGCGGACATCGCCGTGAACAACGAGATAACGCCACCGATGACAAATGACAGCGCCACAGCCGGCCCGGCCGCCGCCGCAGCCTGTCCGGGCAGGACAAAGATCCCCGCGCCGATCATGGTCCCGATACCGATCGCTAACGCCGCAAGCGGCCCGATATCACGCGCAAGTTCTTCATCAGCGTCCATCAGTATATGTCGTCTGGAGAGATACTCGTGAAATACGCATCCAGTGTCAGCCCGAAATCCAACCAGTCATTGGTGAGACGGTGCATCAGACGCCCGTCTTTTAACCGAGATACGATACCATTTACTGTGTCTTCCCGGAGGCCACTTAAACCGTTGAGTAATCACATCGCAAGAACAAGTAATACCTGTGACAACAGCCCGTAGATTCCCAGGCTAGAAGGCGTATCGTCCCCGCAGAATTTTTGGGATTTAAACCTATTATTCGAAGCCGGCGGAGGGCTGTCAACTATAGCTTTACAATCTCACCATAAATAGTATTAGAAGCATGGCCCTGGATCCACAGCAGAAACATGTGGAAACCCTTCGGGAACGAATCCAGAACGGTGAGCGGGACGTTTCCGAAGCAGACGCACAGGTACTGATCGATTTCAGTAATTAACTGAAGCTGATGCGGGAAAAGTACGGCTGGCACCGTCACCTGAAGCTGCTTCGCCACTGCACCCGTATGGCCGAACATCCCGGCGGGCTGGCCGATGCCCTGGAACAGAAGGAAGCGGCTGAAAACATCGTTCGCTGGATCCACAGCGAATACGATAACGAGGAAACGAACCGGGATTACCGGGTGGTCCTTCGGATCTTTTCGAAGCGAGTCACTGACGGGGATGAAGTCGCGACAGATGATGATGATGGAATCCCGAAATCCGTTTCCTGAGTAAGCAGCGAAACACCCCAGAACTACGATCCCGCCCCCGATCCTGCCGATATGCTGGATCTGGAGGATGATGTGAAGCCGATGATCGAAGCCACCCGGAATCCCCGGGATGCAGCCTTCATCGGGGTGCAGTATGAAGCTGGATTGCGTGGCGGGGAACTGCTCGATCTGACGGTGGGGGACGTTTCTGACGCTGATCACGGGATTCACATCAGGGTGGATGGAAAGACGGGGCAGCGGTCGGTGCTGCTTACCACCGATTTCGCTATCACGAACCTTCAGCAGTGGCTTCACCGGGGATCGAACGGCCATTCAGCCCCGGATAACCCGGATGCGCCCCTGTGGTCGAAGCTGAATAAGCCTGAATCCATGTCCCGGCAGCGGTTCTACCAGTTCCTTCGGGAAACCGCTGAGCGGGCCGATGTGACGAAACCCGTCACACCCACTAACTTCCGGAAATCGAACCTGTATTGGCTGGCCCGACACCGGGACGTTCCACAGACACTGATCGAAGAACGACAGGGACGGAAACCGGGAAGCCCGATTGTCAGCCGATACATCGCCAGGTTCGGTGATGAAGCCGATCAGTAGTATGCCCGGAAGATGGGGAAGGAAGTGGAAACGTCCGAACCCAAAAGTCACGCCCCGGTCGAATGTCCCAGAAGCGGGAAGAAAACACCCCGGGATCGGGACGATTGTGTATTCTGTGGGCAGGCCCTGGATCTGGATACGGAAACACTTCGGGAACAGCAGGAAGAAAAGCAGCAGGTGCGTTGGGCTGCCCTGAAGATAGCCGGGGAAAACCCCGAACTGCACGTCGAAGCCCAAGAATTCGTGAAAGCCCTGTCGAACGGGTAGGGTCATTCCCACTTTTCTGCCTTCAGTTCTTTCAGAAGATTCTGTATCTGATCTATATCACCGACGCTGCTACCCTTCTGTATCAGTGCCAGGGCGTACCCCTGTGCGTCGGTGTTACCCCGGGCCAGAAGTTCCCGGTTGTCACTAACGAAATCGGTGCAATCGGTCGTGGATTTATTATCCGTGGATGTGAAGTTAGACATGGATCAGAACCTGTCCCTATGGTGGAACGGTGATGATCCAGCCACCGGGTGGATCCAGGGCCAAATGGTTCCCCGGTGGCCGAATCCTACTTAGGCGTTCACCTCCCAGGTTCCCGTTCGTACTGATCTGCCATCTTCCTTAGCAGATAATCGTAGTGTTCACCGCCACGCTTCAGAGACTGGATCAATTCCCGGGTTTCCTTCGACACGGAAATTATCGTGTCCGATTTGGACATAGAGGCAGTGAGGGGCATTAGCACTTTAATGAACATCACGCTGGTTTCGGGTGGGGTTACGATTTCGGTGGTATTTACCCGTTCTAACCACTGTTCAACTCGCCCGCTGGCATAACCTGAGGCCAGCAGGGTACCCTGATCTGTCACTGTCTGTCATGGGCTGGGGGATCCGTTTTCCCCTTCTACAGCCTACGAATCGTTCCCGTTCATCGCTGCCACCACTTCCTGGCGGCTGTCATATCGGGATGGCTTCACGCTATATTCCGCTTTCAGGTACTGGCGGTGTGACTGTCCCCGATCTTCCGCTTCCTGAAGAACCCGGTCCGACAGCACATCTTCAGCTTCGATCTGACCAGATTCACGTCCCGGGCCAGCATCGGCTGCCCGAACCGCTACCTGAAGTTCATCTTCCGTATCGTAATCCATCGCATCCAGCCCGTATTCGTCCAAAAGGAACCCCACGGGCCGACCGACCTTCTGCATCAGCTTCATGCAGTTCCCGGGCCGTCAGTACCGATTCAGCCCGATCTTCTGCACGTTCAGCTCGCATTTCACCCCACAGGGCCGATCATCGTTCATGGCTGCTGCACCCCGATGTAGCGCCATTCACCGGCAGGTATGATCGGAGGATTGATCCCCGGCAGATCTTCCAGGCTGTGCCTGCCGACCGCTGCCCACCAACCCCGGCCAGATGTGTATTTGTTATCTTCAGGGGCTTGGTTGGTGTTCGATTCGAACCGCTGCCACAGTTCATCCCGGGTGGCCGTCCCGCGTTCCTGAAGGTTGAAATAGATGTCCCGCACCATGCAGAAGTGTTTGATCGATTCCCGGGTGTTTTCCCCGGGCAGATCAGCCTGCCGGATCCGGGCTTTCACCTGATCATCCGGGGGATCAGCGGGATCATCGGGACCAGTAGGGCGTTCCAGGGCAGCCGGATCGAAGCGCCAGGTCGAACCACCCGATTCCCGAATGACACCCGGCAGCCAGTGCAGATGTGGGGCTACCATTTCCCGGTACCATTCCCCGGTACGCATCGGGGTACGCTTCCCATCGATCTTTGTGCCATCGATGATGTGGGGTCGAAGCCCACCGATGGAACACGATTCCCCAGGATTCGACCGAAGGAAATCGTATGTGCTGGATGTGTATGCCTTTCACAGATAGCTGTTTACCGTCTTTGTCGGCGGGAAGATCAGTTGATCCAAGGCCGCATCTGGATCAAGTTCATGCATCAGCCCGGCACTGTCGGTGGAATTGGGCATAGATGGTGTGAAGGGTGTACCTTCCATAAGCGGTCATCCCGCTGATTTCCGGGTGCGTGAATGACAGCCTGCATCTGGCTGCATCCCCCGTTCCCGAACATCAAAGAACCAACCGAACAAACCCTGAAGCATGGGAATCAAAGATGTCCAGGATGATCATAGAGCCGCTACCAGCAACCGTGATATGCTGGCTGAAACCGATGGGGACGAAACCGCCAGCCAGTTCGAATCCCGATACATCGAATGTCTGAATCTGGGTGCATCGAAAATCGAAGCCAGGCAAATCACACTGGGGGAAGTGGTGGTCGACCGTGGGGAAGAAGTGGCCGAACGAATCGGAAACTGGTTCGCTGCTGTGGACGGGTTCCGACATGAAAACGAACAGTGACGGGAAATGGCTGGGGTATCCCCACCGAACAATTCCTGATCCAGATCTAGTCCCAATTTACATTCCCGTCCTGTATCAGCACATCCAGGTTATCGTGGCCGGTGGTTCAACCGCCAGTGTGCTGTGCTGAATTGCCTTCATAGTGCAGCCCCAGCCGGATTTCACGCTGATAGCCCTGAAACGCCTTCACCATCTTATCAGCGAACGCCTGCACCGGCTGGCCTTCATCGGTATAGATGGTGGTTTGCTGATCCCCATCGATCAGCTTCCGCATCAGATCCGTTTCCATCACGTATAGGACGGCCAGCTTTAGGGCCTGGCTGTCGTTCATGCGCTTCTTCCGATATTCCAGAAACTTCCCCTTCACCGCTTCTCGCTGCTGATCATTCATCACTTCTAGCAGGCGTTCCGCCGTCATGTGCAGTCCGTGGGTCATCGCATTCGTATTCTCGTCCGGCGGGGGTGCATCCGGGTTCCCTTCGGCATTCGAATTTCCCTGCGGGCCAGATCTGCCTGGCTTCCCGCCGGGATTCCCCTCTGGCGCACCGTGGCCGTCGGGAACGTCCCCGTGCGGCCCGTGCAGGTAACAGTGATCATCCGGACCAGATACCGGATTCTGGCACGGTTCCCCTGTGGTCGTATTTTGCCAGCCGCATATGGCTGGATTCGTTTCCGTGGTGGCCATCTGTTCCTTAGTTCGTGTTTCGTTTCCACACACTTCTAAACCACCGCTGAAGCTGGTGAAACCACATCTTCGTGAACTGTATCGGGAAAAATCAAAAGTTATTGGTTAGCTGGATTCCAAAATCCGGGTTTCCGGTGGTGGAACTCTGCTTAGGTGTTCACCCCGACAGCTTCGGGTTTGTACTGTACTGCCATTTTTTGGAACAGTTCATCATACGATTCACCGCCACGCTTCAGCGGTCGAAGCACGTTTTTTCTCGTTTCCTTCGATAGCGGAACTGAGGTGTTCGATTTGGACATGGCAGGTACAGCGGCCACAGGTGACATAAATAATCATACCGGCTGGTTTTCGTGGGAGTGCAGTAGCGGTTGGTCAAACTTCATACTGACCGCGTTTGGCTTGCTATAAGATTTATCGCACAGAGTACAATAGTGTAAGCAGGTTTTCAATCCAAAACTTCATGACAACGATTTTTATCGGAACAAAATTCCATCTGATTAAGATTAATTTGAAGTATTGTTATACGATATAACCAACTTCGCCGTCGAATCTAACGCAAACCTGGTTGAGTAGTCCTTGAAGAGATTGTCCGAGCCGCCCTCTGACTCAAAAGCAACGTGCTTCCTAAAAGCGTCTACCAAAGTAAAAGAAAACTAATATATATCCGAACCTTTTTACCAAAATATGCAAGTTGAAGCCTATTTGCCAAAATCAAAACAAGTAAACTCTAATATTAATTTGACAGGAAAGGTTCTAGCTAATATAAATTTCCCAGAGAAGCCTAAAGAAATAACCAAATTTCTAACAAATACACATGGTTTCTATAATATTATATACAATAATGGTGACGAATTGATTATTGCTACGGATATAGTCGAAAGTGAACCGGTATGGTATGCAAATATGAAGGGCGAGATCTTTGTGAGTACAGAATGGGAATGGATTAAGGAGCAATTGAAACAGGATTCACACTATAGTTTGACTCAGAACTATACATCTATCCAAGAATTCCGTTCATCCGGCTATATTACAGGGCCACGTACAATTTATAACGAGATTAGGCGGGTGCCCCCTGCAACGGTAGTAACAATAAATAATGGACAAAAAAAGAGTGAAAAATATTTTGATTATAGTTACAAAAACGACATTAAGGACATAAATGAATCTGACATCGACGAAATATTTCGACAGTCCTTGGCCCGGGCTGCTGAGTACGCTGATGGCAGGCCTATTTGGGTGCTCTTAAGCGGAGGACTCGATTCTCGACTTTTACTGTCTCACCTTGCTGAACTTGACTATCCTGATTTGAATGCATTAACTTACGGAAAGCCAACTAGTGATGATGCACAAGTAGCAAAACAAATTGCAGAATCGCTGGATGTTAATTGGGAGTTTGTGGAATACTCATCGGAAAAATGGAAACAGTGGTATCAATCCAAAGAGAGGAAAGAATATTTTGAATATTTAGATGAGAATAATATCGCCTCTCTAGAGTCCTGGGGTGCAATTTACGAACTAAGAGAGAGAAATATTCTTTCTGACGACGCTGTTTTAATGCCTGGAATTTTCGCAAATATGATCTTTGGAGGATGGGTACCACGAATTCTCTATGAACAACGAATGATTTCTCAAGAAAATGTAGTTGATTAAATATTAGACCAATTTTACAGTAAAAACGAAATAAAGGAGGAAGACCATAAAGACGAGATATGTGAACGGATAATTAACGTTAGTGAGGTAAAAGACTGTAAAAATAAGGATGAGTATATTGAAGCAGCAGAACGATGGAATTGGAAATCAAGACAGGCCAGATTGATTATCAACAGGGTGAGAGTGTTTGATTTTTGGGAGCTTGATTGGTGGCTTCCATATTGTGATATTGATCTAGTCAGATTTTGGCTAAATGTTTCCCTTTCGAAACGATTTAGAAGAGAATTATATAAATCATATACCCTCAATTTCTATAGGGAGGTATCTAATGAAAAACACCGAGTAGATGATACTGACAAAACACCAAAATCAATATCCGAGAAAGCAAAGAAATTTGTTAAAGATTCTCGGATCGGGCCTATTGTACAACCCCTCTATAATAAATATATTTATGAAAATAGAGGCAAACAGGATCTTAAAAAGGAATATCGAAACCACCCCTTTGCTCTTTATGGAATAATGTCTGAGGACACCTTCGTAAATGAATACGACGGATCAACTAATATCATATCATATAGATCACGAGAAAGATTAAATGAAATAGATTTCTGGGAGAATGATAAATAATCATCGCTCATGTAAAGAACGTTGAGGATGGAATTCAAGAGAATGCAAACAGATTCATTTCGCCAAAATAAGTTCATAATATGCCAGGACTAAGCGAGTTATCAGATACAGATGAAATTGAGAATATCCTTGTCTATATAATCGATAGTCTTCGATATGATTCATTTCCGAATAGATTGGGAAAAAAAGGGGTAACAACACTAATGACATCACCCAGTACCCAGACTGCATCGAGTATACCGTCACTACTTACTGGCATATATCCATCAGATCATCATGTTTGGAACTTTGGAGATGTTCTATCTACTGAACCACTATTGTTAAAAAACAATATTGCAAAGATGGATTTGTCAAATATCTGGCGTCATGTAGATAAACCGGAAGAAAAACCACCAATGCGATCACTTCGTACAACTAAACATCAAGAATTCAAGGAAGTAGACCCCCCTTTTACGATTATTAAACACGATACGGGTGCTCACGATCCATACGACCATTTTAAAATGGAACGTCGACCAAGTTCTTCAGAGTTCTTTAACCAATACGCAAATAACATAAATAAAATCCGCAAATTGTACAAATCTGGTGCTGAATCAGCTGCTGAGAGAGTAATTGAATGTATTAATAATATTGAGGATCAGGGTTTATTAGATAAGACACTTGTTCTTGTAGTATCTGATCATGGGGAATTGTTAGGCGAACAAAATCGGGGGGGTGTATTTGCGCATGGTTCACCAATGGTTCCCGAGCTAGTTCGGGTTCCTTTGGTGGCTATCGGTGCTGGATTACCCGAGGATAAAACATTAAATTGGCATTTATCGGGTATTGATTTGGCCCCTACAATATTCGGACTCAATGGTATTGAACCCCCAAATCATATGACGGGTATTGACTTTTGGAATCACGCTCCTCCTGATAGTCGAATCGCACGTTCGGAGTGTTGGAAATCGATTGGCCGCTTCCAATATGGTGCAAGTTCGGCCTGGGACAGTAACGGGGGGGTTGTGAAGCATCTATTCAGCCGACATGAAAGGATAATCTTCGCAATAAGATCGAACATTTTGACTGGTTCAACTGCTACTGCTACTCGACATAATCTTTCGTTTCGGGCAATCAAAACGATGGGGGAACAGTATGGAAAAAAGAAATTGTTATATAACGAACCTTCGATAAGCAATTGCCAATCACATATAGTTGAGAATTTTAAAAAGTCAGATGCAGAGTATCGCATATCAGAACCATCTAAGGAACAATTAGAAGCCCTTGGATATTTAAAATAAAGTATATAATATATTATCATTGAGTTGAATCCTGGTATAGCACTTCCAGATTGTCGTGGCCAGTAGATTCCTCAGACGCCTGCTGTGCTGAATTCCCCTCGTAGTGCAACCCCAGCCGAATTTCACGCCGATACCCGTGCAGTACATCCACCATTTTATCAGCGAACGCCTGCACCGGCTGGCCTTCATCGGTGTAGATAGTCGTTTCCTGATCCGATTCCAGCAGTTTCTGCATCAGATCGGTTTCCATCACATCCAGCATAGCCAGCTTCAGGGCCTGTCGGTCGTTCCTGCAGTTTGGCCCGGTATTCGAGATAAGTTCCCTTCACCGCTTCCTGCTGCCGTTCATCCATCACTTCCAGCAGCCGTTCGGCCGTCATGTGCAGCCCGTATTTGTACGCATTCGTGTTTCCCTCTGGTGGGGCTACATTCGGGTTCCCAGGATTCCCTTCACATTCGAGTTACCCGGTGGCCCGGATCTTCCTGGCTTCCCGCCACTGTTCCCCTCAGGGGCACCATGCCCGTCCGGAACGTCCCCGTCCGGGCCGTGAAGGTAGCAGTAGGAATCTGCATCTGATACTGTTCGCTGGCACGGTTCACCTGTGGTCGTATCTTCCCAGCCACATCGGGCTGCATCTGGATTGTTCCCGTTCATCGTTCAGTTAGTTCGTGTTTCGTTTCTGTATACTTCTAAACCACCGCTGAAGCCGAGTGAAGCCAGGGAAACGCCGATACGCATAGCTACCCGGCTGCCGTTCCTTGCCTGAATCCGGCTGAATCCGGCGGGGGAAGCCCCTGTTTTCCAGTGCAGAACCTGGCCCGATTTTGAACGTAAACCAGGATATGGTTGTATTCGGCTGTCCCCACAAATCGGTAGCAGGTGATGTCTAGAAGGTCGGTTTCCCCTGTCTCGGGTCCTTCAGCTCGGGTGTTCCGTCCCAGAACTGCTTCCCCGACACCCAGTATAGGGCCAGCTTCCACAGATCACCGTGCCGGATCTGTTCGGCTGCATCCTGACATCCCCTGGATCCATTGAAGCAAGATCACACAGCCACTGCATCGATTCACTCAGGTACTGACGGGCAGACATCTGGCTGCCACTGTCTCGAATCATCCACTGATCGTTTCACTTCCGAACCGGACGTACATCTACGATCTTCCCTTGCTTCTGTCTCCAGTAGTTCGACAGGGCTTCCTGGGATGCTACCCAGTTCATCCCGAACAGCAGGATATGCAGGTGGGGAAGCTCGCTATCTGTCCATTCCAGCACATACAGGTTGTCCGGTCGGAAACCTGGACGTTCCGGTACATCACCCTTCGGTTCGTAATCCAGCCACGACATGAAGCGGTTTTCGTTTCGAGCAGGGTGTTCACTGCATCCAGGGCTGAATCATGCAGCTTCGGATCGGTCGTAACCGAAACCAGGCTGCACTGTCTTGTTTCGCTGCTGCCCGATCCTGGGCTGCCGCGAAGCCGTCCCGAACATCGGTTGCTTTCCCCAGGGAATTGAACCGGGTAGTGTAGGGAACAGCCAGGTATTCCGGGCCAGATCCCCGTACCCGTTCGAACAGATTCCACCTGTCGGCTATGCTATCCAGTTCGGTGGCCAGTTGACCGAGTAGATCAGGCCGGATGGAATCTGCATCGATCTGGGTATGCTTCCACAGGTAGGCTTCAGCCCGATCCTTTGCGTATTCACCCTTGGTTTCGTCCGCTGACAGCCCGATCCCGCTGCCATCCCCGTTTTTTGACGGATGCTTACAGCGGTTCAAGTGAAACACGTCGGGTGTCGGTTCCACCCACAGATCCCCGCCACGTTTGGCGATTAGGAACATTCCGTGGCGTTCGAAGAACCGGCGGGCCAGTTGGTAATCTGTTTTCTCGTAATCCGGGGATCCACCTTCGAACACATCCCGAACGATCTTCACCAACGGTGTCCCTTCCGGTGCGTTCCAGACGTATTCGTACAGTTCAGTCGTATCGGCTTCACGCTGCCTGTTACGCCACGGTGCTTTCCAGGGGGTATGTGGACCCCGGGGCTTTGACAGCCGCCTGTGCGGTCTGTGGGCCGTTCCAGCAGCCCTTCGAGTAGGGGATGGGTCGGGACGTTCACCCCGAACACCTCCGGAAAAAGTATCATACTTCAGATAAGAACCGGTGTAAACACTATACTGCTTTAAGTAGTGGGATTGTAAACAAAATGATGTAAGCCGGTGGAGGGATTTGAACCCTCGACCTAATCCTTACGAAGGATTCGCTCTGCCAGTCTGAGCTACACCGGCACATCACGTGTGCTCTGGGCACGTGAATGTGAGACGATAATGGCAATAAGAATTGCGAACACCGCACGTCTCGGACGGCCGACGTCGGCAGCAAACTAGCGCAACCGAGCCCGTCAAGTGGGTGGTTTTGGGGTGTGGGTGGATTGGCTGGGTTAGAGTGTTTGGTCGCGGTACATCCGGAAGCCGACGAACCCGAGGACGAGTGAGACGGCGAGGGTGATGATGCCGACGAATAGCAGCCAGAAGGATTCGAGGAAGCCGGCTTCCTCGGTCGGTTCATTATCGCCATCTGTGTCATCGTCGCCGGGTGTTGTTGTCGGTGTTGTCTCCTCGGCTGGTGACTGGTCTGTGATGGCGAAATACGAGAACCCAGGTGTTTCCGCTACGTAGATGTGTTCGCCGTCGGTGGTCTCGCGGAGGTCGGGCTGGATAGATGTCCATTCATCGGTGTAGCGGGCGAGGTGTACCGCTGCCGGGTCTTCGATGGCATCGCTGTCGACGGTAAACGTGATCGTGGCTGTCTCGTCGGTGAGTGCATCGGGGACAGTGATGTCGAGGATGGCGAGGCGCTCGCCGGGCGCTGGCTCGAGGTCTGTTGGTCGGGTTTCAAGCACCGCGATTGTGGCGGTGCCGTTGCCCGTTGAGGCATTGTCGAACGTGATCGCGTCGACGATGATGTCGTCGAATGGGACGCGTGTCCCTGATTCGTTGGGGGCGGTGTCTGTGATCGGGCTGGCATCAAACGCGATGAGGCCAGCTGGCGGTGCCGCCACAGTGACAATACCAACCTCGGTATCGTCGGCGACAATGGTGCGTTCGCCGATAGATTCGAAGAAGACCGACTGGGTGACGGTCCTCGTCTCGTCCTCCGGAACGTTCACGGTCTGGTTGGCCAGTGAGATCGTATTCGTCCCGACTCGGACCTCATGGCTTCCATCGGCATCGCCCGTATTCTCGAGCACTATTGTCACGTTAATCGACTCCCCGACGATGGCTTCAGTCGTCGATAAGGTGGCGTTGGCCACGGTGATATTCGCCGACGGACCACCACTACTGGCAGCACCACCTGCGCCACCGCCACCACCTGCGCCACCGCTGCCGCCATTCCCGCCGTTCCCGCTGTTGCCATTATTTCCGCTGGAGTCATCTTCTGCGGCGACGGCGAGCGGTTCGGAGACGCCAAGGGCCGTGATGGTGATGGTGTCGTCATCGGTTGGTTCGATGGTGAGGATGGTGGTGCCGTTTTCGTCGGTCACGCCGTGGTTGTCGCCGTCGAACGTGCCGTCGGCCGTGACGTCGACATCGCTGAGTGGCTCGTTGTCAACACCGGTGACCGTGATGGTGACGTCGGTTTCCTCACCTTCCGATATCTCGCTTGGGGCAACCGCGATGTCTGCGTCGACAGCGAGCGGCGTCGCGATGCCTTGTTCAGGCGCGGCGAGAGTGACGGTGCCTGCCTCGGTCGTGTTGAGACTGAGGGTTGCCAGGCCGTCGGTGGTTTCGTTTTCTGGTGTCGAGGTGGGCGCCAGAGGGTCACCGCTCGCCCGGACAGGGACGTCGTTGAGTGGTTGGTTGTATGCGCCGGTGACGTTGACGGTGACGGAGGCGTCGCTGCCAGCGGTCATCGTGGCGTCGTCGGGGGCTTCGATGGTGATGGCGGCGACGGCCGCAATGGTGTCGCTGGCGGTGTAGTTGCTGGCGTTCGCGGTTATCGTAATGGCGCCGGGCTGGGTGGCATTAAGAGGGAGAGTGGCCGTCCCATCACTGTCGGTTTCAGTAGTTGGCTCGGCGGTGAGCGGTCCGCGTGCGGAGACGGGGACGCCTTCGGTGGTGGACGCATTGGTGAGGGTGACGGTCACGGACGTGTTCTCTCCCGGCGTTACTTCAGTCTCCGAGACCGTGAGGTGGGCGCCATCGACCGTGACGGTCGCGGTTGTACCACGTGCATGGAAGGTGATGTCACCGCCTTCTTGTGGCGCAAACCGGAACACCGTCTCGCCGTCGTGCGTGTCGTTCGTCGTCTCCGTAATCGGAGTACCGGTCGCCGTGACAGCGACGTTATCAAGCGGGTCGTCGTTGGCACCAGTCACTTGGAGGTGGACCGTCGCGTTCTCCCCGGCGGTGAGGTTCTGTGTTTCGATGACGGTGATGTTTGCGACCGCTGCCACCGTATCGGTCACCGTGTACGACGCATCGGGAGCCGTCGCGTCCAGCGGGATGGAGCCGGGAGCGACGGGCTCAAGCGGCAGGGTGGTGGTACCTGTGTGGTCGGTCGACCCGGACACCGGCGTCTCAAGTGCATCGGTCTCGTTGGAGGCCGTAACCGTCGCGTTTTCAACCGGGTCACCATCACGAGTGAGCGTGACAGTGATGTTCGTTTCCTCACCAACTGTGATCTCATCGTGAGAGACGGCCATCTCCGCCGATTCGACAACGACCGTCGTGTTCACCGACAGGTCTGGCGCCGTGATCGTGATCGGGTCGTCTGTCTGTGGGGTGAACTCGAACTCTGCCTCCCCGTCACGCGTCTGGTTAGCGGTATCGGTAATCCCCGCCCCCGTCGCCTCCACATTGACGTCATCGAGGGGCTCGTTGGCTGCGCTAGCGACAGTGACGGTCACCGGCGTGGTTTCATTCGCCACAATGGTGTCAGGCGTAGCGGAGAGGGCGGCTGGTTCAGCCGAGAGGGTGAGGATGTTCGACGTCGCACCGGCGATCTCGATTGCTCCCGCCGTCGCCGCGGTAAGCGGGAGTGCGGCCATCCCGGAGGTATTCGTTGTTCGGGTGACCGTCGAGTCAAGCGGCGGGCCGGTGGCCGTCACGGTATACCCGGCGACCGGGTCATCGTCGGTGTCGGTGGCAGTGACGACGACGGTCTCATTCCGATGGACCGTCACTGGTCCATCATCACTGGAGAGACTCACGTTGCCCTCGAACACCGAGGCGGCGACGCCAGCGTCCTGTACGACGGGTGCATCGCCAGCTGTCGTCTCAGTCACTAAGCGAGCAGTATCTCCACCATCGGCGGCGGAGGCGTTAAATCGGATTCCAGCCCCGTCCTTGTGGACCAGGTGAATCACGTCGCCCTCTGTACTCCGTGCCTCCGTGGCCTCAAGCACAATTTCACGGGGGGTGACCGAGTGGATGTCCGCCCAGAAGTCTGCACCAGTATCTTCAACGACGAGCCGATCCGATTGGCGGTCATCGAATGTAATCGTGTCATCGCCTGTGAGCCGGATCCGGATCTGTGACCCGGGCGCCATCTGGCCACCGGCGGTATCAGTCACGTTCACAGTGACAGCTCCCGCCCCATCTTGGCCGTCCATCCCGGCAAACAGCTGCGCTGGCGATCCATCACCCACCGAGACAGCCGGTACCGTCACCGACACCGGCCGATCACTCGTCGTGATCGAGACGGGCGCATGTGGGTCAATGGGGCGATATGTTGCGGACAGCCCGCTGTCGAACGCCGCCGTCTCATCGCCCATAGTGGCGTTATACGCGGTTGTGTTAAACCGGATGCCGTCGATCGTAATGGTGCTCTCGTTGTGGATATCACTCGGCACCTGGAACGTCACCGTGTCCTCCTCGATCCAAAACTCCGTGATATCGTCGTCTGAGACGCCGAGGAAACCACCGGTCGATACCGTCCCTGACAGTTCACTCGAGGTATCGAATTGGAGTTCCTCTTGGGGGATGGTGAGTGTCATGTTCTCTCCAGCGGGATGGAAGCCGGCTGTGTCTTTCTGGGCGGCATCAATCGTTGCTGTCACGCCATCGGGCGGCTGGCTATCCAACCCACGCGGGAACGACGCGGAGTCCTCGATGGCGACATCAAGCCGTTCCGGCGTCACTGAATAGGCGGTTTGTTCACCCCGAATCTGCCAGACGATGTCGCCGGCGTCTGCGTCGGGCGGCACATCGAATGTCACCCCCGCCAGTTCCACGACGACGCTTGTCTCGCTGTCGTTCCCCAGGACGCTCACGAGGGCATCGTCCTCGTCATCGACGGAGAACTCGGTGACCCGCACCACGATTGCGGAGTCATTCACGTTCGTAACTTCGGTTGTCCCGTGGGGGCTCGATGCGGCCAGATCGTCAGCCGTCAGCGCGTCAGCGAACGCGGGCGTGATCTCCGCGGCTGACACCTGGAGGCTGAAGCGTTCGGGGAACTCCTCGACATCGCCTTCGAGGATGAGGGTGTCCGCGCCGTCGACCCCGACGAGCGATTGGTTGTTCGCGCCGGCGGTCACGAGGGCGCCCTGTCCACCGTTCTCGTCGGTCCCCGCCATTGCCGCATCAAACGGCTCCACCCGAAGCGTGTACGCCGTTTGGTCATTCCGAACTGCCCAGGTCACTGTGGTGGTCTCGGGGCTGGATGTATTGAACGTGAGATTTTGGGCGCGTACCCCGCGAGCGTGGTCGTACGAGCCATCATCCATCGGGAGCAAGAGGACATCCTCATCCGCGCTCCCGTTGTAATCCAACGCGATCTCGACGGCATCGGGGTCGACGCTCGATACCGTGGCGCCTTCGGTATCCGTCACGTTGTCCCCGAAGGCTTCGACATGGACCTGGTCTGCCGGTTGGCTGGTATCGAATGTCACGTCGCTGTCCTCAGGCAGCGAGAGCGTGACCGTCGACACATTCGGCAGTGAGTCGTCTTCGGCGACAACTTCCAAGGTATCATTGCCACTCGCCTCGCCCTCCGGAAGTTGCCGGTCGAAATCCGCAAGAAGCGTCGAGGCATTCCCGCCAGCGCCATCAGTTGCATTCAACCCATACGTCTCCGACGATTGGGCGGTCACGCTGCCGAGGCCCACTGCAGCAACCAAACTCACGACAACAAGGCATGCGGCCGCGATCGCCCATCGATTGGATGTCAAGTTTCGTGTCATAGTGGAGTCAATGCAGTCAGGCCGAGATCGCTCGACTCGACTCGCTTACCCCAGCCGTTACCGAAACCACTCAAAAGGGATTTTGGCAAATCCATCCAAACGACACCCACCCCGCAACAATCCTCCGTCCACACGCACGTGTCACCACCGCCACACGGCCCTCAAGACGACAAGTTACAACACTGGCACTCCGCCTTGAAAGGACGACTGGCGGAGGTGGTGGACGGTTAGCGGGTGAGGTGGGCGTCGAGACAGATGTTGATTTCGTGCGGTGCATACGACCGGACGTGTTGGCGTGTCTCGATTGCCACCTTATACTCCGGGGATGCGGCCGTCCGGATCGCGGTCTCGCCTGGGCTGAATGGGTCGTCTTCGTGTTGGATATCGTAATAATGGAGGTGGCAGGCATCACCGGCGAGCGCCACCGCGGTCTCGATGAAGTCGTCGGCGCTGTGGGGGAGGTTCATGATCACCCGGTCGGCCCACCCCTCGTATCCAGAGACGGTGCGGACGTCATCGTTGATGGCGGTGACGCGGTCGGCGACATCGTTGCTGGCAGCATTCTGCCGGAGATACTCGATAGCCGCGGGATTCACATCCACACCGACGGCAGCGGCCCCCCGGGCCGCCGCCGGGATGACAAACGGCCCGACACCGGCGAACATATCGAACACGTGCTCATCGGAGTGGACTTGGGTGATGACGCGGCGGCGTTCTGTCGCCAGCCGCGGTGAGAAATACACGCGCGCGATATCGAGTTCAAATGCACACCCGTATTCGCGGTGGACGGTCTCCGTCGACTCCCCCACCAACACGTCCCACTCGCGGAGACGCCGCTCACCCTCGATTGGTGAGGCCCGATTCACCACGGTCGCAATCGGGAGATCCGACGCCGCCAATGCTTCCGCGATCTCGTGGGCCCGCTCTGTGTCGTCTTCATCGATAATCGCGATCTCACCGAGCCGCTCATATGACGGTTCAAACCCGAGGAGATCCTGTGGTAATGTTTGGGTGTCACGCTCCGGGACATCTCGCGACACCACGTCATAGGTCTCAGCGAGCGTCTCATGGTCGGCATCGTTCGCTAACGGGAGGTACATCATCTCGCCATCAACGTCGATGGCATATTCGGTCGAGAGTACGCCGGCGTCGGCAAGCGCTAGCCGCGTTGCCTCCCCCTCACCGCGCGGCACCCGAACACACGCCACAGCCATATCCGTCCCTCAAGCAGCCATAACGGTAAACCCTAGCGATCAAACTCACCCATCCACCCACAAATGTACGCGCATGTTGCGTTACCACCCGGGTGTCATCGACGGGGAGGCGAGGCGTTTTTGCGTACAGGGCGGCCATCCCTGGTATGCTCACCTTCGTTGGTCTCGGGCTCTACGACGAGCACTCAATCACACTCGAGGGTCGAGACGCACTCCAGGCTGCCGACCAGGTGATGGCTGAATTCTATACGAGTCGGCTCGCCGGCACCACCATCCCCGCCATCGAAGCCGCCCACGACATCACCATCGACATCCAGGACCGCACCACAATCGAACAAACCCCCGATGACATCCTTGAGGCGGCCAACACGAGTGATGTGGCGTTTGTGACCGCTGGCGACCCGATGATTTCGACGACGCACGTTGCCCTCCGACTCCAAGCAGCCACCCGCGGCATCACCACCCGCGTCATCCACGGAACCACCGCCCAGACCGCAGCCGCGTCGCTCACCGGCCTCCAAAACTACCGATTCGGGAAAGCCACCACCCTCCCCTTCCCCGACACCCACCCAACCAACCTCCCCGACAGCGTCCTCAACACCATCACCACCAACCAAACACAGGGCCTCCATACCCTCATCTACCTCGACCTCACCCCCACCCCAACCCATGGAGGAGCGAACGGACTTGGAGAGGACGACGCGGCCCAATCTTCGTTAGATTCGGCGCATGAGGGGCTTGATGGGTTGTCGTATTTGACGGGTGATCGCGCAGCTGGGATCCTCGCCGACGAACTTGATACCGTGGGGGTTGTGGTCGCGCGCGCCGGGAGTCCCGATCCGGTCGTCACCGCCGACCACCTCTCATCGCTGGCCGAAACGACATTTGGGGACCCATTGCATCTCCTTGTGATCCCAGGCGACCTCCACGTCGTCGAACATGAAGCACTTACGACCTTCGCCGACGCCCCACCAGACAGCCTCCCCGACCCCATCTAGATCCCACACGCCACCCGTGCTGTTTCCGAGGCAACAACGACCCCATTGGTCGAGCAGCCAGTCGATGCCCGCCAGCGCCACGTCGAGGCCTACAATCGGTTATCTGGATAGGAACGTGTTCGCCTGGGACGGTGTGGTGGTTCGGGTTAGTCGTCGGTCCCAGTCGGGGGTTCGCTGGTGTCGGTGGGGTCGCCAGCGGATGGGGTGTCTGGGGTGTGGGGGAGGTTGAGGTCGGCGGCGGTGTTGTGTTCGGTGCCGGTGATCATGTAGGCGATGTCGTCGATGATGACGAGAAGTTCGGGGACTTCGCGGATGACGAGCCAGGCGATGACGATGAGGGCGACTACCGAGAGGGTTTGGCTGATGACGGCTTCGGCAACGATGTGGGAAGCCATATACGGGTCGGTTTCACCGAACCCCCGGAGAAGGTACGGGGTATACCAGCCGTCGAACCATTGGCGGCCGAACGCGAGCCCGATGAACGTGGTCCGAATAATGTTCAACACGTAGATGATCGGGAGGGCGATGGCGAGAGCCCGGAGCTTCCGCCGCCAGGGAGCGCGGACCGCCGCGATACAGCCGGCAAAGATCGCTTTACTCCCTAACGCGGTACACGCCATCACAATATTATAGATAATACCGCCGTGCGTTGGATCGTCAGTTGGGAAGTAGAACGCAGCGTTGAACCCGGCGTAGGCGGGCCGGTCGCTCCGAATCGGGATCCGCTCAGGGGTATATCCAAGGAGCTGCATGGTGGCCTGGGTTTGATTGGCAACGTGTTCAACGAGGAGTTGCCTGACGACCGTGATGGTTTCGGCGGGAAGATAGATCAGGCCCATCACGGCGACAGCCCGTGTTAACACGAACAAGGAGTCCCGACCCCGGGCGATGAGGAGTCCGGCGTACAGGCAGGCGGGAACGCCGATGAACGCGAGGATGGCTTCGACGATGCTGTTTTGCACGAAGAAGAAATGCGGGACTAACAACAGCCAGAACACTCCGAAGAGACCCCACGCGGCGCCGGCGACCCGTTGCGCACCAGCGGGATAGCGGCGTTCAGCGAGCGCGCTGCCGCCGAATAACGCCACGAGGAGCCACGCTAATGGATCCGTTATCGCCAGGACGTCCCCGGGAAGCATTACTGAAACCCTCGGTATGCGTCCATAAAGACCTTATCAGCCCACCAAGCGACCCCAATATGCTGAGACGAGCTCCTGGTTGCCGGGTGGCCTGATGTCGGAAAAGGCTTTGACTATGGTCGCACACCCGGTAGTACGTATGGCGATGGATCGCCGTCGGTTCCTCGCACTCGCTGGCGGGCTCGCGACCGCGACAGCGGGCGGCGTCGCCACCAACAACGTCCTCCTCGGCTACGGCAACCTCACCGGAACCAATCTCCACGAACAAGACCTCGAGCGCCTCGTCTCCAAGCGACTCGACCCCCCAACCAGGCGGACCATCTCGACGTCACACAGCGAGTTCACCATCTCCATCGACGGCCTCACACTACACGACGACCGGCATCTCTCCTGGTCGGCCGACCACGCGACCATCACCGCCGCAGAATCCGACCACGGAGTCCCACCGGGCGCGCTTCGAGAACTCATCGACGATATCCCACGCATACAACGCGGCGAATACAGGGTTGAAGCCTATCCCGTGGAGAAATTCTTCCAGCAGGCGAATATGGGTCAGCCGCGGCCGTACACCGTCGCCGCTCTCCGCGGCCCCCGCGTCACACAGGTCGAGCCAGCGACGATCGAACAGTTCACCGGCGTCACTCCTGCACAGCCACGCGCGCTCGTCCACGGGCTCGTGGAGGGGTTTCGGGAGTACACGTTTTATGACGGGCCACGGTACGTGGCGGGCGCTATCGAGATTAACGTCCTCCGTAACCACGTCGATCTCCGGTCGGCATTTGACTCACCAGCGAGCTACGAAGCGATGCTTGCCGGGGAGACCAATGGCTTGTTCTGTTATGATTTCAGCGACCGCGCCATCGAAGCCTTCCACGCCACCCCCGCCCCTCAACAAACCACACCCATCGTTGCCGGCTACGTCCGTGACGCCCGCCACAAACACGCCTACACCACCCTCGCCACTATCCTCACACACACCGACAGACACAACGCGGATAACGATGACCTCACGCTCGCCGTCTCGTTCGTTGATTATACGGCGACGACGACCGCTCACAGCGTTGGCCTCCCGTGGCTGTCGAACGATCCGGACGCCTATGACACCGGGCACCGCGCAACCGACATCTACTGGAACCGACACACAGGACCATAGCCGACATGTATCTCGGGCACGCCTTCCTCGCCTTCGCCCTCACCCTCACCATCGGCCACTTCCTCAACATTGACGACCGCCACCTCCCGGTCCTCGGTGGCGTCGCCGCGGGCTACGGGACGCTCCCCGACGTGGATCTGTGGCGGACCATCTACGTCTACCTCCAGAGCCGCCCGACCAGCCTCTTCCCCACCCAAGTCTACGTCTGGGAACACTCCTGGGTCGTCCACCGAACCGCCACCCACTCACTCATCATCGCCACCATCACCATCAT
This sequence comes from uncultured Natronomonas sp., assembly GCA_964609565.1. Lineage (GTDB taxonomy): Archaea > Halobacteriota > Halobacteria > Halobacteriales > Haloarculaceae > Natronomonas. The sequence continues at coordinate 34,792 of CAZSSY010000013.1, forward strand.
CCTCATCGCAATCTACACCCATACACGACATCATGATGGCTGGCAGAAAGCCGGTGGCGACGCCGCCACGATTGTGATTGCTGGTGGCCTCATCTGGCATGAACTCCAGGCCGGCGGCACCCCCGCCGGAGTCACGATGACAGTCTTCCTCACCGGCGCCCTTCTTCTCGCCCACTTCGGCCTCCAATACGCTGTCACGCCATGGGAGACAGCCGGGGTGGCGGCTGTTGGGCTTCTCACCCATCCCTTCGGCGAATACTGGATGGGCAACCCCCCACCCCTCCTCTACCCCCTCTCCACAGACCCACCGATCGGCGAAATCTTCCTGGCCGCAGACCCAGTCGTCCACTTCCTTACCGCAATCACCATCGAACTCGCCCTCCTGTGGACCTGCATCATCCTCACCACCCAAACCACACCCACTACAATCGAGATTCAAAACTCCATCTCGCCGCTCGCCGCCATCGGCATCACCGCTCTCGCCTTCAGCTCGATACTTGCGATCCCACCGCCCACATTCGCCGAAGCCTACCAATTCACCACCACCCTCAGCCTCCTCGCCACCACCACCGCCCTCACCATTATCATCCCCACCTGGCCGGACAAAGCCAGCCTCAATCGCGGCGGCCTCACCGCACTCGCAACCTTCACCATCGGCACCATCACATACACCCTCACATACCTCCTCATCACCTAACACACCCAACTCAAAATACATCAGCAACAGGGAGACACAACCAAGGTAGAACAGTGAAAAATTGCGTCGCCGACACCGACTGAACCCGTTATCTATCGATGCCAGAGACGCCAAGTGTGACTGTCTAGTCAATTGGATTGGACTAGTTTAATCGTCACCCGCCGGCGTGGGATCGGTGGTGTCAGGCGCTTCCTCGGGTGTGTGGAGCTGGATGTCGTCGCCGGTAAGAAGATACAAGAGCTCCTCAGCAATGGCGAGTACCTCAGGCACCCAGCGCGTGACGAGCCATGCAACCGCGATGAGTGCAACTATGGCAAGACTTTGAGAGATGACGCGGTCTGCGACGAAAAACGAAACCCGCGTCGGATCCGATAGCCCGAACGCCGTCATCACCGGGCCCTCAAGCCACGTGACGGCAAACCACTGGCCAGCGTTCGCCATCGCAATAAACGCATTCCGCGCAATATTCAACACCCAAATCACCCCAACAGCAACCCCAACCCCGATCGTCTTCCGCCGTAAAGGGGCCCGAACGGCGGCAATCAAGCCACCAAACATCGCCATACTCTCAATCCCCGTACACGCAAACACCACCCGCGTATCCCTGACCTCCGCTACATCATTCGCAAACGTATTCATCAACGTGCCACCGAGCTCACCCTCCCCCTCCACGAGCTCAATTCGCGAGAACCCGAGTGCGTCTATCACAAAATACGTCTGTTGGGCCACCACTTCAATCAAGAACCGTTGCGCCCACGCCGACATCATAAACGGCAGATAAATCACGCCCATCAACGCCACCCCACGCGATACCAACAACAGTGACTCACGACCCCGATACAACCGCCACCCCACATACAGACACGCCGGCACCGCAATCAACACTAACGCCGTCTCAACGTAGCTTCGGTGGACGAAGGCGAAATGCTGAATCAATAAAAACCAAAATACCGCAAACAACCCCCATGCGCCCGCACACACCCGCCGCGACCACTCACGGTACCCCCGCCAATCGGCCACCGCACCCGCAAGAAACACCCCGATGACGATCCATGCGAGGACATCAGTAACAGGGAGAACAGAGGTTTCAGACAGCCAGCCCACTGACAGGCTCATTACCCACTACTACGGCACAACTCGTATATGTCTTATCGTCCCACCTTCCACCAATCCTAGAAATATCACTCACACTGACGCATTATCTCCGTAATTGCCACAACAGTATATCGATTCAGGAGATTCATACAGGTTTCGGCCAAAACAGTAGCATACGGTAAGAACCATCGCCAGGAATTGCTGAGTTTCTGACCTCGACTGTGCTCTTGAGCGTTGGCAATCAGTAGCGAATGATGATGTCGACTCAAAAATTGGCGCTTTGACTAGTGGTCGGGTGGTGCGTCAAAAATGGTGCGGCATCGGGCCGCGAATCCGCAGGACCGAGGATGCGTCCTCGGTTAGTTCTCGATTAGTTCAGTGCGCGTCGGCGGGCAGCCAGGAGTGCAGCGCCGAGGATCGCGATCAGCGCCACGACGGCACCGAAGCCGAGTTGATCATCTTCACCGTCGTCGTCTTCGGGCGAGTCAGTCGGCGTTGGCCCGTCGTCGTCGGACGGCGTTGGTGTCGGCTCAGCTTCGAACGTCACCGAGGCACCCTCGGAGATCGCATCGCCTTGGGCGTCCTCGTATGGCGTGTCGTCTTCGCCTTCGCTGTCAACGAAGTCGAACTCCTGGTTGTCGCTCGTTTCTTGATAGGCGATGGCGATGGCGTCACCGTCCTCAGTGTACGGATCGTCCAACTCGATCTCAACATTTTCGTGTTCGCCTTCGCTGAGGTAGTCGGACGTCCCGCGGATGCTATCGAAGTCAGCACCATCGAGGACCGTGCCATCGTGGATCGAGACGTAGCCACCACGTGGGAGGAACGCGCTATCGACAGTGATCGTCGAGACTTCCTCGCCTTCAGTGGCAGTCACGTCACTGATCGACATCTGTGCGAATTCGCCTTCCTGGACCTGACCATCCGTTTCAGCCTCGTCCTCGAAGGACTGCTGTGGGATAGTCACGGTGAAGTTCCGACCAATCTCGACGTCCTCGAAGGAGTCGTCTCCATCGAAGACAGCTTCGAAGGAGCCATCGTCCTCGACCTCAACTTCAGCGGTCTTGAGGAACGCTTGCTCTTCACCAGACGCGCGAGCACGGAGTCGGAGTTCCGTTGCAGGCGCAACCGTGGTGTCACCAGAGATTGTCTGGTCAGGAGCGGAGTCAACGATGATGAGATCGTTGACCGTATCGAATTCGACTTCACGGTCGACGATCGTGTATTCACCGCTCGCTTGCTCGTCGTCGTCGGGGGTCTCGAGATCATCACGACTGAAGTCGTTGAGGTAGTCCCCGGTGACGTTGAGTTTCGCCTCGAATTCGTCATCTACTTCAGCGCCTGAGACGGCACCGCCAGCAGTTCGGTTGAACTGAAGGCCATCAGACTGGGCGATGAAGTAGTACGTCTGATTCTCGTTGTCGAAGACGTGGTGAATATTGCTGGATTCACTGAGGTTCAGCGATTTCGGATTCCGGTTCGATGTTGGGTTCGTTTGCTCAATATCCCACACGATACCATTCGGTAGTTCGCCGTTGTTCGCGGCGACAGCACCGTAGATACCAGACACGTCAACCTCGTGGACGATGATATCGCCACGTGCTGATTGACTGTCTCGTTCGGAGTTGATCGCGACTTCGTTAGTCTCCGTCACACGTCCTTCATCGAACTGTTCGAGGATGTCCTCAATCTCAGCGAGATCGTTGAACTGGCTGTTTGTGTAGGGTGCACGGTGCACTGTGATATCTCCAGTGTGGCGTTCCTGGAGTTCAAGCGATGCCAGGTCAAGTTCCTCGGGTTCGCCACCATCTGCTGGCACCGAGTTCACTGAGATGTCGTATGGACCAGCTTCGAGATGACGTGGTAGTGTATCGGAGACGAGTGTCACTGAGGATTCATCGATATTACCTTCCTCAGCAGTGAACACCTCATCTTCATTTGCGGTGCTCTGGCCAGCGAGATAGGTGTTCATTTCGATCTCGATTTCGTTGTCGTCGTTCGGTTCAGCTACGAAGTAGGATTCATAGCCCTGATCATCGTCATTCCCGACGGTGATGTTCACTTCATCAACGCCATCATCAACTTCAAGGCTGAATGAGACAACGTCTCCCTCATAGCCTGGATAGACAGCGTTATCGAAGGTTGCTTCGGCATCACTTTCTTCATCCACACTTATCGTGACTGAATCGGATGCGGAGGTATCGTCCACGTCGAAGTCGAACGTGAAGTTTCCAGTGTCGTCAAGGTCCGCACCGTCTTCGCCGAAGCTGAGGTTCGTGAACGTATGGTCGGCACTGATACCATCGAGCAGGATCGAATTGTCGTCGGAGTCTTGCTCGATATCGTTACTTTCGAGTTCTTCGGCTTGGCTGAATAAGTCTTGGAGGTCGTCCTCGTCGAAGTTGTCGGAGGTGACTTCGAGCGTGAAGTCATTCCGGTTCGAGAGGATGAGGACGTTGAATTCTTCGTCCTGTCGGACTTCATCAAGTTCGTCTTCGTCTTCGTCAACGAAGTCAACATCAAGGTCTTGTGCGTCGATGGAGACGACTGACGAACTGTTCGCATTTTCAAGACCGTCCTCTGACACACCGTTTTGGACACCATCAGAGTTGGAGGTTATCTGTTGACGGTTACCGCTTCCGTCGCCTTCTGTGATGATGTAGTCACCCTCACGGTTTGATGTCCGGATTCGGATCGTCCCATCATCACGCACTGATAATTGGGTACCCGAACGGACCTGTTGGTTTGCATCATAATCGACTTCGTGGATACGGTAGTCACCGTTCCCTGATGAATCGGTGAATAACGCGAGTTGTTGGCCGACGAATCGAATCTCGCCGGTTGCCCACGTATCATCAGCATAGTCTGGTAGGTTGTTGGAACCACCTGTCGGAGCTGTTATAGAGAGTTGGTCAACTACGGATTGACTATCTCCAGATTGTTCAGCTCCTGAGTAGAGTCTTGCTGTGATATCATAATCAGATCCACCAGCGCCTGGGTTCTGGATCCCTTCAATCGTGAAGTTAAGTTGATCGTTACCCGTTGTTGCCGGTGTAATCCTCTCAAAGTCAAATGCAAGTTCGTCGCTGCTGGCACTGACGTTCTCGACATCTAGAGTGGATGTCGAACCTGATGAATCATTGACGTATTCCACTGTAATGTCACTAGCACTGACATCACTTGCATCAACCCCGTTACTGGAGGCGTTTGTCAAATCAACTTCAGCACTTTTTACGTCAGTATCAATTTGGCCTGCAAATCCCAAATCAATTGAATATGTTGCTGTTTCTCCTGCTGCATCAGGACTTGCTTCCATTCCGTTGGAAGTAATACCTGTATCATCAAGCGCGGCAGCATTTCCACCGAGCGCGATGGCGCCTGCGAAGACCCACAGGACCATTAACGCGGCGAGAAATACCGCACGCAGCTTGTTATTATTTGATCGTGTCATAGTTCATTTTTGTACTGCTTCTGCATCGGCGGTAGCGCGTTGTCGGCTGTGGGGCGCGTCATCCGGCCCGCACAGGGACTTCGTGCTATCACCATGGGTAGGGGTACGATTGTGAGATAAGGCGCTCCCTATAAATGCTTTGTGGGGTGCGTACGACGCGTGTCACCCCGTGACGCGGCCGATAACACACGATACAGCCCGTTTGGCAAATCGTGACACACCGTCAGACAGACAGCATTCACTTATAAAAATTCCGGCCGTCCAAACGATTAGACGATACAGATAAGAACCTGTTATCTTGAAAATTGGGTGTCATTACCTTCGCTACTCCCTGTGTTAGAGAACGGCAAACACGCTACTCGCGAGGGGAGACCAGCACGTATTTTTGTCGGCAACGCTGGAATCCGTTTATGCACCGCCGCCACTACCTCGCAACCCTCGGAGGAGTTCTCACAGTCGGACTTGCTGGCTGCGGCAATGACAACCAACCCTCCACCACAACGCCGACAGACACACCGACCGATACCCCCAGTGACAATCCGAACGACTGGGAAACCGCGTACCAAGACGCTCTCGAAACGGAGGATATCGATGTTGAGTTTGTCGAGGTAAACAACCGACGACTGGTTATCGACTATACGTCACATGAGCCTGATCGAGCAGCTTTTCTCCGTGAAATGGAGACGATCACCACGGCTTATGGCGAGGTTGTTGCAGACACGTGGACAGTTGAAGCGGCCGAATTGTGGGCGCTCGATCCCGATATCGAGGAAGCAGGCCAAGAGGAACTGGTTTCATATCTCGTGCAAACGGAGTGGGCGCGAGCGTGGCAGGCGAATGAGCTGTCCACGAACGATTTGATGGAAGATGTCCTTGAGACGGTTGAGTTCTATCCCGCGTTCCGAGACCGCTATGGCGCCACACCCACGCCCACTGATACTATCAATGAAACCCAGAGAGAACCAGCCGGCACAGCCAATGAATCATCTCCAGAAACACAAGAATAGCGCTATTTTGTACGGAACGTAGCGTGACGCTTGATTCGCGATGGCCGATAAGTCATCTGAAGCTGTATTCCCAAGGGGGAGGGAGACAGATTACAGGTACCACAGGTCGTTAGCTCACAGGAACATGCCCCTGATTGATTTGACGGGTAGATTTATCGGGTGACGATTTCGATTTCGTGGCCGTCGTGGTCTTTGGTGAAGGCGTAGGCGTTCCCGCATGATTCGGGGTCACGATAGTCTGTCGCGTCCCGATCCATGAGTGTCTCCCAGGCCTCGTGGAGGTCGGTCGTGCGGACGGCAAGATGCCCCCAGGCGTCTCCCATCTCGTATGTCCGGTTGTCGTAGTTGTAGGTGAGTTCGACCGCCATCGCGTCCTCGCTGGCGTCGGCGGGTTCAACGAAGTAGTTGGCGAAGGTGTCGGCTTCCCACCGCCGGGTGGAGTCGTATTCGAACTTACGGGTCCAAAACCCGAGGGCTTCGTCGGCGTCTTCGACGCGGATCATGGTGTGATCAAGCGACCAGCGGGTGCCATGGTCACGTTCGACGAGTTCCACCTCATGGCCATCCGGATCCCTCACAAACGCGTACGAGCCGCCACAGGCGTCTGGATCGCGGTAATCTTCAACCCCAGCAGCCATCAACGCCTCGTAAGCTTCGTAGACATCGCGGACGCGGACGGCGATATGGCCCCAAGCATCACCCATCGCGTACTCGCGGTCATCATGATTATAGGTTAACTCAAGGAGGGCGCTCGATGCGTGAGGGTCTGGCGGGCCCAGGAAGACGTTCGTGAAGGTGTCTGCCTCCCACCGGCCGTGTTCCTCATACCTGAAATGGGTGGTGTACCAGTCTGTGGCTTCGTCTAAATCTTCGACCCGCATCATGGTGTGATCAAGGGTCCACGCCATACCACCCGATATGAGTGCCGATTACGAAAAGCCACCTCCACAGCCCAAAGTGTGTCTAGCTGGCTACCGGTGTGGTTAGGTTGTGGTGGTGATGCGGAGGATGTCTTCGTCGTGGAGTTCGTGGTCGCGGCCGACTTGTTGGCCGTCGTGTTTGGCGGATGGGCCGGTGACGCGGGCGAACCGAAAGTAGTCATCGAATCGCCCCCCGAGTTCGCGGAGTGCGTCATCGACGGTGTTGGCGTCGTCGGTGAGGATGAGTGGGTCGTCCCGGTCGATGCCGCGGGTTGGATGATCAAGGTAGATGCGGATGAGGCCGAGGTCCGCCCACAGGGTTTCTTTGAGTGAGTCGAGGCCTTTGGCTTCCGTCGCACTAATGAACACCGCCTGGTCAGGATCGACGTCGTACGCGCGTAAGTCGGTGTGGACGCGGTCGATGGCGTCGGGGTCGAGGAGGTCGACTTTGTTGACAGCGACGGCCGAGGGGACGTACGCGCGGTTGTCTTGGAGTGCATCGACCAGTTGGTCGATCGTGAGATCCTCCCGAATCGTCACATCCGCATTCACATACCCGTACTCCCGACACACCGCCTTGATCGTCTCACTATCAAGGGTCACGCGGTCCGTTGTCGTGACCGACAACCCACCCTGTTGGGTCTCTCGGATGGTGACTTGGACCGGTTCGGTATCCAGCCGAACGTTGTTCGCATACAGCTCGTCTCTGAGTCGTTCGTATTGTTCAATTTCGAAGGCCGAGACGACAAATAACACGAGGTCTGCGGTGCGGACTACCGACAAGACCGCTTGCCCGCCGCCCCGGTCTTGGGCGGCACCTTCGATCATCCCCGGGATATCTAATAGTTGGATGTTTGCGCCGCGGTACTCGAGCATCCCGGGGGTGACATCCAACGTCGTGAACTCATAGGCACCCGTCTCGCTATCCGCATTCGTCAACGCATTCAACAGCGTGGATTTTCCAACGGAGGGAAACCCGACAAGTGCGACGGTGGCGTCACCGTGTTGGGCGACAGCAAAGCCGCCACCGCCGCCACTGCCCGCAGCCCGTTTTTCTAATTCCTCTTTTTTTGCGGCAAGTTTCGCTTTTAGCCGCCCGATATGCTGTTCGGTGGACTTGTTATACGGTGTCTCAGCGATCTCCTCCTCAATCGCCTCGATCTCCTCCTCAAGCCCCATTCATATGACACCACACAACCACGCCGAAAAAGCCGTTCGATTCCCACAACCCACCCCCTCCCCCCTCAAACCCACGGCCCGACACCAATACAGCGAAGCTCCATTCCCATAGCCATCCACCAACTCATGCCTCCTCACAGCCATCGGAACTAGAACCACTGCACTGGCAATCGCTGTGGTCAGAGATGAAGTCCTTGGAATCTCGGGATATCGTAGGACTGCGGATGGCGTTGGTTCGATGGTGGCCTCCTCCCTGTCGTAAACGACGGGGCTTCCCACAAGCCGGAGCTTGCTGGATTGGGACCGTCCGTCCGCACACCGACGGGGTGCTGGCGGGGCCACACCGCCGTCACTCCTATCCAACAGTGGAATCGAGGTTCGGCCCTGCTGACTCGGAGTTATCTGGCGTGTGTAGCGTCGGTCAACACCCAGTACGCCCACAGAACACGTAAAATCTCCGTGCGGCAATCCACGCCCGCCGTGAACGGCGAAATTCTCTTGTCGCCCCAAGATAGGGGTAGTCAAGCAGGTGGCCGGTCGAATAAGGGACACGTCTTCAAAGGACTCTGTTTGATCCGGGGGTGGTGGGATCGTTTCTCTGACTGGAAGGCGGGTGGGCGGCGGCGAGTCATTGAGCAGTATTTGATTTATTGAATTGGTCGTGGGTGGGTAGGATTGGTGTAATGGTGGGGCCTGGTATGCGAGGGGGGTTGATGGCAGCGTTCTGTTTCATCAGGTATATGTCTCGGGACAAGTATGGATGGAGTGATGGCCGCACCTGGTCGGTATCGTGATAGCACTCAGATTGTGTTGCCGCAGCAGACGCTTGAGGGGCTCCGACGGGATCTCAAGACCGAATTTCGTGTGACGCTCCACAACGAAGGCCGGATGACGCGGATCATCGGGAGCCCCGTCGTCATCAAAGACGTCAGCGATTTCCTCATCCGCCACGGCATCTCCCTCCCATAACCCTCACCGCCGTTCCCGGTCAGGTGGCCCGACCAGGATACGACAGGCACAACTGCTAGTAATAGCTCTCGACGTAGAGTGGTTGGTGGGTGTGGCGGTGAATCGATAAGTGTTAAAGTCACGGCTGGTTGGGTCTGGATATGGCTGGAACGATTGAGGTGTTGGTTCCTGGCGGGCAGGCTGATCCGGGGCCGCCGCTTGGCCCGGAACTCGGGCCCTCCCCCGTCGATGTCCAGGCAGTCGTCAACGAGATCAACGAGCAGACGGCGGCATTCGATGGGACCGAAGTCCCCGTCACCGTCGAATACGACGACGATGGCTCCTACAGCATCGAAGTCGGCGTGCCACCAACAGCCGCGTTGATCAAGGATGAGGTTGGCTTCGAGACCGGATCGGGCGAGCCCCAAGAAGACTTCGTTGCGGATATATCGGCCGAACAACTACGGCGGGTTGCCGAACAAAAACTCCCCGACCTCCTCGCATACGACGTCCGCAACGCCGCGAAAGAAGTCGCCGGCACGTGTGCCTCCCTCGGCGTCACCATCGAGGGTGAAGACGCCCGCACCTTCAACCAACGACTCGCCGACGGCGACTTCGACGACACCTTCAACGACGCCGACACCCCCGCCTAACCCACTCCACTCAACCTGCTCTACCCGACCTCTACCTGACTCAAGCGCGAAGCTCGACACTCCGGTATACGATCGTGAACACCGACGTCGATACTGAGAGCAGGTCGTTGTCTAGGCGAGGTTTGACACCGCTGTCATGTCCGTACGGACCGACGTCGTGTCCCAATGTCGGAAGGCACGACGGGGTGTTTGGCTGTGTAGAGGCTGGCGGAGAGGGGGTATCGTCGGGCCTTAATAGTTGCACGCCGTAGTTTGTGGTGTGTCTCGGAACGCGAGCCGTGGTGTACAGCCGTCACCGGTGTTGTTGTTCGATGGCGTCTGTAACCTCTGTACCGGGCTTGTCCAATGGGTTATCGAGCACGATCCAGACGGTGTCATCCGGTTTGCCTCCCTCCAATCGGATGCCGGCCAACACCTCCTCGACGAGCACGACCTCCCATCGTCTGCCTTCGAAACGATGGTTCTCGTCGAAAACGACGAAGTCTATACAAAATCATCGGCTGCACTCCGCCTCGCCAAACACCTCGGCCTCCCATACGCCCTCCTCTACCCTGCCGTCATCATCCCACGCGGGGTCCGGGACCGGGTGTACGATGTCGTCGCGAATAATCGGTATGAGTGGTTCGGGCAACGCGACACCTGCATGCGACCCACCCCAGACCTCCAAGACCGCTTCATCGAACACCACCCACCCACATCCACCTAACCTAACCTAACCGTATCGACATCCACGGGCATCCACTGAACGAGACCTCATAGCCATTGCTCGCATCACCGGGGCGTGATACTGGATCGGGGGCGGGTGGACACGGGGGATGAGATCGCTTGGGGTGGCGTGAGTGGGTTTCAGTTGGCGAGTGGTTCGACGGTCTTAAGTGCGTCTTTGTCCAGGTTCGAGGTGAGGCAGGCATCGCCTGTTTCCCAGCCCGTAGGAGCCCGTGTGGCTGCGACTACGGAGGTACACGATGGTAGATTCAATACAGGACGCAGTATCTCGCGCGATCGACGAGGCCCCCGAGCGGAATTTCCATGAGACGGTCGACCTCGCGATCAATATACGTGATTTGGATTTAGACGACCCGAACAACCGTGTCGATGAGAGTATTGTGCTCCCCGCCGGCACGGGGCAAGACACCCGAATCGTAGTGTTCGCCGAGGGTGAAACCGCCGTGCAAGCCCGCGACGTCGCCGACGACGTCCTCGATAGCGACGAACTCGAGGAGTTGGGGGATGATGACGATGCGGCCAAAGAGTTGGCTGAGGAGACGGAGTTCTTCATTGCGGAAGCCAACATGATGCAGGATATCGGGCGGGCGCTCGGGACGATTCTCGGGCCGCGAGGGAAGATGCCAACACCGTTGGAGCTGGATGACGATGTCGTCGAGGTTGTCAATCGGTTGCGGAACACCGTCCAGATCCGGTCGCGTGACCGGCGGACGTTCCACACGCGCGTTGGCGCGGACGATATGTCGGCCAGCGAGATCGCGGACAACATCGATGTCATTCTCCGCCGGCTGTACACCGACTTGGAGAAAGGCCCCCAGAACATCGACGCGGTCTACGTGAAGACAACGATGGGGCCGGCCGTGGAGGTCCCCGCATGAGCGCCAACGCCGAATCCGAACAGCCGGAGGCGGCCGACGCCGCAGACGACCGGCAAACCGACGAAATCCCCGCCTGGAAACAACAGGAAGTTGAGGAACTCACTGCCTTCCTGGAGCGGTATGACGCCGTTGGGATTGTGGACGTGACGGGGATTCCGAGCCGTCAACTCCAAGCCATGCGGCGAGACCTCCATGGGACGGCAGCTCTCCGGATCGCGCGGAACACGCTTATCGCCCGGGCACTCACCGATGTCGACGAGGGCCTCGAAGCCCTCGAGGAGTTTGTCTCCGGGCAAGTCGGATTGATTGGGACCGACCAGAATCCGTTCACGTTGTACCAACAGCTGGAGGCCTCAAAGACACCGGCGCCAATCGCGGCGGGTGAGACGGCGCCGAACGATATCGTGATTGAGGCCGGCGACACCGGAATCGACCCCGGACCGTTCGTCGGTGATCTCCAGCAAGTCGGCGCGAACGCCCGGATTGAAGGCGGGTCGATCCACGTGGTCGAAGACTCGACCGTGCTCACCCAGGGAGAGACGGTGACAGCCGACTTGGCGGGGGTTCTCAGTGAACTCGAGATTGAACCGAAGGAAGTTGGGTTAGACCTCCGTGGTGTCTACGCGGATGGGGTCATGTTCGACCCCAGCGAGCTCGATATCGATATCGCTGCCTACCAAGCGGATATTGAGACGGGTGTCGCTCGCGCACGGACACTGGCGCTTGAGACAGGGTATCCCACCGCGGCAACGGTCGGCACCATGCTGGCGATGGCCACCGGCGATGCCACCGGCGTGGGTGTCGCAGCGGCCGTTGAAAGCCCATCGTTAGCGGATGACCTGGTCGCGACGGCTGACGCCCAACGCCGCGCGCTCGCCGCCGCAATCGACGACGAAGACGCCCTCCCAGAGACCGCACGGGACACCGAGACTGCTGGCGATGCCGACACAGAGACCGTCGACGAGCAAGACGAATCGACTGATGACGACTCCGACGCCGAGTCGGACACCGACGAAACCGAAACCGAGACTGACGCCGACGCTGACGCCGATACCGATGCAGATAGTGAAGGAGCCGAAGATAGCGATGATGGTGATGGTGGCGATGCGCTTGGTGATATGTTCGGGTGATTAAAGTATGGAATACGTATACGCAGCACTGATCCTGCACGAGACTGATGAAGAGATTAACGAAGATAACTTGACAGACGTCCTTGAGGCCGCTGGCGTTGACGTGGAGGAATCCCGCGTGAAGGCGCTTGTTGCTGCCCTTGAGGATGTTGATATTGAAGAAGCAATCGAGACGAGTGCCGCGGTCCCAACCGGCGGCGCAAGTGGTGCGCCGGCAGCCGGTGGCGAAGCCGACGAAGCCGACGAGGCCGAGGAAGCTGACGCCGAGGAGGCCGAGGCTGAAGGTGGCGATGAGGAAGATGAAGACGGTGGCGATGAGGACGCCGGCGGCGAAGGCCTTGGCGAACTCTTCGGCTAACCACACCACGTCGCGACCTTTTCTCCGGCAACGCAGCTGGCGATGAGTTCTCAGTAGTGACGTGGTGAGATGCTCCGCCGACGGTATGGGGCCAGGCGAACGCCGCGATTGGACAGTTGGGGGATTCCATCCGGGGGTTGGAATGTCGACGGTGGGGTAGTTGTATCGGTGTTGTGTTTGCAGCGAGATGCAGCAACGTCCATTGCTGGGCGTGGGCGGGGTGAGGTGCTGTGATTGGGTCGGGGTTGTGTTCCGCTCACGTGGTATTGGTGAGGATGTTACCAAATTATTTCGTTTACATACCAACATATTTACTATTATATAGAATACTGTAGATGGAGATAGTTACCATTATATTAAAATAACATGTGTAATACATGGTAGAAGTATTATACATGAAATAGTGGCTATATGGGGGTTTTAGACGGTATTCTGGTTTCTTATCAATTGACCTAGGAGTTTGGATGCGTAAATTATTTAGAAAAATATATTTTCAAATCAGGTTCTTAATGAATGGCCATGATATTCCGGCGACAAGTTATTTCCAAACTGTGGTGAGGACTCACATGGAATGTCAAAGACCAAGCCAACAGGGACAGTTGCCATCGCTATCATAACCATCCTTGGCATCACCGTCGCCTTCGCCGGGCTCTCCGGTGCCGCACTCCAAAACGGAGACAGTATAACCACCCTCGACGGCGACCACGACAACTCCGACAACACAGACCACCCAGAAGACCCCGAATGCGACAACCCCGGAAAAGGCGAACCACCCCAATGCGATGATGATGACGACGGCGACGATGATGATGATGGGGATGACGGCGACGACGGCGACGACGGCGACGACGGTGAGGTCGGGACCTGTGAGACTGGCGGTGCCGCCCAAGAGAACACGATCGCGAATGAAGCCTTCGGCACCCAAAACGAAGAGGGCCCCATCTCGAGTGAAATCCACGCCAACGAAGAACAATTCCAGGACGGCGAACCAGTCGCCCACGAGATTAGCTGTGGCGTCGCAACCGTAGACAACAACGCCCCCGACGACGGCGGCGGAGACGGCGACCCGCAAGACCAAGTCGACCAAATAGTTGGTGAACTCGAAAACGCCTCAGACGGCGGAGGCGACGAAAACCCACAAGACCAAGTCGAACAAGTCGTGGAGGACCTCCAAGAGAACGCTCCAGGTGGTGACGATGGCGAGAATAACGACGGGACCTGTGCCGAAGATGGCCTCGCCCAAGAGAACACGATCGCGAATGAAGCCTTCGGCACCCAAAATGAAACCGGGCCGATATCCGGTGAAATACACCCGAACGAAGACCAAGCCCAAGACGCAGCACCAGCCGTCCATGAAGCCAGCTGTGTCGTCGCAACCGTCGACAACAACGCCCCCGACGACGGCGGCGGTGACGACGGTGGCAATCCAGCCGACGACCTCATCAACCAACTTGAAGAAAACGCTCCATCATAACCCGATAGCCGACGCTTGAACGACTAGACAGACACAGCCAACGATCCGGCGACCAATATCGATTTTTTAGGCACGGACGATTTGCGATACGTTTTGACATCCTCCCCGCCATGAAGACCAAGGCTTTGCGCCTGTATCAACGTAAGGACTATCCACACCTGAGTATGTATCCTCGTCCGTCAGTGCGGGCGTGTCAGGCGGGGTGTTGGATGTTGGTGACGAGTTGGTCGATGCGGTCTTGTTCATCAAGGTCGCTGGGGTGGACGGCGATGGTGATGAGGAAGTCCTCTTCGCTGCGGGCTTGCGCAATGTGGATGTGGACTTCGATCTCGGTGCCATCGGTGAGGACGGCGTCGGCCCGGAAGCGATCCACCGTCGTTTGCTCTCCGGCGAGTTGGACTTGGCGTTCGTCGATCTGAGCGATGTTGTTGATCTCGCTGTATTCTTCTTGGACGAGTTCGGCAAGTTCGTCGTTGTCCATATCAGCGACCGGATTGAGTGGCCCGACAGGGCCGACCTCGACGACTGGGGTAGCCATGACAGTGAAGCGGGCGAGTTCACCCGTGGCGACAACGAGATCAAGAGAACGACTGTATTCACTCATCACGTTGGTCACGACGACTTCGCGGTCGACGTTCTCAATGTCACGCCGGATCTCGTCTTCGGTCGTGTTCTGGTGTTCGTAGTCGGTTGCCTCGAGGGCGTCGTCGGCGACGACGGCGGTGTCGGCGCTGAACTCGACTTGGTCCCCGGTGAAGAAATCGGTACAGCCAGCGAATGCGATCGTCGGGATGGCAGCAAGCACGGCACGTCGATGCATACAGCCAGCTATCAGCCTAATTGACATAAATTTCGTGGCCGCTACCCCAACAGGAACCAAGAATGCTCCTCCCGAACCAGCGGTGACCCGGCGACGCACACCCAATCCACCCGAAAACACACCTCCCTCGTCGCTTCGCACAAATTAGACCACCTCCCGCGCTCACCCCGAAGCCGGAGCCGACGGGCCCACGCCCGAACGCGGAATGGGCGGGGCTGGACGACGTGGTTTTAATTGGGTGGAGTGAGCCTGCAGTAGGTTTTCCCGATATGATACCGTGCCCGTTGACATATGCCTGCGGAGCGAGAGAGCCTCAATATTGACCGACGGTCGGTGCTGCGGAGTGTCGGCGGCGGCATCACGACCGGGACCCTTCTCGGTGTCCGGGCTGATGGCGACCAGGATCCAGTGAGTGCGACAGTCGATGAGGCGGTCAAAGCTACACCGGCCGTCTTCGGTGAGGTGGGTCGGCGAATCAATACGGTCCGGTACCCGGTCGTAGGAGTGCCAGCCATCGTCGAACCCGGTGACACACTCCGCGTCGAACTCGACACGGCCACAGTCGGTGAGATAACGGCCAGTCTCGTCCCGTCGTTCGGCGCCGCCACCCCCCACACCGACCTCACCCTCCAAGCCGTCACCGACGAGACAAGCCGTACCTGGCACGGCGAGACATATCAAGTCGCACGGTTTTCGATACCACCGCTGGATCGGTCGTTTACCGAGGACCTGTATGACCTGGTGGTCGCGGTTGATGGCGACGTAGATGGGCAGCCACGAGCGGTGAGTGTCCACGACCCGTTCCCCGATCGGCCAACAATCGGGATTTTGGGCGACCCACATGTCGGGGATCCACGCCCGTTCGAAGACGGGACGCGGAAATCCATCGACGACCAAAACCCGGACCCGTTCATATTCCGGTATCAAGAGACGGTCGGGACCGGGACACGTGAGGACCGGTGGGGGGCGTTCCAACGGGCGAACGCCGAGATGAACGCGGAAAACCCCGATATCATCCTGGTGATCGGCGACCTCGCATTCGGATCGGGAGCGTATTACCAAGAGTACGAAGACGCCTACCGGGTGTTGAACCAACTGGATGCACCGACGTACGTGACCGTCGGGAATCACGACGGCTATATTACCCCCGGCGCTGGGATTGACGGGAAAGCGTTGTGGCGGCGGTATTTTGCGCCGTGGTACTATAGCGTGGATTTGCAGCCGGACCTGCATTTCGTGTCGATGGATTCGTATGATTGGCCGGCGATGGACCGGATCGCGCCGTCGGCCGTCCCCTCGACGTGGGGCGGA
>CAZSSY010000014.1:0-51293 GCA_964609565.1 uncultured Natronomonas sp.
TCCCTCCTCGTGTTGGTTTTCCTTCTCATGTATCCCGCGTTCCACTGGTGGCTTCAGGCAATCGATATTTCCAGCGGATTCCGTTTTTTCGATATGGGCGCATACCGGCAAGCTGTCCGGCATTGGCAGGCCGGTGAACCGTTATATATCCGGAACGAGGATGGCGGCTTTCACGGCAGCTACCTCTATCCCCCGATTTACGTGTTGTTATTCTGGCCATTCGAATCTGTGTCATTTCGGACAGCAGGTGTGGTCTGGAATGCCATCTCTATCGGGCTATTATGGCTAGGACTGCAAGCCATGATCGGTGGGTATGACGTCAGGCTCGAATGGTACGAACGGGGTCTTCTCCTATGGGCGATACTCGGATACTATCCGGTGATATTGTCAGCCCGCCTTGCACAAGTGTCGGTATTCCTCGCCGGCATCCTCTCGATCGCGTTGGCTACGCTCATATACGCGGAACGGGATACTGCCCATGCCACACACCTCCATGCTGTCAGTGGTGTGGCAACGGCTGTGGGCGGGACAGTGAAACTCATTTATGCGCCTGTTGGCGCCCATCTCCTCCAAGATCGCCGCCGATTCGGTGCGGCAATCGTGACCGGGGTTGTCTTACTTGTCGCGTCAGTCGCAATCTTTGGGATTGATGCACATCGCGGCTATCTCGACGTTCTGATGTGGGGGAAGGGATGGGGAGAGTCTAGGCATCCATCCTTGTGGTTGCCGGGGTATTACCGGCCGATGTATGTATTCGGTGCCGCGGGTATCTGGCTTCAATTCGTGCTTGCAGGATTCATCACCGTAGTGGCGGTCGACACCGCGAAGGAAGAGGTTGACGTTGAAACATTTGCACTCGGTGTAGCCGCAGTTCCGCTCCTTGCACCCCGGGCATATACCCAGGACTTGGCCCTCTTCTTGCCGGTCGTGGTGGTGTTACTCGCTGGAGAACTCCGCCGTGGATCGGCTGGCCGACCACTCATCCCTGTAATTGGCGTGTGGCTCGCTGCCATCCATTCATATACATTATACGGGATTGTCAACGTCCTGCCACCACGGCTCCCGTACGGCGAAATCCTCATTACACTCTCGCCGGTCCTCCAACCGGGTGCCTGGGGGACGGTGCTCCTCGTTGGTCTCGCCGCATGGCGTGTCAGCGAAACTGGATCACGCGCCGCGACCCTCTTCAGCAGCTAATCGGGTTTCATTGGGCATGCCACGAGCAGCCATCAGATATCCCAGTCGCTGCCGACCGTACCGTGCATGGCTGTCCACATCGTCATTGAAACCGTGGTTGATGGGCCGCTGGACCTCCGGGCTGAACGGGTTCTCAAGAGCCAGAGGAGGTGGCCCGGCCCATATGCTTAACTCATCGGGGCGCATGAGTGTCTGGTCGTGACGCCGGGGATACAGGTATTGCACGTTGACGATGACGACGCCTTCCGAAAAGTATCCACACAATTTCTGGAACAGGAAGGCTTTGAGGTCGTCACCGTCGACAGTGCCCACGCAGCCCTCCAGGAACTGTCCGGTGACCATGCAATCGATTGTGTGGTCTCTGACTATGACATGCCTGATTTCAACGGATTAGAATTCCTTGATGAGGTTCGGGCAAATGACCCCGTTCTCCCGTTCATTCTCTTTACTGGAAAAGGAAGTGAAGAAATCGCGAGTGAAGCGATAAGTGTTGGTGTCACCGACTATCTACAGAAAGATCCGACTGGCGATCAGTTCACCCTCTTAGCGAATCGGATTAGGCGGGCCGTGACCGAACGAGAGACTGAGGCTGCATTGAAAGAAAGTGAACGGATGCTCTCGACATTGGTGTCCAACCTCCCCGGTATCGTCTATCGGTGTCAGAACCTCCCCGATTGGCCGTTGGAATACATCGGCGGGAACGTCGCTGAAATCACTGGATACACCCCGCGGGCGTTTCTCGCCGGCGACCAAACGTGGGCGGGCCTCATCCATGAAGACGATCAAGAGTCGGTGTGGAATGCGGTCCAAACGGCGATTACGACGCGCGATCCCTTCGAGATCACGTACCGAATAACGAATGACGAGGGTGAAGTACGGTGGTTACGTGAACAGGGCCGTGGAGTTTTTGAATCCCACGACGACGATAAACCCGTTGCCCTTGAAGGATTCATAACGGATATCACTGACCGGCGGCGGAGAGAGCGTGAACTGGCCGAATATGATCGGCTCGTTGATGCGATGGGTGATCCGGTCTATACCACTGACGCGGAGGGATGTATTACGACGTTCAATGATCGAGCCGCAGAAATCACTGGCTATGATGCCGATGACGTCCTCGGTGAACCCGTTTCGATCATGCTCGACCACAGTGAAATCGAGCGTGGCCAAGCGGTCATTCGAGAACTGCTCCAAAATGACGATGAATCCACGGTCAGCTATAATCTCACGATTAATACCGCTCACGGAGACCGCCTCGAACTCGAGAACCATGTTGCTCTCCTGGAATACGACGGTGAATTCGCCGGGACGATTGGCGTGCTTCGAAGTAGCGAACGACATCCGGACAGCCGACTGCGCCGGCTGCATGACGCGACTCGCGAGTTGATGGGTGAGACCGACCCGGATAGTATCGCCGCGCTCACGACCGACGCCGCACGAGACATCCTCGATATCCCGATTGCATCGGTTCGATTCCCGGAAGGTGAGAATCTTGAAGTTGTGGCGATAACCGAGGAGTCGACCAATATCAGTACCGACGTAGCGGTATGTCCAATCGATGGATCGATTGCAGGCAATGTATTCCGGACAGGTGAGCCACGCGTGGAACCCGTCGTCAGCCGACGAGATCGAATCCATGTACCTGGTAACGTCGAGTCAGCAGCATATTTCCCATTGGGCGATCACGGGGTGTTCATTACCGCTGCGACAGAGCCAGACGCGTTTGACGAAAGCGATATTCAGTTAGCGACCATCCTCGCTGCGAACGCTGAGGCTGCTCTGGACCGAGCTGCCAAGGAAACGGCGCTCCGGGATGGGCGAGATGATCTGGCTGCGCTTTTCGAGAATATTCCAGACCCGACTGTGGAGACAGTGATACAGGACGACGGGCCGATAGTCGAACGGGTCAATCCGGCGTTTGAATCAGTCTTTGGGTACACTAATGAAGAGGTACGAGGGGAAAATCTTGATGAATATGTTGTCCCGGATTCTCAGAAAAATGAGGCAGTTGCGTATAATCAGCGAACGGAAGAGGGTGCACGATTCAGGGACGAGGTGCGTCGCCGGACTGCGGATGGGATTCGTGATTTTATCCTGCATGTTGTCCCCCATAGTGTCAGTGATGACGAGACTCGTAGCTACGTCATTTATACGGATATTACCGAGCAGAAACAACGGGAACGGGAACTTGAACGGCAAAATGAACGGCTTGATCAGTTTGCGAGTGTTGTCAGTCATGATCTCCGGAATCCGTTGAGCGTTGCTCGCGGTCGACTCGATCTGGCGCGAATGACTGGCGAAGCATCACACTTTGATGCCATCGAACGAGCTCACGACCGAATGGATGAATTGATTAATGGACTCTTGGCGCTTGCCCGACGGGGTGAATTGACGGATGACCCTGTTTCTGTTGACCTCGAACATGTTGCATCAACCGCGTGGGAGACTGTTGACACGCAGGATCTTCAACTTGAATTCGACGACTCGGCGGCGATTATTGCTGATCCAGAGCGGGTCCGTCAACTCTTTGAAAATCTCTTCCGGAACACGAATGCTCACGGGGAAACAGCATCGACAGTCACAGTTGGGATGTGCGAAACCCCGGGGTTTTACGTCGAAGATGACGGACGTGGAATCCCCGAAGAAGTCCAGAACGATATACTTGATGAAGGGTTTGCTGCCAGTGATATGACGGGGCTTGGCCTGGCCATTGTTGACTCCATTGCTGAGGCACATGGCTGGACGCTGGAGATACAGGATGGTGCCGCAGGTGGGGCCCGATTCGAGTTCCAGAACGTGTCCACAGCCCAGTAGGGGTATGGGTGTGTTGCCCTCGATACTGCCGTGAATTGGTGAAAGTGGAGGGGACACCATAGGTGACTGTGATTGGACCTGAACTCTGATGATATAGAATCAAGTGAGTCATGAAGGGGTGGTGGTCGCTAGTCATCGGAGAGACGGACCGAGAGAAACAGGGACGGGTTGCGTCGACGGAAGTGTGGAAAGACGGGTGATCTAGTTGCGTTGGCGTTTCGTGGCAGATGTGAGCGAGGTGGTATTGTTTCGGGATGAATCCTGGGAATTGAGGTATCGGTGGATCGGGAATGATAGTATGAGGAGAGACTGGGGAGGATGAATATCCTGCTGGATCCACCGGTTGGATTGACCGTTGCTATCGGAGTAGCGGTCGTCTTGGAATGGACACTGCAGGAACCACCAGCTCGTTATCATCCAGTATCGATGTTCGGGTCGATTGTTGAGTGCGTAATGCATCAGTCGCATCGGTATCCTCGAGCAATGGGGGTTGGGTACGCACTCCTGTTTCCGACAGCGGCTGCACTTCTGGTCTTCGGGTTGCTCCAGCTCCTCAGCGGTGTCGGTCCTGTGGTCGTTGGCGGGCTAGCTGGCTGTGTGCTGTGGGCCACGTCGAGTTTTCGATTGCTCCTCGAGAAGACAGCGGAGGTCAGTAACCTGAGTGACAGTGATATAGTGGCAGCGCGCCAGGCACTTCCGGCGCTTGTTGGCCGGGAGACCACCAATCTGACGCCACCGGAAGTCCGAAGTGCCGCCATCGAAAGCCTCGCCGAAAATCTTTCAGACGGTTTCATCGGTCCGGTGCTAGCGTTTGTCCTCCTCTCGTTTGTTTCGTTCCCCGCAGCTGCCGCGGGAGCCACGTTTGTCAAAGCGGTCAATACAATGGATTCCATGTTCGGCTATCCAGGCGCGTTGGGATGGGGGAGTGCGCGTCTCGACGATGTCATTATGTTTGTGCCGGCTCGACTGACAGCAGTCTTGATCGCGCTCGCTGCCCGGAAGCCCGCTGCAGTCATAGATAGTCGAGAAGCGGCGACGGTGACGCCGTCCCCGAATGCTGGATGGCCAATGTGTGTGATGGCTGCCGCACTGAACGTAGCACTCAAAAAGCCGGGCGTCTACGTCATTCATGAATCTGGTGATGCACCAAGGCACACTGATACGCAAAAGGCCCTCGCCATCACGGAACGGGCGGGATATGCGTGGTATGGTGCGATCGCCCTTGTTGGGGTGCTGCGATGGCTTTAAGTGATACCTGGAGTGGACTTCGCGGTGGCGTTGCCTTTCTGACGCGGGTTCCTGTCCGAACGGATGCTGACGACTGGCGTCACTTTCAGGCATTCCCTGCGGCATTTCCGCTTGTTGGATATGTTGTTGGCGGCCTCGCTGCACTTCCGTTTGTCTTCCTCACGGGTTCTCCCGCAGCCTTTGCATTTATCGTTGTGCTGATTGCCGTGACTGGCATCACTCATCTGGATGGGGTTGCTGACCTGGCGGACGCCGCGGTTGTCCATGCGACCGAAGATCGCCGGGAGATTTTGAAGGATACCACGACAGGGGTTGGCGCTATTATGGCTGTGGCAGTTGTCGTCATTGGGTTGGCGCTTGGTGGTGTAGCCCTCACGGGGTTCCCGGTCCGGGTGGCTGTTGGCCTAGTGGTGGCGGCGGAGGTCAGTGCGAAAGTAGGGATGGCGTGTGTCGCGTGTCTTGGAACCGCAAGCCACGATGGGCTTGGTGCGGGCTTTACTCGGTACGGTGAACCGCGGCTCTTGCTCGGTCCGGTGATTGCGGCAGTCCCGGCAGTGGCCGTGGCTGGAGCGGTCGTGACGAGCCTGGTTACAGTGGTTGTGGGTCCGGTTGTTGCTGTCGTGGTCATACGGTGGGCGGAAGCCAATATTGGGGGCGTCAATGGTGATGTGTTTGGAGCAGTGAATGAGCTTGGTCGGGTCATTGCCCTGCATGTCGGGGTGGTTGTATGGATGCACTTTTGATGTGCGGCGGTGAGGGGACGCGTCTAGACCGGGGTGAGAAACCACTCGTTGCAATCGATGGCGTGCCGATGATTGATCGGGTGCTTCGGGCGCTCGAAGCCAGTCAATTAGAGACGGTGTATGCGGTGCCGTCGGAACAGACGCCGGAGACATCGCGATATCTCTCCGGGCGTGTTGCCGTCATTGAGACCCCAGGCCATGGGTACGTGAATGATTTGACAGTCGCTCTTGACCGGGTCGATCAACCCGTGTTCACGGTGGCAGGCGACCTTCCATTGCTCGCCGAAGACCCCATTGATCGCATCCTGGAAAACCATACCGACGGATCGCTGACAGTCTGTATCCCAACGGCGATAAAACGCGTGCTTGGTGTCAGCATTGAGAATCAGCAACACCACGAGGGTATTGAGATGACGCCAGCGGGGATAAACATCGTGCATCGGGATGAATCAGCAGAGTCAATCCATCTCAGCTATGACGCCCGTCTTGCAGTGAATGTGAATAAACCGAAAGATATTGCGGTCGCAGAGGTGCTTGCAAATGAATCCTGACAGCATTCCCAACGCCTCACGCATCGCCCACGGCTCCAGTACTGACGATGATGTGATCGACTTGAGTGCGAATATCAACCCCGCCATTCCAGCCGGAACGCGACACGTCTATCAAACGGCTTTCGACAGTGCACAGTCATATCCCGATGATGACTATCCCCGCTTTCGAGACACAGCTGCAGCCATCACACACAGTAATCCACAGCAAATCATTCCAACTGGCGGCGGACTCGCAGCATTACGCCTTGTCATCGCTGCAGTCGTGTCACCCGATGATACCGTCCTCATTCCGACGCCAGCATTCGGAGAGTATGCTCGGGAAGTGCAGCTAGCCGGGGGAACTCCACGTTTCGTCTCCCATCAAGACTTGCTCGATCAGGAGCCAGGCGATCACGCACTCGCTGTCGTCTGCACACCGAATAATCCCACAGGTCATTTGTATGAGAGGAACGCGCTCGTGACATACGCCGAGCGGTGTGCTGACGTTGGCACAATATTCCTCGTTGACGAAGCGTTCCTCGGGTTCACTGACCAAGCCTCACTGACCGGTCAGCCAGGCGTCGCAGTGATACGGTCACTCACCAAGATGTACGGTCTACCGGGCATCCGCGCCGGCTATGTCGTTGCCGATGGCGCCCTCCGAGACCGGCTGGCGATAGCACGGCCCCCATGGTCACTTGGCGAGCCAGCTGCAGCGATTGGAAGTCATGTGATGCGGGACAACGAGTTCCGGGAAGAAACCAGAGAGCGCGTCGCGAGAGAGCGCGCCTACCTCAGAGAGGGCCTTGAAGCGTACGGCTTCGATATTCATCCCTCTACAGCACCGTTCGTGTTGTGCAATATTGGGGAAGACCCGGACGATCTGCTGGCCGCGTGTCGTGACCGCGGCATTGTCCTCCGCGATGCGACCACATTCCGGGGACTGGAGACACATATTCGCATCGCGGTTCGGAATCGTGAGTCCACAGAGAAACTACTCGCCGTGCTCGAGGAGGTGACGTGACTGGTGTTTACGTATGATCGAACCGATGACCATCTGACGCTCCAGCATCCTGGAACGCGGTGGCTCACCAATGGCTTCGTCCCGCCTCCATCACGGACCCACTCGCATCACGATACCGGTTTCACCGCCGATTACCAGGCTGGATTTCGCATGGCGGATGCAGCCCACAATCTCACAGTGCCGGACGACTGGAGTCGAACTGATCTCGAGGCATATGTGGCTAGGCGACAGGGCAACCGGCCACCGGGACCGACGCTTTTGACAGGCGTCAGCCAAACGCATGCACGTGGCGCGCGATGCGGTTCCGTTGAGGTAGTGGTCACGACAGGATTATCCAATCCAGCCCGACTCCCAATCGAACCACACGCGGAAAGCAGTGGCCATGACGAACAAAAGAACGATGATAGCTGGCGGCCGGGAACAGTGAATATGTTCATTGGAACGACGAAATCCCTCGATGACCGGGCGCTGGTGGAGTTACTCGCTACAGCTGTCGAAGCAAAAACAACGACACTACTCTCGATAATGGAGGTCACCGGGACCACCAGTGACGCTATCGTCGTTGGTTCGGATCTCACTGGCGAAACAGCTCCCTTCGCAGGCAGTGCGACCGAAGTCGGCGCAGCCACTCGTCGATGCGTCCGGGAGGCAATCCAGGCCAGCCTCAAGGCCCGCTATGATGACGACATCCCCACGCCAGAAACCGCCGAATACGGTGTTTCGACAATCGGTGGTGCCGATATGTTCATCCCGGAGTGAAACGAGAGCTTTCAACCTACCTGTCTGTCACAAGGAGTCGATTCTCACCGAAGAGGTCCATTATCGGTGAAGTACCTCCGGGCACGCCCCGAGGTACTCGCGCTGTTCAGCCTGCAGAAATCCCCGATCGAGATACCACAGGAGCTGGTTGTGACGCCCGTATAGATTTTCCCAGTGCTCGACGTATACGGATGTGTATGCGAGAGGTTGAATTCGTGGTCGCCCACAAAGCGGGGGCCAACCCGGTTGCTGATTTACTCGCTGACTTCCCGTCGACACGGGTCCGTTCACGGGCCTGTCATGTCACAGATGACAGTTTGTGGCGTGTCGATCGAGCAACCGGGCCGGGAACCGCGCTTGACAACCTCGAATCAATGGCCGATGTCCGGTATTTCACGGACTGTCTCGTTCGAGAGGGATGTGATGGCGACTGGGAGACAACAGTGCTTGACCGGACGGAGGAGTCATTACTCTTGTATTCCTACTGGGAACGGGCTCCTGAGTGTGACTCTGTTCCTCATCTTGCCAGAGACCATTTCGGTGATGGCGTCTTACTCGATGAAACCTGGCGTGAACGACAACAACGATGGCGCGTGCTAGCGCCCGGTGGACCGGTGAGTGAGTTTATTCGGGACGTTCGAACGGTTGCAGACGCTGATGTTGCCTTCGAACGTGTCACTGATCCGAAGTGGACCCCAGACACCGGGCTCCCGTCAAAACAGGTTGAAGCGCTTGAAGCGGCTGTCGAAGCCGGATATTATGAAACACCACGAGAAATTGAGACGTACGAACTTGCTGATGAACTCAATATTCCAGGTTCAACGTTGTCTTATCGATTACGGCGCGCCGAGGCGTGGTTAGTCAAACGGTTCGTCACAGGTTGACTGTCGAACAAGGTGGCGTGGAAGATACAGGCAGACGCTGTCTAGGTTACTCGGGGACGGAGACACCGAGCATATTCTTGACAAGCGTGCTATGGCCACGGCGGAGTCGTTCAGAGAGTGCTTGATGGGAAATATCTAGGTCAGCTGCTAATTCTTCGATCCCGGTTTCTCGCGGAACGTCGAAATATCCGGATTCTAACGCTCGTTTTAATGATTCGTATTGTTCGTTGGTGAGGCCATAGCGGCCGGCGGGTTCGCTATCCATTTCGCGGACGCGCCGCACGTTGAATGAAAGGCCGTGTTCTTCGCAGAATTCGTTTGTCGCAGAGAGTTCATTTCGCTCCGGGTAGAACAGACGCAGCCGCCAGTTTCCACTGTTGCCATAGGCATCTAAGACGGTGGCCTGGGAGTTGAGCATCATGCGGAGGACCAGTTGGACTTCTCGGGCCCATTCGATTCGATACAGTATTTCGCCGTCGAATTCATCGAGTCGAGAAACCGATCTGACGGTGGGGTCTTCCTTTAGGACTGCGTCGAGTTCATCGGTATTGGTGGCTCGCGCCCACATCAGCGGCATGATAACTTCTTGGCCGTTCTCGACGACCTGTTCGCATTCGAATACCGCGTCTGGGACGAGGTCGAATGTGTCCTGCAGAGCGAACTCGTCGGCGGGTAGATCACCCCAGACAATTGTCGGCATGGATTCAAATATAGCACGCAATTGCCGGTAAGGATAGTGGCGTGCTGGTAGATGGATTGTTTCCTTTGGAGATGGTTACCTGTCAGCGGTCTAGAATGGGTTGGCCGCAGTCGACGCAGACAAATCCGCCGTCGACAGTCTGCACTGCCGGGGCATTACAGCTGAGGCATTTAATCTGAGCGTCTCGAACGGCCCGCGGATACCGGCTCATGCTCACAGAGACACGGTGGAAGAGGATACGGCCGCTGCCTGCACACTCAGGGCGGCCGCTATACAAAATCCAGGTGGAATCAAAGCGCGGAGCCGACGCAAAAAGCGTTCATACAGCGAGTGGCTACGCACAGTGAAATTGTGGACCGAGCAGTCGTCATTTCAGTGGAATGTCACGCTTCGACGGACTGGATGTTGGGTTACAGGAGAATAAAATTCGGGAGGGCTGAGGGAGTAGTGGCGGTGCGGTCCAGCTCGGCTAACCACTCCAGGAATGCGCGGACGCCGTCGACATCATGGACCCGGAAATCGGCAGCAGATGGACGGTCACCGACAAGAATTCCGAGTCCTCCGTTCGACCGGGCTTGCAGAGCATGGAAGGCATCCTCGTCAGTTGTGTCATCACCGACATAGATGGCGAACGCGTCATCAGCCACGATTTGCGTGACGGCATCACCTTTATCCCACGATACGTCTGGCCGAATTTCGACGATTTGGCGGCCATCTGAAGCCTGAAGCGTCCCCAGACCCGAGATCGCAGACGTGACGATATACTGGACAGTGTCCCGACTGATCTCGGCGCCTCGAAAGTGAACTGTCACGCTATACTGCTTATCTTCGAGATGACAACCCGAAATCGGGTCAACCGCTGACTCAAGAGTCGTTTTCGCCTGTTCGAGGTCCGGTCGAGCATCAACCACATCCGGATGAACCCAGTGGTCGTTCGCTCGCTGGATCTCAAGGCCATGGTTACCCGCTATCACACAGTCGGTGACCGGTAGCCGGGTTTCGACATCGGAGATGGCGCGACCAGACACGATCACGACAGCAACATGAGTGGTGTCGGCTATCTGTTGGAGGGCCGCCCCAGCCCGCTCGGGCATGGAGGCTGCAGTGGGATCCTCAACGATTGGTGCAAGCGTCCCGTCGAAGTCAAGACATACCGCTACCTGTTCAGCGTCGTCCAATCGGGTCTTGATATGGTCAAGCCAATTGCCGATAAGAGGCGGTGATGGCTCACTGTGTGCTGGATTCGTCATCCCGGCAGCTCCTGTCGTTCGGATTGGACGATCGATGCGGTTTCGAAGACGGAATCAATCCACTCCGAGATGCCGTTAGCTGTCACTGTCTCCCGCATTGAGACCATCCGGTCGCGTCGCTCGGCCTGATCCATTGTGAGGGCACGTTCGATGGCGTCGGCGCACGATGCGGTCTCATAGGGATTGACGAGAAGAGCGTCCTCCCCGAGTTCGTGGCGAGCACCAGCGAAGGAACTCAAGACGAGGACGCCATCAGCATCTGTTTGCGATGAGACGTACTCTTTGGCCACCAGGTTCATTCCATCACGGACCGGGGTAACCAGCGCTGCTTCAGCGTCACGGTACAGACCGTAGAGCTGGTCTGCGGGTAGGTAGTCAGTGGTGAGGACTGCCGGTTGCCAGTCAGCGGTGCCGAATCGGTCATTCAGCCGTTGAATGCCTGCCACGACTTGTTCTTGGAGGGTTCGATAGGCTTTGATGCCTTCTCGGCTTTTTTGGCCTTTTTGCACGTAGGTGAATTCACCTCGGAGGCCGGGGCGGGTCTCCCAGAGGTGTTCCAGTGCGGCCAATCGTTCCGGGATTCCCTTCGTATAATCAAGCCGGTCAACGCCAAGGATGATGGGTCGGTCCGAATCGATGCCGTGGTTCTCCCGGAATGTGCGTCCGGTAGAGTCCGGGTCGGCAGCGCGTGACTCGATAGCGTCTGCATCAACACCGAGTGGAAACGCTTCAATATGGGTTGGATGATCGCCGTAATAGACGCATTCGTCACTCCAATCGACGACTGCATCATCCAATAGCTCCTCGACACACGTGAGGAAATTTGCACAATACCAGGGGACATGGAACCCGAGGAGGTCATTCGCTAAGAGTCCGTCAAGCAACGCTTCGCGATTTGGAGCAACACGGAAAACGTCGACTGAAGGCCAGGGGATATGCCAAAACTGCATGAGGAAAGCAGTGGTTTCTTCCCTGAGATACCGTGGTGAGAGGGCAAAATGGTAGTCTTGCAACCAGACAGTGGTCTCGTCGTCGGTTTCCGTAGCCGTCACCTCTGCGAATTTTTTATTCACGTTCTGATAGTGAGCCCAGTAGTCATCATCGAACGTAACGTTCCCCATCGCTGTATGGCATAACGGCCACAATGTTTGGTTCGCGTATCCTTCATAATAACCAGCGATCTCTGCATTTGTGAGCGGGAGGCGCTGAAGGGTATATGCAGGATCATCGGGTGGAACTTCGACACAGTTGTCGCCGTCGCAGACGACGAAATCAGCCTCCCCATCCCCCCACGCAGTCCAGGTACCACCAACACGCTGCATGACAGGATCAAGGCCTTTGGTGAGACCGCCCGTTGGCCGGTCAACCACAACGTTGTTCCCATCAAACTCATGCCGATAAGGTTCCCGGTTGGAGACCACGTGGACGGTGTCAAGAACGGCCGTCGATTCGGTCGTCGCAGAGGAGAGTTGCTCCTGCATTATATCGAAAGAATTCACTGTTTGCAGCGATATGGATTAAGCCTGCAGATGCAAACCCGAGGCTGCGCTTCCACCGAATTTATCGGGTGTGGATCTCGACTGCAAGATTCAAAATCACCATAAAATATCAAGTAAATTTACTATCTTTTGGTTCCCGGAAATGAAACCAAAAAGAGACGGTATACACCGTGGCGGATCCACCGGAATCTAGCGTATAGGAGACGGCAGTCTTTCTCACCACATACGGCATCTCTCACCCACGGTTAAGCCGCCAACGTGACTCACGACTCCAGCAGTGAGGTACACACCGAGCAGACTCAACCATGAGGACACCCATCCATCGGGTGACGTGGAGGTCGCGGAGTGACTGACCCAAGACGATTGCCTACGTGTAACAGTCGACTGAGGACCATCCGTAACCGGCTTTCTGGAAAAACCGGACGGATACTCGGATTCGCCCTGGCGTATCGGCCAGTGGAGTGCGAGCCCATGCTGGGTGAAACTACGCCATCCCCGCGTGAGGAAAAGTAGGCAATACCGGTAGCGGGTAGGACGGTCTCAGCTGTGCAACTATTCGAAGTGAAATGGAATACTGACTGGTGGTGATTACGAGAGAACACATCGATAGCCGGGTGGGGAAGCAGATTGATTCCGAGACTTTCGAGATTTATCACGGAGGTAGTAGTGAGGTCTATTTACCCCTCCACGGTGGCGGGTTAATTCATTTCAGATTACAAGAAATGAGTGGAGGTCCGCCCGCGAGAAGAATCGCTGATTAATGGCGGGTTGGTTGAGGCTCAGCAGTCGGTCTGGTGGGCCGGGTAAACAAGGGGACCTGCACCTGCGGGCAGTCCGACCATAAGACGGGGCGTCGAATTCCTGGCTGCTGGAGCAGTCTCGCTCAAGATTGTTCATGATACACCGGCCTAACGTCGCATTAGTTGTGCTCGATACTGCCCGTGCGTCGGAGACCCCACCAATCCGTGAAGATACAATGCCGATACTCGCCGGCATGGCGGCGGATGGAAGCGTCTATCGCCATGCCTTTGCGAGTGCTCCGTGGTCGCTGCCCTCCCATGCGTCAATATTCACCGGAACGTATCCATCACAGCATGGCGCACATGGTGGCCATACGTTTCTTGACAACAGCCATCGAACGCTGGCTGAGTCGTTCGCTGATTCCGGGTATGAAACAATTGGGGTCTCTAACAACACGTGGATAACGGAAGAATTCGGCTTTTCTCGTGGTTTTGAAACGTTTTGGAAAGGATGGCAATTTTGGCAGACAAATGCTGATATGGGGACCGTTGCTCGGGCTGATGAACGCCGTGAGAAACTGCGGCGAACTTTCGCCAATGTATTTGACGGGAATCCGCTCCTCAATGCGATCAACATCGCGTACAGTGAACTCGTCCAACCAACAGGGGATGATGGCGCTGCTCGAACAACGACTCGTATTACCTCGTGGCTCAATGACCGTGACAGCGATCGGCCATTTTTCTTGTTTGCAAACTACCTGGAACCGCATATCGACTATCGACCCCCGGAAAACGTTGCTGTTGACTTCCTCCCAGACGATGTTTCCTTCCAAGAGGCAATTTCCATCCGCCAGGATCCACGGGCGTATGACGTCGGCGAGTATGACCTCTCGAATCGAGAATTCCGCACACTTAGAGGACTGTATCGTGGCGAATTAGCCTACATGGATCGTCATCTTGATCGATTACGGTCAGCGCTCCAGGTCGCCGGAGAATGGGAAGACACCATTTTTGTCGTCTTGGGTGATCACGGTGAGAACATCGGAGATCATGGCTTTCTCGGCCATCAATACAATCTCTATGACAGCCTTCTGCATGTTCCACTTATCGTGCATGGGAGAGACTTCTCAGACTTCAAACAGCCGCATGATGACCTCGTCCAATTAACTGACGTGGCTCCAACGTTGCTTGATGCTGCTGACATCGACGATCCTTCCTTCCGCGACCAGTGTCAGGGGCCGTCGTTTCACCCGACTGCCGCTCAGACCCGTGATGCGGTGTTTGCTGAATACATGGCGCCACAGCCATCGATAAATCAGTTAAAGGAGAGATTCGAATCAATCCCGGATTCGCTTTACCGATTTGATCGGTCACTCCAGGCAATTCGAACTCACGATGAGAAGCTCATTACGGGGTCTGATGGCTATACAGCGTTCTATGATATCCAGGCTGATCCGCATGAACAACACGATGTGTCTAACCACCGGGTTGAGCGGGCGGCAATGCTCCGGAACCGTTTGGCGTCGTGGCAGGACAGCTTCGAGACGACGACGGGTCGAGAGGAGGTGACCGTGTCTGGGTCAACGAAGCAACATCTCCAGAATCTCGGGTATATGTAACACTCATGTCGTACTGCATGGCGGCCATCACCTGCCATAAGAGGGTACCACTGTGTATCTCAGGCTCCTTGACGGTAGTTGGTGTACACCAACCGAGACGCTATTTGGCTGGGAGACGTAGAGACACACAATGAGTACGGAACGGGTCGAGTTGTCGACCCCCGAGATGGACTGTGCCTCCTGTGCAGGGAAGGTCCGGTCAGCGCTGGAATCTATCGATGGCGTCACCCATATCGAAACCCGGCCCACATCAGGCGTCGTCGTCGTTGATTATGCACCCGGGCCCACAAATGTTCAAGCACTCATAGACCGCATCCAGGCCGCCGGCTATGAGGTAACTGATACCGACGGGCGACTCACGTCTGGTGCTGCCGTCTGGACGAGTCACCGAGCGTACAAGACCTATGTCGGCGCCGGCTTGATGCTCCTTGCAGGAGTCAGTACCTGGGGTCTGCTGCCCGACCCCGTCGTTATCGAGGTAATCAGAACCACGACCCTCGGGGAGATACTGTTCGCGCTCGCAGCACTCATCGCGGGCGGACCGGTTGTCCGGGCCGGCTATCGCTCGGCCAGGCTCCAGGAACTCGACATTGATTTGTTAATGGGGACAGCGATTGTCGCTGCGCTGGCTGTCGGGTATTACGTTGAAGCGGCGACACTGGCCGTGCTGTTCAATCTCGCAGAATTACTGGAGGCCCACGCGATGGATCGGACACGTCAATCGATCCGTGAGCTGTTAGCGTTGTCTCCCGAGACAGCGACCGTCAAACGACCCGGTGGCGAAGAAACCATTCCTGCCGCCAACGTCGAAGCGGGTGATGTCGTCATTGTGCGGCCCGGAGAACGGATCCCTGTCGATGGGGAAGTTATCGACGGGCAGTCGTCTGTGGATGAATCACCGATCACCGGCGAGTCAATCCCGGTCGATAAAACGCCAGCCGATGAAGTGTTCGCCGGAACAGTCGTTGAAGGCGGATATCTTGAAATTGCGGCAACGGCCGCTGGCGATAAAACGACACTTGCCAGGGTCATTGATCTCGTCGAACAAGCCGAATCCCGCCGGACCGATGCTGAACAGTATGTTGATCGGTTTGCCGGGTATTACACGCCAATTATCGTCATCGGTGCACTGCTCACGGTCTTCGTCCCCCCGGTCCTGTTTGCCGGTGACTGGGGGACCTGGTTTGTCCGCGGCTTAACCCTGCTCGTCATTGCCTGTCCCTGCGCGTTCGTGATATCCACGCCGGTCACTGTTGTCTCTGGACTCACCAGCGCAGCCCGGAACGGCGTGCTGGTGAAAGGGGGTGACCACCTCGAACGGATGGGCGATGTTGATACGGTCGCATTCGATAAAACCGGGACGTTGACGACGGGGGAGCTAGCCGTGACAGACATTGTTCCAGCAGCTGGATACGATGAAACAGCAGTGCTCCGTGTGGCGGCCGCCGTTGAACAATTCAGCGAACATCCAATTGGGGACGCTATTGTCGACCGGGCTGCAACCGCCGAAATCTCCCTCCCCAACACGACGGAGTTTGAAAACCTCACTGGAGAGGGTGTTCGGGCGGTCCTCGACGAGGAATATTATGTGGGAAAACCGGGGTTGTTCGAAGAACTCAGCCATGATCTCAACCATGTTCATCTGCGGTCAGATGGGGGAGAGGCAGACGCCCTTGAGTCCACCCCATCATCCCCACAATCCCCGGCCGGCGGTGCCGCCCCTGGATCCGTGCACCCGTTGTGCGATCAACCGGGGTGTGTTGATCTCCAGGCGGATACTATCGCGGAGCTGCAAGCCGATGGAAAGACAGTCGTTCTTGTTGGAACACGCGATGATCTCATCGGTGTCATCGCTGTCGCGGACACAATTCGGTCTGAATCCGCCCGAGTCGTGGGTTCATTGGCGGCAGACGATGTCCAGACAGTGATGCTCACGGGGGACAATGCGCGAACGGCCCACGCTGTCGCCAACCGGGTCGGTATCGATGAGGTTCGCGCAGATTTGCTGCCCGAAGAAAAGGTCGAGGCTGTAAAGGAACTCCAGATGGATGAAACGGTCGCCATGGTTGGTGATGGTGTCAACGATGCGCCGGCGATGGCTCAAGCCGATGTGGCGATTGCCATGGGTGCAGCCGGCACGGACGCCGCCCTCGAAACCGCCGATATTGCGTTGATGGCAGATGATTTGGACGGGGTCCCCTACTCCCTGCATCTGGCGCGGAAAGCGAACAGTGTTATTCGGCAGAATATCGGCGCGAGCCTGGCAGTCAAAGCACTCCTGGCAGCGGGTGCACCATTAGGGTATGTTACGGTGATTGTCGCCGTACTTGTGGGAGATATGGGTATGAGTCTGGTCGTAACGGGGAATGCGTTCAGACTTGGTCACATCGGTCCTGATAGCGAGTAATACTGATCAGGATGCGTGATATCGAAGAGAGCGGAGAGAACATCTCTCGGGTGTCAACCGCGCGATGTCACAACACCACCGCTTAATACTTGTTAGTTGATAGTAACCAAAATCACCGATATATAGGTTGCAATGACAATATTCGGTGCTATCGAGACAGTTGAGAGTAGAAGATACGTAATCCTTAATAGAAAATGCCGTGTTGATTAATACATGACGGTCGTGAGCGTGTCGATGCCCGAGTCGTTACTCGTCCGACTCGATCAGTTCGCCGACGAACATGGCTATACAGGTCGTAGTGAAGTTGTCCGAGAAGCCGCCCGAAACCTCCTCGGCGAATTCGAAGACAGCCAGTTATCAGACCGCGACCTCATGGGCGTAGTCACAGTCGTGTTTGACCATGACACGTCCAGTGCAGAAGAACGAATGATTCAAGTCAGACATGACCACGAAGACCTGGTTGTCTCGAATGTCCACAACCACGTCGGCGATCACTATTGTATGGAATTATTTGTGCTTGAAGGCCGACTCGACGATATCTCGACATTTGTCGGGAAAATCCGGGCAACGAGTGTTCTTTCCGTCGATTACTCGGTTATCCCCGTCGACGATTTTGAAGCTGGGCTTGTCCCCACTGCCTGATCAACACACCAGCTGCACACGAACACTACGATCGGCCCAAACATAGCCAAAAAGGCATGGTCGACGTGAAATGGCTACTCTATCCGAGGTAGCGAATCCCATGCCGGGTTATTAACCGGCGGGGCCGGAGAGTTCAAGGCTGGTATCTCCGTGCACGAGAATGGAGATCGCAGGTGCTGCTGTATCCGATGAAGGCTATACTGGAGAGGAGGGTTGTGCGGTCGTGACGCACGGTGTGTCCATTGCATGCCCGGCAGATGCAAGCGATGCGCTCAGGCTATTGTCGTCCTATATCATTAGCTGCAATGTCACCGGAACTCACTGAAGAGGATGAGGGGAAACCCGTCGTCCATGGCGATGAAACCGTTGGCCGAGTCGTCGATGTGGAACACGGGACTGCCTATGTTGATACAGAGGCTGGGATAACGGAGACCATCGCCTCGAAACTTGGCTGGGCCGAACGAAACCAAGATACATATCCCCTGCAGGAAGACGCCATCGAGTCCGTCACAGACGATGAAATTCGATTGAAGAAATCCACATAACCATTCTCTTCTGAGCCGCTTCAGGACCAAAGTGGAAAGATGGTGCCGCAGACGATCGGTCAGGCTTGTGTGTCCCGACGTAATTGGGAGTAGAAATGAAAGGGTAAGGTGTTATAAATAGCTGTCGTCCCACTCGTCTGGGAGGTTCTCGTTTCCGCAGCTATCACAGACGACGCGGTCAAGCCCGTCAGCTGCATTGGCCATTGTCCCACAATGGGTACAGAAAAACCCATATGGGTCTGTCCGGCCCTCATCGCTGTATAAGGCCAAAAATGGGGCTTCTGTCGCCTGAAACCGCTCATCACCGGTAAATAACGTCTGGCCATCTTCTGTTTTGATTGTGTCTGGCAGATGGAGCGAGTCATCAACATCGCTGGCCTCGGGGCCGTAAACATGTGTTGCGTACGTCTGTCCGTCGAACTCGAGTTCTTCGTGATCTATTCGTTCGTACCCGAACTGTTCGAAAAACTGTTCGCCTTCCTTATTCTCCGACATGACCTCTGCATGAATCCTGTCAGCGCCTTGATCCCGAAGCCGGTCACTGGCGTCTTCAAAAAGGTCAGTACCGACGCCTTGGCCACGGCTTTCAGGGGCAACAAACAACCATTCGATAACACCGACGTCGTCGGTAAGTCGGCCAGCGGCGACACCAACCGGTTGCCCATCGTCTTCGGCAAGTATCATTACCTTATCGTCGTCGTCGACCCGTTGTTGGAGACGGTCGCTAGCAAACGCTTGCTCGAGGACTGTGGTGATCTCTTCAGGACTCAGAGAGTAAGAGGCTCGCATTGACCGGCCGGCAATATCGCGGACCGTTTCCTCGTCATCACCAGCAGGTGTCGTAATCTTCATACAGATCGATTGGACACCCACGCGATTAGGGGTAGTTCTCAACACCTTGCAGGACGGTTGGGAGATAGTTGGCATCCAGGGTTAGCAGGTGGGAGCGGGTATTGGCTGCGGAGTGAGAGGGATAAGGCCATTATTGCCTGGAGGATATCCCTTGGTATGGACGACAGAAACGGTCCCGGTGGACGCCGGAGCAATGACACGTACGGTATCGAGGCTACTGCACCCGAGGAGTTCGGACTTGTCCAAGTGTGGTGGGGAGATGGGAAAGGGAAAACAACAGCTGCGCTCGGAATGGCATTCCGCGCGGCTGGGCATGGCTTCCGAGTTCACGTTCTCCAGTTTATGAAAGGCGGTGCGGCAAGTGTTGAGGATGCACGGGGTGAATATAACGCGATGACCGTGATGCCTGGAATGAGCTACGAGAATCGGGGGCATTTCGGCTGGCATGCGCTCCCCGATGGAACGGACGATCGTCGGCATGCAGCCGAAGTGACGGCCGGTATCCATCGAGTCCGCGATCTCATCGAACGGGTACAGGCTATTGATCTGTCGGAGCCGTTACCGTTGACGGGGGATCCTGACGACGGGATGCATATGCTTGTTCTGGATGAACTGCTCTATGCCGTCGAGCGTGAACTGGTGGACCCCGAGACGATTATTGGGCTGCTTGAAGCCAAACCCGAGCGGCTTGAACTTGTTCTCACAGGTGGACACACCCACCCGGAGTATCTCGAAGCGCACGTAGACCTCATGAGTGAAGTCACGAAGACGAAACATCCAATTGACGCTGGCCAGCCTGCTCGCAAAGGCACTGAATATTAGTTTGCGACGAGACTGGAAAATCGCCGGACAGCGAGGCTGACAGTCGTCATACGGGTGGCCGACAGCAGCACAAGACACATTAGGGGGCACGTCGGAACGACGACTGGAGGATGGGTGGGCGCACGCTCCTCCCCCCTTGGCGCTCCTTTCCTTCGATGAAACCGAATACAGCAGCTAGATCGGTCGAGAGTCGAGTAATACTGGTCGTTACTCCCTCGGACAACGTGTCGCGTGGTACCGCCAGTGGGAGATAATCGTGATACCTACAGACGTAGGCACAGCCCTCAATGGGTTTACCGGACACAATCGAGATACGGAGCTAGAATGAGTCCAAATACCACAGCCCCCGAAACCGAGGAATTGCAGGCGCTTTTCGTCGAAGTCACTGGGAATGACAGTGTGACTGAGGAACAAGAAGGAACCGATCGACGTGAAGCGAGTGACGAATTTGACAGTCTGGCTGGCCGGAGTGAACAAGAGGGCTTGTCGTCGTCAATAGAAGTGCCCGACGAAACCCTCTAATCGCGGGGCGGGGCCACAGAGAATCCAGCCGAAACCATATTGTTGCGGTCACGTGGTGGCATCCTGGGACGGACACACCGAAGGAGTATATTGATCCCGGGCTGAAGGCCGTACGTGGCATCCGGCAGAACGATACTGATTGCTGGCACGGCGAGTCACGTCGGCAAGTCAACAGTCACTGCAGGGCTCTGTCGCTATTTAGCAGATCGCGGCGTCGATGTCGCGCCGTTTAAAGCCCAAACCATGTCGAATAATGCGCGCGCCGTCCCACGAGCAGCTGGGGACGGGTTCGGTGAAATTGGTGTTGCCCAATATGTCCAGGCACAGGCTGCCCGACGACCAGCTTCGACTGACCACAACCCGGTGTTACTCAAGCCACGTGGGGACGGTGAATCTCAACTCATACTCAACGGGACACCTATTGACCAGTTCTCCGCCGGAGAGTACTACGAGTCTCACTGGCGAGACGCGCTCGCCGCCGCCGCAACGGCGCACCGGCGGCTCGCCGCAACACATGACGTGATTGTTGCTGAGGGAGCTGGCTCTATCGCCGAAATTAATCTCCACCACCGCGATTTGGCGAACATCGAGACCGCCCGGTTTGCCCGTGGGGTCGATGCCGACCTCGACATCATTCTCGTCGCCGACATTGACCGAGGCGGGGCTTTCGCATCGCTCGTCGGGACGCTTGAACTCCTCCCGAGTGATATCCGCGAGGATGTCAGCGGCGCAATAATCACGAAATTCCGGGGTGATACGTCACTGGTGACAGACGGGGTGGCCATGTTCGAAAACCAGACCGGTGTCCCAATCGTGGGGGTGCTTCCATGGACCGATCCAGGGTTACCTGCAGAAGACAGTGTCAGTTTCCCCCCGGTCGGCGAATCGGCAACGTGGGGTCACAACGATGGCGTCCC
This sequence comes from uncultured Natronomonas sp., assembly GCA_964609565.1. Lineage (GTDB taxonomy): Archaea > Halobacteriota > Halobacteria > Halobacteriales > Haloarculaceae > Natronomonas. The sequence continues at coordinate 21,715 of CAZSSY010000014.1, forward strand.
AGCGGCACGGACAGTCACCATTGCGGTCCCGCAGTTCCCCCGGGCCTCGAACGTGACTGATATCGAACCATTCGTTACAGAGCCCGGTGTCCGGATCCACATCCAACCGATTGATGCTGCCCTTGACGGGATGGACGCGGTCGTTCTCACGGGAACGAAAAACACCGTCGATGACGCGCTTGCCGCGCGTGAGGCAGGGTTGTATGATGCGCTCCTGGCATTCGACGGGCCAATCGTGGGACTGTGCGGCGGCTACCAAATGTTGGGCGAACGACTGACGAACACCGCAATCGAGAGTACAGCAGAGGTGGATACAATCCCGGGCGTTGGTTATCTCCCGGTTGTGACGGAGTTTTCGCCGGACAAGACCGTCAAACCGGTCGAACGCACGCTCCATGGCTGTGGCCCACTCGCTGGCGCTGAGGGCGTGATTGAGGGCTATGAAATCCATATGGGCAACAGTCAACTGTTTGATCAGGATGTCAGCCGTCCCTTTCCCGATGCGGGTGCGGCCGTCGGGAATGTCCTAGGGACGTACGTCCACGATATCTTTGCAAATCAACTCGCCCGGTCCGCATTCCTCGACAATGTGTTTGCGGCTGCCGAGACGCGCCGACCACCATCCCGACCGGAAGACCAGTCGCCGTATGATCGCGCAGCCGCCCTTGTCTCGCAGGTCGACCTCACCCCACTTGGCCTCTGAAGCGACTGGAGAGTTCACCCGTGAATCTCCCGTTGTACGCCGTCGCGTCCCGACGGAGTCTGCTGGAAGAGGCGTTCACCCAGAGGCGGGTACAGGGAGCAGTCGTCGAGTCGGTTCCCACAATGCTAAGCAGCCGCCAATCCACACCCCGGGTATGACGGAGCAGTTCGGCAATCAGAAGCTGAATCGAGTCTATCGGGAAGGAATGCATGAGGGCAAGACGCTCGACTTTCCGGTTCGGTATGAAGCGCTCCGGCAGCAAGCCCACGAGGCCATGTCACCGGAAGCGCGTGCATATATCCATGGTGGTGCTGGCGCGGAGGAGACGTTCCAGGAGGAACAAGATTTCTCTGAATGGCGTATTATCCCGCGAATGTTGCAAGGCGTCGCCGACCGTGAGTTAACGACTACGGTTCTCGGCCACCAAATCGAGTTTCCGGTGATGGTGACGCCGCTGGGCGTTCAGTCACTCGTCCATGCAGACGGTGAACTCGCCACTGCGGCCGCCTGTCAGGAGTTGAATGTCCCGTTCATCCTGTCGTCGCTGTCCTCAACCCCACTGGAGACCGTCGCTGAGACTCTCGACGATACCCCGAAATGGTTCCAGTTTTACTGGTCGAGCGATGCGGATATCGCTCGGTCATTCCTCAACCGGGCAGAAGACGCTGGCTACGATGCCATTGTAGTAACGGTCGACGCGCCAACTCTGGGATGGCGAGAACGCCTGATAGACCGCGGGTATTACCCGTTCCTGGAAGGGGAAGGCGTCGCAAACTATTTCTCCGACCCGGCGTTTCGCCGGCAGCTCGACGAACCGCCAGAAGAAAATCCACAGGCCGCAGTCGATCATTTCCTCGATATTTTTGGCGATGCCTCGTTGACGTGGGATGACCTGGCGTTTGTCTTCGAGCAGACTGATCTCCCGATTCTCATCAAGGGTGTGCTGCATCCGGATGATGCCCGGCTTGCGGTTGAACATGGCGCCGATGGGATTGGGGTGTCCACCCATGGTGGGCGGCAGGTCGACGGCTCGATCACGGCCTTGGAGGCACTCCCGGATATTGTCGACGCCGTCGATGCGGACGTCACGATTACGTTCGATTCCGGGATCCGGCGGGGGTCGGATATCTTCCGGGCGCTTGCCCTTGGGGCCGACGCCTGTCTCATTGGTCGGCCGTTCGTCTATGGGTTAGCCGTCGGCGGCCGAGCAGGCGTCCACCACGTCTTGGAGAATTTGATCGCTGACTTTGATCTCACGATGGGGCTGGCCGGCCGTGACACCGCCGCGGCGATAGATCGAAGCGCCGTGACACACGAATCCTGCCTCCGACCCCGGTAGCGGAGAACCCACAGGGGAGTACTGGATGGTCGACGCAACGCAGGCGGGGCGTGTCGTCGTTAGAGGGCGCCGACAACAACGTAGAACGGGACGATTTCGCGGCGGCGATATTCCCCCGCCTGGAGTTGGTCGATCACGCGGCGGCCCATGGCGCGCCAGTCATTTCGGAGTGTGTCTAATTCTTCGTCGCTGCCGGTCATCGTCGATCGCCGTTGGCGGAGGCCATCGGCACTGGCTTTTCGGTACATTGCGCGGATTGTGTGGTCGCTATACGGTGGCTCGATGACATGCGTTTGGTCGTAGCGAGTCGTCGTCACATCCGAGAGCCCAGCGTCCCGGAGTAACCCGGCAGCATCTGCGCCCAGGGTAACATCCGTCTCGACGCCCGCCAGGTATCGGTCACGAGCCTTGCCGGCAAGCTGCCGTTCGTCATCGACTGTTGACGTCACCGTAACAGCACTATTATCGGGTTCAATACAGGCCACGGTCGTCTCCGCCACCCGGGTGAACTCCTCGACGGCTCGCCCTGGGTGGGTGAGATTAATGAGTAGGGCTTGACACACCACCAGGTCACTACTATTCGGGCGGAATGGGAGGTCGTAGGCGTCTGCCTGGACAGTTGGGCCAGCACACTCGGTGAGTAAGGATGCATCACGGTCGCAGCCGACGACCCGCCCTGGCGATTCAGCCGCGAGTACGCGTGTCAACGCGCCTTCCCCACACCCAACATCAAGAATCTGGTTGCGGCGCTCCAGCTGCAGCGGCGATAGCGCCTCCCGGCTGTCTGCCCACATCCCTCGACGCGTTGTCCGGAGGTACTCAGCAGAGAACTGCCGCATACCCCTCGTTTGACTGCGGTTGTAAAAGGTCTCGGGGATCTCACCGACCACACGGGCCACACGCTACAGATGTCATGGCCCGCTGGACCGGCTAGCGATCCAGTGACCCAGGCGACAATACCCATCTATCACCACCAGTATCGGCGGTGAGCGGCACGGTGGCTGTCCCGTATCTAGTCAGGTGGTTATCCATGACTGGACCCGATCGATGTTCCAGCGAAACGATTTCCCATCTTCGGTTGGGGTCTCTAAGATCAACGGGATTTCCTGTACGGCGTCGTGGTTGATGACGGCCCGCAGTCCGCGTTCACCGATCTGGCCTTCGCCAATGTGAGCGTGTTCATCCTTGTGTGTCCCACACGCATGCTTGGAGTCGTTCAGATGGATGCAGTGGAGAGCGTCCAGCCCGAGGCTGTCATCGAACGCCCGGAACAGCGCGTCGACACCCTTGGGTGTCGATATATCATAGCCGGAAGCGAATAGATGAGCGGTGTCGAGACAGACGCCGATCGAGAGGGCCGTCTGGTCACGAATCACTGCCAGTTCCTGGAACGTACTCCCGAGTTTGGTGCCGGCGCCAGCGTCAGATTCGATGAGCACCGTCACGTCCTGTGGGACATCAAGGGCATCCAACGCCGTCACCGCGTTCTCAAGACCGGCTTCAACACCAGCGCCTGTGTGGGCGCCCAGATGGACGTTCACATACCCGATGTCAAGGCGAGCTGCCGTGTCAATGTCTTGTTGAAGCGACTGCCGTGATTTCTCTCGAAGGTCAGCCTGCGGGGTTGCCAGATTCACGAGATACGAACTATGGATAAGCCATGGGCGGAGATCATATCGCGTTGTCAACTCACAGAAGCGTGTGGCGGCAGCATCGTCGATTTGCGGGTCGTGCCAGACTCGCGGTGAGCGGGAGAATATCTGGCCACAGTTGCCGCCGTATTCCCGCTGTTCCTCGACCGCGTGGTGGACGCCACCGGCGATGGATGTATGGGCACCAATCCTCCGCATTGCCTCCTCTGGGGAAAGCCGAAAGAAAGAGCCTTCGAATCACTCCCAACCCCCCAGAGAGGCGAATATCAAAGCATCGCACCGCAGCCACACCATCTCCTGACGCTGGCAAAAACGGCGACCACAGCGTTATGAAAGTGGGTCGGTACCGTCGTGTATCCAGGCGTCGTTCCGATATTTCGTGGTCACAATATCGCTGAGTCTCTCACGTTCAGTGTCGGTCCACTCACCGCTCGTGGCATCAGCCCACGCAGTCAGCGCATCCTGGAGTTCAGCGACAAGTCGAGATCGCTGCAGATCATACCCACCCATCGCCCCGATACTGGTTTCAACAGTCGCGTCGTACTCGACGGATTCGACCGCACCACACACCCGCTCACTGAATTCCTCGTTGGTGACTGGTGGCTCTGTAAAACACCCGAGATGCCGGTCAGGCGTGACATCAAATGTTAATGACCCGTGTTGAATTATGGCGTCGCGGGTCCGGTATTGTGCGTTCCCCGCGATTTTCCTGCCATCTGGCCCGACGAGATCATGGGCTGGATCGAGGCCGCGAAGATAACACAGCGGCTTCCACAGAGGCTCTTGTTCACTGGCGGCAAAGGAGACATCAACATCGACTGCGTGAAACGCGTCGATGATTGGGGTGAGGAACTCACGGTAACACGCGGTGACATCGCTTGGGAAGGCGTCGGCTGGCGCGATTATTGAATACGCGATATCGCCGGTGGTATCGTGATAGATCGCGCCGCCGCCGGTTGGTCGACGGGTCACGGTGATATTGCGCTCTGCACAGAAGTCCCAATCGATGATGTCAGCATCATTCCCGTATCCGAGCGTTACGGTACTCGGGAGCCAGCGGTACAGTCGGACGGTCGCCGGTCCACCCGCCGCAACTGTTTCTGCGGCAACTTCGTCTAATGCCATCGCGACCGGACCCTCCAGTAACTCTTCGGAAATGATTCGCCAGTCCATACCTGTCGTTCGGAATCGGGTGGGAAAGCGGTTGTGTTGCCTATGGGAGCAGCCGGCTATCAAGCCGGTCGATTGTCGCGTCGGCTAACGAGCGGAGGTTTACCGTATCTTCGCGATTGTATGCAATGAGCGTGTCCAAGGCCCCATCAATCCCCTGTTGGTGTTCATGCCAGAGACGGATGGCATCGCGGCCAGAGAGGTCGGCACGATCGCGGTCGATGCCCAGCCGAGGTTCGATCGCTTTCAATCCCCCTGAGTACCCGAGGCGTTTACAGGGGTACCGGAGGTCGAGATGGGGTGTGTCGATGGTGAGATTGAATGCTGCTTCGAGAAATGGGATGTCGAAGCGAGCGCCGTTAAATGTCACAAGGAGGGGAGCAGTTACGTGTTCACGGACCTTGGATTTCATCAGGTTGTCGCCGGCGACGAGGGTTTCTGTGTTTCCATTTTGGGAGAAGCTACAGCAGGTAATCTGATTGTGGTGTTTGTCGAGACCGGTGGTTTCGATATCTAAAAAGCAGGCGTCGTCGCGGAAGTTTTCGTAGAGTCGCCATCGTGCATTGGATGGGAAATGACGTTCGAAGAAAGCTGTATCGTCATTTTTGAGGCGAGGGCGGGCTTTTTCGATGAAGGCCTCAATACGGGTGGCGGTTGTTGCACCACAGTGGGATGGATCAAAGTCTGACCAGGTGATGGCGCCGGCTTCCCAGAGTTTCTGCTCGGTTTTTGGCCCAACGCCATCGACACCAATGTATGAGTTCTCCAATCGCACGTATGGGGGAGTTGTTGGCGTGGCTCCTACATGACTCGTTTGGATCTGTAAACGCCTTGACCCTCGTTACTTTATATAATAAACTATATACGACTATATCAAATCTCCTATTCATCGCGTCAAAGCAATCTGACCCCTCTATCGATTTCTAGGTGAATACCGACTCATCAACCGTCCTCCCTGCAAAACAAATTCCACAGCACAGGCAATAGATACCGCTCTCGGCCAGTAAATCACCAAAACCCAAAACCATAGCCGATCTCCACACCGATATTGCAACCCAGCCGCAGTATCGGTGACCCCGGAGCAAACGACCCGCCCAATAACCCAAAAGACTGACGCAGAAGTCTGTGATCAATACCACTCCAACCGGAATACACGTATAAAAACAGATGAAGAGACAAAATTACGGATAGCAAATCCGTTCGAAAAATACAGATAATTTTCTACAAATGCTGACGAAGTGTACTCGTTGACTGAATCCGACGGGTGAACACAGTGAGCGAAGGAAGAAAACAAGCCTGCGATAACGGAACGAACAATACGGCCATCACAGCGAGTAAAGGCCTACAACCTATTATGAGAACGAACACAGAAATATCAGGCCGGTGAACATCCACCATTCGTTACCAATACCCGTCTGGCAGTGGTTTTTCCTGATCGAAGCTACGATATGATAGATTAAAGCGAAGATAAGGAAAGAGCTGGAATCAGACCAAGGAGAGGAGATACCAACGTAGAGTTCTTTCATTCGTTTCTCAGAGCTGTTTGTATTTCTGGAATCAGTGCCGACCACAGGCAATGCTATGGTACAGCGGGACTAATGCAGGCAAATTCGGCGATTTAACGCGTCAAAATCCGGATCTCGATGCATGCAGTGATAGCCACAAGAACGCAATTTTGTATCGCGATATACAGTTTATTATTTATAGGAACAAGCGACACGAGCCGTTTTTGACCATAGAACCGCTACAAAAGACGAGATGGTCCAAAACGTAGCCCCGCAGATGAGAGAGTTGGAACCACCCGACTTCCATCTCCTATCCGGCATCGAACACGGAATGCGCTTCTCCAGGTGGGTTGCTACCAAAAAAATCCCCGAATTTTCTCGGCTCGACGAAGGCGAAACTGAATACCGAATCGATCGCTGTATGGACCGAGGACTCATCGAACGAAAAACCATCCAGTATACCGGTTACCGACTAACATTCGAAGGATATGATGCACTCGCCCTTCGAACATTCGCTGAACGGAACACATTCAACGGTGTCGGAGCCCCCCTCGGTGTGGGTAAAGAAAGCGACGTATACGAGGTCCGCTCATACAAACCACTCGCATTAAAATTCCACAGAGAGGGCTACACAAACTTCCGGGAAGTACAGAAAGAACGCGAATACACGGCCGACAAAGAACACCTCTCGTGGTTTTACACAGCCCGAAAGGCCGCCGAACAAGAATATCACGCCCTTGAAACCCTGTATCCCGATGTCACCGTCCCCCGACCGATCGATTCCAACCGCCATGCAATCGTGATGGAAAAAATCGATGGCGTTGAACTATCGAATGCCAAACTTGAGCCGGAACAGGTCACCGGCGTTCTCACACTCATCTTAGATGAGATCATGGCGGCCTTCCAGGAGGGGATTATCCATGGTGATCTGAGTGAATACAATGTCTTCGTGTCAAGTGAGGGTGTCACGATCTTCGATTGGCCACAAGCTGTGTCCACAGACCATGAAAACAGCGACAAATTCCTGACGCGAGATGTCGATAACATCCTAAATTACTTTGACCGGAAATATCCACAAGACATCCCACCGGTAGACGCATCACAGCTAATCGAGGCACTCCAACAGAACGCATTCAAATCCATCACTACATTTACTGAATAACTGGCATCTCAGATCATGAAATCCACAAATTCACTCCTGTCGCCGAGTCACGTGTAATCTAGCCATGAATGATATATTACGATACAAAATTACTCTCCTGGCTGGTGCAGATCAGGCTCCTCTCATCCGGAAGAGGTATGATTCGGTCGGCAAAAAGGGTGACACTCTGTGATTTGCTGGACGCTCGATCAGCAACAAATTGAATCAACCACCAGTACATCGAGCGACTCCAGAGATACATTATTGTTGACCTCCCCCCCCCCCACTGAAAGGCAAGGCTTTGCGCCTGTCCAACGTAATTGGCCTCATATCCCGGGGCTCGATCTGAGCCACTTGTACCAACTGCATCGTCACGTGGGGGACACACAGGCGCGACAGCCATGACATGCATCTGAGTAGGTGAGAGGATGGGACGGCTAGGATATCAGGCCCGATTGTGGGTCCATGGGTGAAGTGTGGCCACCAATCATTGTGCACGATATCGTCGATCAGTGGCTCGACATGACCGGCTGAGATCTCGAATATCGTGGTGTCTGTGTCGTGATGTTATCCAGAAAGGATATACTCGCAGGGGGAGCATGATGATACTGCAAAGATAACTACTGAGCGTGTGATCCTCAACACCGGTCACTCATCGGTTGTGGTGAGGATCCATTCCGGTGTGGTGTTCCCTTGGCCAGGAGCGGGTTTAGTCAGTCCGATAGTAGGGTGTGCTCACAACCTTTATTCAGGTATCCTGAGGAAAGCAGGGTATGCAGTCCTTTGAATTCCACACTCTCCATGCGGTGTGTACACGATATGGACCTGGTCGTCTCCCCCAAGCGGAGAGAGGCGATATCGGTGCTGGATATGCAGCAGCTGCTGCTGCATTCATTGCTACGGTCTTGTATGGTTCGGCGGTGAGCATTGGTGCGGTCCTTGGAATGGGGTTTGATGCAGCGGTGAATTTGGTGTTCGCTGCCCTTGCGCTTCCATTCGTGGTCCCTGCCGCGTTTCTTGTCGGTGTTGGTGGATGGCAGCTGTCACCCTCGTATTCATCAACGGCCGGTATCATTGCCGGTGGGGTTGGTACAATTGCGACGTATCTGGTGACGCTTGTGCTATTCGGGATGGTTCTCACGGTCTTTGCTGCACTTTCGCTCACTGGCACAGATCCAGTGAATGCCGCAATGTTTTCAGTTGGGGTGGTCTCTACTGCATTTTACTTCACCTGTTGGATAACCGTCCCCCTCGGCTGTCTCACTGGATTCGTGTACGTAAACGTGGTTACTGTCACAAACTAGCGGCTCACACCAGACTGCCTGTTATCGAACACGTATAAGCCCCTATCAAGTAATTGAGTTGAACGACGTCACCAAACCCGATTCATGTTCCAACCGGTGCATGTAGAGTGGCGTGCCTGGATGGTTTCCATAGAGTGGTGGCTCCCTGATGAGGGGATTCAATATCGCAGTATAGGGTTTATCCATATGGAGAGACAGGGCGGCTGAGAATAGTTAAAGGGTAACGGAAGACTGCCACCGAGGGTACAGCCGTGTTTTGCAGTGGTTTGTCTGCCACCGGTTGGTTGAATGGCTATGTACAGTGTGCTCTGGTGGTGAACGGTATGGCTAGCCAGGTTCGGTAGGGGGTGTGGTGAGTGGACGGGTGTCGAGTGGGAGTCCCATCTAAGGCTTTGCTTTAATTGGGGGTTCTGGAGGCAGTGGTATGAGCTCTGGTGTGGATGAATGTTTGACTGACTCCATAGAGACACGGTATAGGAGTTCGAACTGTGAGTGGGTGTCTCTCATCTCGGATGCAATGCTCGTTGGATAGGGAGAGGATTGTTCGAGATTGGTGCTCGGTAATTGTGGTGTAGATGGTGTCATGGCTGGAGTGCGACATTTTTGGTGTTCAATCGAGTTGTGGGGTGAGCCAGCATGGTTAGGCGAGGTACAGGACAGGATCGTTGAGTGGCATAAGAGAATACCGTTCATTTATAAAAAATATAATATATATTTAAATTTTATTTCTGGTAATATATTGTTTTGTGCTGTCTTTGTACAGTATCGGGTGACTTGTGTGTCCATAGATTTGTAGTGGGTATAAACTGCATAGCGGGATATAAAACCGTCTTGAGGGTGGAGGTTTTCGAGTCAATTAGAACTAGTTCTGGTGGTGCCCAGGTTCTGGGGCTCGGCGGTGGGTCTGTGTGGCGAGGTTTCGAAGCGCTTAACCGGGCTGGTTTGATATTTCGGGGTACTCGCTGGACGTCGGGCACCGGCGGGCGCCTGTGGATACAGGTTGGGATGTGATTCCCTTCGGGAATTGAACCACACAATGTCCGAGGTGAAATCATGGCACGGAGTTTCTATTCACACATCCGCGAGGCGTGGAAAACGCCCAAAGAAGGACAGCTCGCCGAACTACAATGGCAGCGCCAACAAGAGTGGCGCAACCAAGGCTCAATTGAACGGATTGACCGACCAACCCGACTCGATAAGGCTCGGTCGTTAGGATACAAGGCCAAACAAGGCGTCATCGTTGCACGAGTAAGCGTGCGAAAGGGAAGTGCACGAAAACAACGGTTCAAATCCGGGCGGCGGTCGAAACGGCAAGGCGTCAATAAACTCACGCGTCGGAAAAACCTCCAACGGATCGCCGAAGAGCGGGCCGGCCGGAAATACCAGAATCTACGGATTCTCAACAGTTATTGGGTCGGTGAAGACGGGTCACAGAAGTGGTTCGAAGTAATTATGCTCGATCCTGAGCATCCAGCAATTCAGAATGATGATGACCTCGGCTGGATTTGTAGTGACAGCCAGAAAGGACGGGCTTATCGCGGGCGGACTGCCGCTGGGCAACGGGGACGTGGGCAACAGTCACGAGGGACCGGAACGGAACACACCCGTCCCAGTATCCGATCGGACAACAATCGTGGAAAATAACTGGACAGCCTACACCTCCTGTTTTGGGTTATCACAGCCGTAGAGAGGTCATCACGCACAATTCATGCGGAGGTGACGGGCGGTTATCTCGTGGATGGATGGAGAAGGTATCGGCGGCACTGGCCTGACTGGTAGGGGTGTCTGTTGCGTTCAGGGGAGTAGGTGAATAAAATGGGGTGCCGCTGTTATGCGGTGGGCTGGGTGGAGATCCGAGTTGAGTGCTGAGTGGATCGTGTGGCTCCAAATAGAGTGGGTTATGTGGATGGTGTTGTATCGTCACTTGACGAGGGGGTGGGATCGTCGTGGCGGGCGAGTTCGGGTCGTGCGTTGTGTGAGTCGGGGTCCGATGCGGTCGAAGGCTGTGGCGAGGAAGGGGCGGAAGATGGTGCATCGTCTGAGGGATTGGGTGTTGTGGATTCGGTCGCATGGTCGTCAGGATCGCTTGCCTGGTCGGTGGGTGGCGTAGATGTGGGTTGATTCGTAGGTGGGTCGACGGTCTCGATGAGTGCCTCGCTGTGGGTTTTAAACAGGAGGGTGGTTCGGCCGATGCGTTGGACGATATAGCCGATGATAACGCCGGTGACAGCCAATGGGATGTTAAACGAGACTGTTTCGAAGGCTTGGCCGGTGATGAATGCTTCTGGCCCCATCCCCGCGGGGATGTTTGCCAGCGGGTGGATTATGCCGCTCCAAATCGCAACGCCGGCGATACCTGCACCGAGGAGTGTTGGGATGAGTGCATAGAGGTGGTAGCGGACAGATTCTCTGAGTGCTGTTGTGAGTTCCATACGAGCAGGTTGCCGGTGGCTATCCTAAAACGCCGGAGGGAGTTCAACACTCGACTCGAATCGCGTATCCAGTCCGACCCTGGGGTCTCAGTCATGACCGCCACCAGCGGGTGTGTCGACTGAGATGGACAACGGGTGGGTGGCCGTGCAGGTTGCGAATAGTGCCTGAGAGATACGTCGGAGAGCGTTGCGTGCCAGCGGGATGGGAGATGCTGGGTATGGTCGGGGATCTACGGTCTGGTCGAGTGGAGGACAATGCTTCGGTGGGTGGCGAGGGGGTTGGTGGATTGGGGGTGTGGGGGTGTTGCAGTAGCCTTTATGTCAGGACCGCTGGACGTGTCGGCTATGGTGGACCGCCCTGAGGTCTGGCGCATCTACCGGGAATCGATTGGAATCCTGGGCGTCAGTCTTCTTGGCGGGCTGTTTGCGGGTGCTGTGTTGGGGAGTTCAGCGATGCGGGCAGCATTCGAAGCATATCCGGGGCTACTCTTGTTGTTACCTGCGTTTCTCGCGACGCGGGGGAACGTGTATGGAGCATTCGGGGCGCGGCTCTCGTCTGGGCTGCATCAGGGGTTGATTGATCCGGTGGTGGCACGCGATAGGCGACTCGTGAATGCCGTCGTTGCGTCGGTCATCAATGGGATCGGGATTTCTGTCGTGATCGGGGTACTCTCATGGGGGCTGTTGGCGGTGTTGGGCTGGCCGTCTGCGCGATTGGTGGAACTCGTGGGGATCACGTTTGTCGCTGGCGTTCTCACGTCGGGGGTCCTGGTGTTCGGGTTGTTAGTGCTCGTGTTTGGGAGCTATCAGTACGGCCTGGATCCGGACAATCTCATCGGGCCGATTGTGACAATGCTCGGTGATGTCTTCGGGGTGGTCTTCCTCTATGTGGCTGTGGTCTTCATCGGGAGGGTGGTGTGATGGCGGCGGATGTCGGGAGTTGGCAGGCCCGATCGATTGTCGCGACGATGTTCCCGTTGCTTGTTGTGCTCTCAATCTTGGAGATGGCGTCTGGCTATGTGCTGGAATCCCTCGCCGAAACGTATCTTGAGAATCCGACGTTGTTGATCTTGGTCCCGGTCATGATCGGGATGGGTGGTAATTTGGGGGCGATTTTGTCGTCGCGGTTATCGACTCGTCTTCACCTTGGGACGTTGTCGTTCGACCCGCGTGCGCCGGTGTTGTGGTCGAATATCGTGGCGATCATCTTGCTCGCGGTGACGGTATTTACGGCGTTGGGTATCGCGGCATGGATTGTCGGTGTGACCGTGGCCGAACCAATGGCCTTCGGGACGCTGTTGGTTGTGGCCATCGTCAGCGGGCTGTTGCTCGCGGGCGTGGCGATCGTCCTCTCCATTTCGGCCACCTGGATCTCGTATCACCGAGGGGTAGATCCCGATGACGTCACGATTCCGGTCGTCACGAACGTGTGTGATATTCTCGGGGTTGTAATCTTGTCAGGTGTGGCGATCGCCGTCGTGTGATGATGTCGCCAGTGTTTCGAATTCGGCTGCAGCAGTCCGGGTGCCTTTCGCAATAATGACGTCCCGTTCTTGCAGCGTGACATCGGCATCAGGGGCTAACATCCATTCATCACCACGACGGATAGCGAGGACATTCATCCCGAGTTCGGCCGCCGGAATGCCGTCGGCGACCCGCTCGCCGTTAAGGTCGCTGTCAGCGTTCACCACGACGCGGATGAGGATTTCGTCTGATTCTTGGACGGCGAGTTCCACGACCGGATGCACGGACAATCCCCGGAGTACGCCCTCGGAAATATCGAGTGCGGCGTCACTGATCACCTCCGTGGAGACGCCCAGATGGATTAAGCCACGGAGCGTAATTGGGTCGTCTGCATCTGCGGCTGCCCGGAGGAGCCAGGCTTCGAACCGAGAGCGGAGTGCGTCAACCTCAACCTCGAGGTTCTGGACTTCCTCGGCCAGACCATGATTATCAAAGAGAATACTCCCATAGGCGAGGTCGACGGCGAGTTCGGAGAGGTTCTTCATCAAGACGATTGAATCCACGGCTCGTTCCAGGTCATCAACCTCCGACTCGGGAGGGGCGGGCAGTTCGTAGGCATCGCCTGTTGCCTGCTCGTAGACCACATCGATCGACTGTTCGGGGCCGCGCAGGATGAGGCGGTCGTTTGCTCGAATACGTGTCTCTGGCCCCGGATTCAAAATCCAGTCATCACCGCGATGGATCGCTATGACGCGGACGCCCATGTCGCTTTCAAGGTTGATATCCAGGAGCGTTCGGTCGACATATCGGGAGTCATCGGCGACCGTCCCACTGACCAATGTTTCAATCGCTTCAGGGAGTGCGGCTCGCATCGCGTCCGGGAGCCCGATGTCTTCGAGCACGATTTTGGCGATATCACCAGCGGCGTCACTGACTCGGTCGGCACCGGCTGCCAATCCCAAGACTGGGGCGAGCGCCTCAACTTCGTCAGGATTCCGGGCTGCCATCATCAAACTCATCCGCGCTCGTAACTGGAGGACATCCATTTTCTCTTCTAATGCGAGCACTTCACGGGCGATATCGGGGTTCCCTTGGAGGACGGCCGAATAGGCGAGGTCAATCAGGAGTTCCGAGGTGTCCTTCATCTCAATCAGGAGATCCTTGACGCTGATCGGCTCGTAGTCAATCGATTGTGTAGCCTCGCTGCCCTCAAAGCCAGCCATTACCCCTGCATACACACCAGGCGACAAAAGCGTTGGTGCGGCCGACCACGCAGTTTTTGGTGGTTCACCGCAAACGAGGGGTGGGATGGACGGCACGACGACCCTTGAGGTGGATCTCCACGTCCACAGTGAGGCGTCCTACGACGGTCACGAGCCGGTTGAATTACTGTTAGAACATGCCGCTGACATCGGGCTTGACGCAATTGTCCTCACTGACCACGATACAATCGATGCGTCTGTCGAAGCCGCCGAACGCGCCCCCGACTACGGGTTGATCGGGATTCCCGGCGTCGAGATCTCCACCGCAGATGGCCACCTCCTCGGGATCGGGATCGACGAACTCCCCGCAACAGGGCGGCCGTTGGGTGAAACCGTCACCGCCGTCCGCGACCTCGGCGGTGCAGCCATCATCCCCCATCCGTTCCAACGCACGCGTCACGGCGTCCGAAAACGCCGCCTGAAACACGTCACTCCTGACGCAATTGAAACATTTAACTCCTGGCTGTTCACCGGCTATCGAAATCGACGTGCCCGCCGATACGCCGACCGATACGGATATCCAGCGGTCGGCGGGAGTGACGCCCATTCACTCCTGACGGTTGGTCGTGCCTACACAGAAATTGAGATCCCCACTGCACGGTCAACCGTCGAACATGAAACCATCGTGACAGCCATCCAGACCGGCGATACCGCCATCAAAGGGCAGCGCGCCGCACTCGACCGCGCAATCGGACACTATACCAAAGCAGCGGCACGCAAAACCACGTGGGGCGCCAAGGCCGCTCTCACTCGAAGCGGAACAACGCTGAAACAGACGGCCACGACCGCCATGCCGGACTGGTATTCCTAGTGAGGAAATCCCCCTCTTCGACGACCGGCGCCACCCAGCGAGCCCGCATAATCCCGCTTGCAACCACGTCTCGGACATCGCTCCAGAATGTAGCCACCACCCCAGGACGGAAGGCCAGCGATGGAGACCACGACACCTGGAGACAGACCAGCCCCGCCAGGAGACGAATACGAACCGGTCGAAACAACTGGTGGTCGACCCGGTGGAGCCATCTCCTTGCATGTTTATAGGCTTGCTATGACTTGTCTCGGCCATGAGAAAACGGGAGACGTGGGGCGATGTCTACCGAGCGGCACTCCCGGTCATCCTGGTGAGTTTAGGTGCTGGTCTCTTCGCCGGAACCGTCATGGGGAGCGAAACCATGCGGAACGGAATAGAACGCGTCCCAGGCCTCTTGCTACTCCTGCCAGCATTTTTGGCCACACGAGGCGGGGTGTACGGGAGTCTTGGCGCCCGCCTATCGTCAGCCCTCCACCAGGGGCTGGTTGAACCACGTCTCGACCTGGGAGACCACCGGCTCCGGAACGCCGTTGTCGCATCATTCATCAATGGCCTAATCGTCTCGGTCCTCATTGCGGTCATCGCGTATCTCGTCTTGCTCGGCCTCGGCCAAGAAGGAAGCCTCCTTGAACTCCTCGGGATCATGATTATCGCTGGGGTTCTCTCTGCAATCCTGATGGTGAGTGTCCTCGTCACGATACTTTTCGCCGGGTATCGACATGGCGTTGACCCTGATAATCTCATCGGGCCGGTGGTCACGACGCTGGGCGATGTCTTCGGTGTCGTCTTCCTCCTGGTCGCGGTATACCTCGTGGGGGTGATAGTATGAGTGTCGACAGCGGGAGTGGTGATGATCTCTCCGGAGCAGCTGATGACATCGCCGAGAGCTTTGAGGAAATCGGGGGATTCGTCCTGGATGATTGGTCAACCCGAGCGATGGTCTCCACGATGGTCCCGTTGTTAACGGCATTGTCAATCCTACAGATGGTCTCAGGAAGCGTCTTAGCGGCCTACGAAGCCGTGTTAGTCGCCAATCCAGCGTTACTCGTGTTGGTCCCCGTTCAAATCGGGACCGCTGGAAATCTCGGGTCGATCATGTGCTCGCGGCTCTCAACCCAACTCCATCTCGGGACCCTCGAGCTATCATGGGCGAATCCGGATGTTCGCGCGAATAGTGGAGCGATCATCAGCCTCGGGTTCACAATCTTTGTTATTGTCGGAGTAGCCGCATGGGCAATCGGCCGGGCTTTCGGGGACACCCTCGCGTTGTGGCAGGTCATGACGATCTCACTGGCCAGCGGGATGCTCCTCGCCGTCTTCGTCGTGATTGTGAGCTTGATCGCCGTCACCGCCTCGTTCCAGCTCGGCTACAACCCCGATGATACCACCATCCCCATCGTCACCAATATCAGCGACATTACCGGAGTGCTCATCCTCTTCGGCGTTGTGAATATTGTCCTCTGACGAGCTGAACAGTCCGATCGTACACGACCAGCGTGATGGCCGCCACAGGCCCTGGAAATACTCTCAATCGCCGTGTCAATGGCGATTGACAAAACCCATCGCTGAGAGACGAGGGTGCACACAGGGAAAAATCAAGACGGAGTCGTCAGTAGAGACCAAAACCTACGGGTAGGTGACGTCGGTGAGATCCGTCGAACGCTGCCAGAGTCGGGCTGCCGACTCTTCGTCGTACGACCGTGAGCTGGACCGCTGGATCTCAGGATATCCCCGGAGCCGCCGGAATCCATCTGGACCGACATACTCGCCGCCATCAACAGTATCGGTGGTGGCCGCATACAGCATCGGGAGTGCGCCACGCTCGGTGGATTGGGCGATCACTCGGTTGGCAATCTGGACGAGGAACAGCCGAAGTTTCGAGCCGCGTTGTTCCGGTCCCCGTCGTTGAAGATTCGTCGCTGCATACCCAGGGTGGCAGGTGACACTGGTGATCATGTCGCCATACCGCCGGTCAAGCTCATAGGCAAAAAGGATATTCGCGAGTTTACTCTGCGCGTATGCCGCCCACGGGTCATACGTCTGTTCGCCGTGAAGATCTGTAAAATCAATACGGCCCCGGGTATGCATCCCGCTGCTGTGGATCACCACACGGGGGTCATCAGCTGCGTGCAGAGCGTCGAATACGAGGCCGGTGAGTGCAAAATGCCCGAGGTGATTCACACCGACATGCATTTCGAAGCCATCCGCTGTTTCGGTGCGGGGGATAGCCATCACGCCGGCATTGTTACATAACACATCGATACACCCGTACTCGTCGGTGATCGTCTCCGCGAACGAACGAATCGAATCGAGGGCGGCCAAATCAAGCGCAGCCACATCGAGGCCTCCATCGGCGGGTACTGAGTGGGCTGAACGGATGGACGCACGCGCGTCCTCGGCACGGTCGAGGTCACGGCAGGCCATCACCACGGTGGCACCCTTGCTCGCAAATACGCGTGTGACCTCGAAGCCGAGACCGCTGTTCGCCCCGGTTACAACGACAGTTTTCCCCGAACAATCAGGCATGTCAGCCGTGGTCCAAGGCGACATACCAGCGGGTATGACACCCCGTGAACTAAAGCATCGATGTTGTCGTAGGCTATAACGCCCCGGGCGCCCGACGAGTGGATGATAAATGGCCGCGATCCAGACGAGAGAACTCTCAAAACAGTATGGGGCGGTGACTGCACTTGATGGATTGACGTTAACCGTCGACGACGGCGAGTGTTACGGGTTTCTCGGCCCGAATGGAGCGGGGAAATCGACAACGATCAATATTCTCACTGGACAGCTCACGCCTGACAGTGGCACCGCGCGGGTGGCCGGCGTGGATCCAATCGAAACGCCAGTTGAAGTCCGCCACCATGTCGGGATTCTTCCCGAAAACGGTCGGCCGCCATCGTTCCTGACAGTCCGTGAATACCTCGAGTTCGCAGCCGTTACCCACGGGCTTGCTGACACCACGACCGAGAAACGAATCGCGCGGTGGGCGGAACGATTGGAATTCGCTGGGAAACTGGACACCATCTGTACGGATCTCTCCCAAGGGGAACAGCAGAAAGTCCTCATCGCCCAAGCGTTCCTCCATGAGCCACGCGTCGTCTTTATCGATGAACCCTTGACGAATCTCGACCCGATCGTCCAAGAGCGAGTGAAACGCTTCTTTGAGACATACCGAGACGCCGGGAACACCCTCTTTCTCTCCACCCATTTCGTCGAAACGGCGGCAGATGTGTGCACCCAAGTCGGGATCATCAACCGCGGGCGACTACTCGATGAACTCCATCCACGAACGATGAATGGAGACGCGTTACTCGACCGGTTTTTCGAAGCGGTTGATGAAGACATCGAAGCCACCGCTCTCTCGCGATGACCAGGCCATCGATCCGCGCGATCATCTGGATTATGGCTCGCGAGGAATGGCGGCTCCATGGACGCTTATTCGGCGGCATACGGTTCGCGGTTTTCCCGCTGTTCATCGCCGCCGTAGCTGCGGGAACGGCGACCTTCTTTGGATTAGCAGACGCCGATACCGGCCTCCTCATCGCTGGTCTGCATCTCATCGTTGGCGCCCTTGGCCTGCAAGTCGGAACCGTCGGTCTCGTCGGTCGCGACGCCTTAGAAGATCTCCTTGGCGAGACGACGCTCCTCTTATATGCGGCCCGTCCGCTCCCGATTGCAGACATCAAACTCCTCGGCGGATTCCTCATCAAAGATGTCGCGTATTACGCCGTCTTGTTCTTGGTCCCGCTGACTGTCGGGCTGGTCCCACTCGCTTTCGTTGCCGACCTCGCCGTTGGCCGCCTCCCCCTCATATTCCTCACGAGCCTGGGGATGTTCACCCTCGGCGTGACCGCGAGCTTTGCGCTCGTTGGCCTCCAGACACGGTCTCGACTCGCCGCTATCGCTGTCGTCATTGCGGGACTGACAGCGTTCGTCGGTGCCAGCGACCGGGTACTCATGTTCACGCCATATGGCCTCCTGGGGGGTATCCATCCCCAGACTGTCCTTGCCAGCGTCGGGCTCCCGATTATCCTCAGTGGTATTGGAGTCACGTTATTCCAGTTTGAACGCCGGACGCCAGCCCGGACATCGGGGAACTGGTTCCGGCCACTCCACCGGCGCCTCGGGCGGCTCGATGAGCGTGGCTTACTTGCGAAGTCGCTCCTTGATGTGACGCGATCTACTGGTGGCCTCTGGAAAATCGGGTTTTCGCAAGGATTAGTGTTCGCTGTTCTTGCGGTCTTATTGGCGTATTTGCCTTCGATCATCCCGATTCGGCCATCACCTGGATTGACGATCGCGAGTGTGCTCGCCCTCGGCTCATTCACCACCTACAATTGGCTCTGTCAATTTGACGATGATCACTTCTACCTCCGGATTCCAGTGTCATTTACCGTGGTGTTTCGCGCGAAACTCATCGGGTTCAGTCTTCTTGCGTTACCCACCGGGATTGCCTTCCTGGGCCTCGGCAGCTTCGTATTTGGGACCGATTCAATACTAGTGGGGATCGCAGTCTTCACCCCGCTCTCGTTATATGTCTTTGGCGTCACGGCGTATGTCGCCGGGTTGCAACCGACCGAACTCCTCTTCGATACACCGGTATTCGCCTCATTCACGCTGGCGATGATGGTGGTCTTGATCCCGCTCATTGTCGCCGCGATCGCCTTTCCGTTGAATCCGGCTGGATATGCGGTTGGAAGCATCGGGTATGCTGTCGTGGCTGGCGGTATCGGAGTATGGCTGTATCGCCGCGCTGGCCGGCACTGGCAACAGCGAGCGCTCTTACGCCGCTAGTCGATTGATTCTGGAGGGTCTGGACCGCGTTGTGGTTCACGCGTCAAATTCCGTGAGTTCCGACCGTTGTTCTGCTGGCGGTGTTGCATCGGCTTGGACGGTGCGATAGACGTGGCGGTATCGAGAGAGTTTGCGGTACAGTACATAGATGAAAATCCCGTCGTACACGACGATGAATCCGAAGAACAGTACGATCAACGGGACGCCTGGTACGAACAAGGAGACGACCAAGGGGACGATTCCGACAAGCGTATTATAGGTGGCATGGATGAATGCGGCAATGAGCAGTCCTTTCGCTACAATGGGGCCGGCATACTGCCGATTGAATTTCGCCAACCCGAGATAATACCCGGCAAATGCAGAATAGATCACGTGGCCCGGGCCCGCCAAGCCCCGAACCGCCGTGATCTGGCCGCCTGCGTCAACGGTCGCCAGGAATTGAGCGACCCACCCGGTGACTGACGCTGTCACGAGCATGGTTGGCGTCTGAACACTTTGCGTGATATAGACGAGATTCTCGATGGTAGCGAAACCCAAACCGGCGACCGCACCGTACACAGCCCCATCGATAACCGAGTCAAACCGTTCGTCACGGAACGCTGACAGCCGGATCGCTAAGAGCTTGACCGTCTCCTCACTCGGCCCGACGATGAGGTAATAAAAGAGAACTATGCCGAGGAGGCTGAACGCTTGCAGGAACGCAAACGATGCGTTCAGGACAGCGGCGAATCCGGCAAAGAGAATCGATAACAGGAACGTTATGGCGAGAAGCGTCGGGGGTTCATTCGTCGTGATATCGGTCAGGTAAATGTATAAGGCGAGAAGTGCCGCTGGAATGATTGAAAAGACAACTAGCCCGAGAATATAGGGGTTGTCGATAACTATGGCCCCGACGCCACCGGCAAGAATCAATGACAAGATAACGATTCCCAGGAGAACCACCAGCACCCGTCCCGCCTCCAGGATACCGCGATGGACTGTGATCGCCAATCGGTCTAGTGCAGTTCGAGGCTCCCATGACGCAATATCATAGAGATCCCGTGAGTTATCAGCCCGTGCCTCGACCGGATCTTTCATAGAGACCAGTCCGGCCGGTACCGTCCTAATGGTTTGGCTCACTCCCACCGACCGACGCCCGGCGGCTGGCCGACAGTGGGTAGGAAGAATCCGATCGAGAGAAGTCCGAGATGCTTTCGGTTGTCCACCCTGAATGCACGATATGCATTTCGATCCACGCACCCAACAGGCACTGCGAGAGTTCGGGTTATCGACCGAGGAGATCAAGGGAATCTCTGCGGCAGTCGTTGAAGCGACTGAAGCGGCGGTTGGTAAGCTAGAAGCATTTTTCGAGGAGAATGAGGTCGTGTATTCTGATATGGATATTGCCCATTCGGATGCCGACTATCCCGTCCACCACGTCGCATACATCGATCTCTATACGCATGCCGACGCACTCAGGGGTTATGTCAAGTTTGACGGCTGGGGCGTATACGTGAACGGCGGCAGGATGCTCTCTGAAGATGTCGCTGAACTCACATTGGGACCGACTGTCGACGACCGCGTTCGATTTGCAGACACCCGCGAGTCGTTATGACCATCCAGATACGCGGCATCTATACGACAGCACTCACGGCCCACCTTCACGACCAGTACACGGTTGTCCTCCCGTCGCCGCCGATCCGGGACCGGTTCTCTACTGAGTTCTCGCAAGCGCTCCCCGATGTAACGATCCACTCAACATCGGACCGCCAAGGCATCGAGGTCACCGGCGACCCAGGGCACGTCGATGAACTTACAGAGCACCTCACGTCGGTGGGCCGTGATACGTTTATATGGCCTAACCCGGCGCCACGTGGCGCGGTTTTCACCGGCGTTGTCACCGAGACCTTAGGGTCGGGCGCTGTCGTCGATTTAGGGTCCCGGCCAGCCGCCGAGCGCGACCAAACAGACACGTCCACACTCGAAGGGTTTCTCCCGTATGATCGGGTCGAGGAATATGTGGATGTGGGTGACGAATATCGACTCCAAGTCGCCGGTTCAGAACCGCCGTGGAGTGCCTCCCGGCCGTCGCTCGCCACCGACCTCCGCGTCCCTGGCGGGATAGTTGAACTTCGACGGAACGGTGATGGCCAGCGGGACGAGACAGCGCGGATGGCTGAACTGCTCCCGGTCGATCCACCGGCGGGCTGGATACCCCATTGGGATCGAGAGGCACGAGACGTCTCGTTGGATGTGTTAGCCGATGCTCTCGAACGGGTGTCCGACCGAGCTGACTCCCTGATGTCGGCGGTGGCGTCGACGGATACCACGCCGCCAGGCCGGATTATTGCACCGCAATCCGGCGCATGGGTATGGTTCGGTCGAGAAACCCGGTTTACACTTGACTCGTATCGGCGTGAAATAATGACGACAATGCCAGGGCATCATCGGGTGAAGGCAGCAGCAGATGCGGCTAATGCAGCCGTTGACTTCGTTGAAACCTATTGTGAGCCCACCGGTGACTTTCCCTTCGACGTGGTAACTCGCCAGTTCGGGCCGCATGTCGGTGATCACATCGATATCATTCATGGGAAACCGAGTGGTAACGCCATCCGGTTAGGTCGTGGCGAAGTCACCGAGCGTGAAGCCGACGGATCAATCACGGTAGAACGACAAATCCGTGGTGGGGGGACCTATGACGCCCTCAACGTGCCGAGAGAGGCTGGGGATGCAGCTACAACCACGTTTGTCGAAGGCCGGTGGTGGTATGCGACTGTGTACACGAGTGCTGACGGTGAACGCCGGGGGACATACATCAACGTGTGTACACCAGTCGAAATCTATCCTCACGCGAGTCGGTACGTCGATCTCCATGTTGATGTCGTGAAAACTGCAGCGGGAGAAGTACGCCGAGTTGATGATGATGAGTTAAATCAAGCAGTTGCAGCTGACCAGATGACCGGGGATCTCGCCGAGCGAGCACGCGAAGTTGCCACCTCAATTGTAAGCGCATTACAGTGACACTCCCTCGGAGAATAGGTCGGTGTGGCCAGATCTGGTGGGGCGCCCGTCGATACAGGTAGATGGGATCCGCACGGTGGGGCATCCAGCAACATTGGCGGTGTTCCCGCCGGTTATCCTCTCTGATGGGGATACAAGGGGGCTCGCGTTTATGGCCTGTCGGATCGGACCGGGGGCTGCGTGATGATTTCGGCTGACTGCCATGGTCTACCCACTCGTGTCCGGTGTGTTGCCTGAGAACCACACCGATGTGAGAGGAACCGTCACCCACACAGCCAAAGGGAACGATAGGTCACGTGAAGAGATTCTGCGCACGCCGCTAGAAGACCCGGGAAATCAGTCACAGCCGGCTCATGAACCACCCATCAATCAACGAGGCTGTTCACAGAGAGGAGTGAACCCGTCCCCGGAAGTATCGTATTGCAGGGTGGATGGTCGGCTGACGGGGTGTGGGAGGTGGTTGGTGCCAAACAAGTAAGCCACCCGGGGTCGGACCGTTGGGGTATGTTGACACCGGATTGTACCGATCGTGTGGCACTTGTGACAGGGAGTGCGCACGGTATCGGCCGTGCCTTCGCGCTTGCGTTGGCCCGATGGGGTGCCGATATCGGCGTTCATTATCAGACGAGTGAGGCGGCGGCAGCGGAGACGGTTGCGGAGGCAACTTCGCATGGAGTAGCTGCTCGCCGTGTTCAGGCAGATATCACGGATCCGGCTGCAGTTGATGAATGTTTCACGGCAGTGGAAGCTGATCTGGGGACGGTGGATATCCTCGTTAACAATGTGGGTGATTTTGCACCGCACCACTGGCGTGATATTGATCTCGCCACGTGGCACCAGGTTTTTGATACGAATTTCACGGGAACCATGCTGTGTTCACGGCGGGCGCTGGACTCGATGCGAGGCGAACACTGGGGCCGCATCGTCAACATGGGATATGCGTCGGCAGACCGAGCGTCCGTCTCACCGAATAATTTCCCGTACTTCGCTGCGAAAACGGGTGTCATTATGTTTACACGCATGCTCGCGGCTGATACGGCCGATGACGGCATCACGGTGAACGCCATTTCACCGTATGTGGTTGAAACAAGTGAGACGTTCCCGGATGAGGCGCCGCGTGGTCGGTGGGCGACGACCGATGATCTCGTCCAAGTTCTTGCCTTGTTCGTCGATCCCGGCTCGGCGTACATTAGTGGTGCAAACGTGCCAGTCGATGGCGGTTGGTTACCTGAATCAGTCTGAACGCAGACCGCGTCGCGAGCGGTGCGGACGACCACCCATTCCTGACGTGGCCAGGCAGGCTTCTGGCACAGCGTCAGTGGATAGTCGGTTGGTGAGTTCGTCACATCCTTCATAATACGGCCGGTGAAATTAACGAGAGTATTGTTGATGCTGGGACAACGCGCACATCAGGGTGACCGCGGCCAGTTACTCATTATCGGTGCTCTCCTCCTCGCGACGATACTGGTCGGGATTGCACTCATCCTCAATTCCGGGATTTACGCAGAAAATCTCGCAACACGGGAAACCACGGACACCCACAGCGCAATTACATACACCGATGCGGCTGTCACGACCATACAGGAGGCATCAAATCGAGTAACCGCAACGAACGCGACCACGGCAGCCGCTGCAGCCGCGACGTTCAATGAGACGATCGACGAGTGGGATACGGCGACTTCCCGGCATTCCGCCCGACGGGGAACGGCCGTCGAATTCCGTCGAACCCCCCACGTTGGGTGGCGTCTGACGCAGACCAGCGATCGATCGTTTACCGCAGCCGACGATGGCGGAGGGACCGAATGGCGGGTGGCGTCAGGCGCGAACGCTGTGGCGGCGTTCGAACTGGATGTCAAACGCGATGGTTTGTACGATGCGGCAGGAGCGTTTGATGATACTGCGGATACGGCGTTCTACATCTCTCTCACTGATGGGACTGATACCAAACGGCTCTATCTGTTCAGGGATTCGGGGGATGGAAGCATCATCGTTCATGTCGGTGATCCGGGGGTATTCGCGGATCTCGATGCACTCCGCGACAGCAGTAGCTCGTGTACGGCGACACAAGCACGCGGCGTCGTTGACATTCGGAATGGCACCGTCGCTGGCGAAGAATGCGAGGCGTTCCCGGTGACCGCTGGATTGACTGGCGGTATCGATATCCATTACAGGAATATTCGAGAGACAGACGGTGGCTCCACGACTGTGGAAGGCCAGTATCTCCTGGTTGTGAATGGCTCCGAGGCTATCGCCACTGATATCGATGGCGAGCCCTCCCGATTTAACGCCGTCGGGGATACAGCACCAACCGCGCAAGCCGTGATGTATGGAGTCCAGTATACGGTATTTTATGAACGGTCACACCTCCGACATAGCCAAAAGGGGGCGTACTTGCCGCGCGAAGAGACCTATCCGTAACGTCCCAGCCCCGTCTTGAATCGATGAGCGGGTTGGTCCCGTTCCGAGGATACGTGTGCGTTTCGCCACCCCTGCCGCGTCTTCTGTGGGTGCGAGGGATATCGACCGCCGAGGGTGGATGCGTGTTGCATCGGTCGTCGTGAACCGACAGGGTTTCCCTGGGGCGGTCCGTGGGGATATGCAATGACCGACGACATCGTCGTCCGCGGTGCGTCTGAACACAACCTCAAGGACATCGATGTATCCATTCCACGGGAGGAGTTTACTGTCGTCACTGGATTGTCGGGGTCTGGGAAATCATCGCTTGCGTTTGAGACAGTCTATGCTGAGGGACAACGCCGCTACATCGAGTCGCTGTCTGCGTACGCTCGGAACTTCCTCGGGCAGATGGACAAACCCCAAGTCGAAAACGTGGAGGGACTCTCACCCGCGATCAGTATCGATCAAAAGAACGCGGCGAATAATCCACGGTCAACTGTCGGGACCGTCACCGAACTCCACGATTACCTCCGGTTGCTGTATGCCCGTGTGGGGACCCCCCATTGTCCTGACTGTGGCCGGGAAGTTGGCGAGCAAAGTGCCCAACAGATGGTTCGACGGCTCCTCGAGTTACCGAGCGGGACGCGCGCGAAACTCTGTGCCCCTATTGTCCGCGACCAAAAAGGCGCATTCGAAGACCGATTCGCGTCGCTTGTCGCTGAGGGATACACCCGCGTCGAAGTCGATGGTGCCTCGTATGACCTCACGACGACCCAACCCGACCTCGATGAGAATTATGACCACACCATCGATGTCGTCGTCGATCGCGTAAAACTCACCGATGACGGCCGGTCACGGATCACCGACTCAGTGGAAACGGCGCTTGAGGAAGCGGATGGAGTCCTGAAGGTCATCCTGCCAGATCCGCCGACGGATGTCGATGTTGGATCGGAAGCACGCTCAACTGGTGATCTCGCCAGCGACGATGAATCCGACGATGATCGGTTGGTCGTTGAATTCTCCGAGGAGTTAGCGTGTACCCATTGCGGTATTGATCTCCCAGAAATCGAAACCAGATCGTTTTCATTCAATTCGCCGCATGGCGCCTGCCCGGAATGTGAAGGGATCGGCGAAACCAAGGAAGTCGATGAATCCCTCGTCGTCCAAGATCCATCGAAACCAATTAAGGATATTTTCGAACCATGGAGCTACAGCCGCTCCTATTACCAGACCCGGCTGGACAGCGTTGCTGATCACTTCGACGTAGATGTAACGACACCATTTGACCGCCTCGATGAAGATGTCCAACGCCAGTTCCTGTATGGAACCGACCAGGAAGTGGTGTTTGAACGACGGACGAAAAATGGGACACGCCGGAAGCAGAAACGGTTCGAAGGAGTGATTCCAAATCTCGACCGGCGATATATCGAGACCGATTCTGAAAGCACACGCGAGCACATCGAGGAGTATATGGCAACCACCACCTGTCCGGCTTGTAACGGGACACGCCTCAAACCGGAATCGCGGGCGGTGCTCGTGGGTGATACCGCCATCACCGCGGTCAATCAAATGTCAATCGGTGACGCCCACACCCACTTCGAGACGTTGGAAGCAGACCTCAATTCGCGGGAACAACAGATCGCGGGGGAGATCCTCAAAGAAATCCGTGCACGACTTGGCTTCATGGAAGAAGTCGGGTTGGAATATTTGACGTTAGACCGGGAGGCATCCACGCTTTCCGGTGGTGAAAGCCAACGTATCCGGCTCGCCACCCAGGTCGGGTCCGGGCTCGTTGGTGTGCTCTACGTGCTCGATGAGCCATCCATTGGACTCCATCAGCGTGACAATGACAAACTGTTAGATACGCTTGAAGGGCTTCGTGACCTCGGGAACACCCTGATCGTGGTCGAACATGACGAAGAAACAATGTGGCGAGCGGATAGCATCATAGATTTGGGGCCCGGGCCTGGCAAGCGAGGTGGCCACATCGTCGTCAATGGCGACGTGGATGATGTCATGGCCGCCGAGGACTCAATCACGGGTGATTACCTCGCCGGCAGACGGACAATCCCGGTCCCAGATGAACGACGAGACCCGGACGGCTACCTCACAGTGCGGGGTGCCCGCCAGCATAACCTCCAGGATATCGACGTGGAATTCCCGCTTGGGTGTTTTACCGCGATTACCGGGGTGTCCGGCTCAGGGAAATCGACCCTCCTCCATGAAATCCTGTACAAGGGCCTGGTGCGTCGGATGAATAACACCGACGTATTCCCCGGAGAGCACGACAGCATTGACGGCATCGACGCGATCGAAACCGTTCGTCTCATCGACCAGTCGCCAATCGGCCGCACCCCTCGCTCAAACCCCGCGACGTATACAGGAGTGTTCGACCACATTCGTGAACTGTTTGCGGAGACGAAACTCGCAAAACAACGAGGATACGCCAAAGGCCGCTTTTCGTTTAACGTCAAAGGCGGTCGGTGTGAATCCTGTGGCGGACAGGGGACAGTCAAGATCGATATGAACTTCCTGAGTGACGTCTATGTCCCCTGTGAGGAATGTGACGGCGAACGGTACAACGATGAAACCCTCGATGTCACGTATAAAGACGCGACGATTTCGGATATTCTTGATATGGACGTCGATGAAGCGTATACTTTCTTTGCGGGACATCCCGGGATTCGCCGTCGATTACAGCTCTTACAGGACGTCGGCTTGGGATATATGCGGCTTGGTCAACCATCAACGACGCTGTCGGGAGGTGAAGCACAACGAATTAAACTGGCCGAAGAACTCGGGAAGAAAGACACCGGAGAGACCCTGTATCTCCTTGATGAACCCACGACCGGACTGCACAGCGAAGATGAACGAAAACTCATCGAAGTCATCCACCGGCTTGTAGACGAGGGGAACACCGTCGTGGTGGTCGAACACGAACTCGATCTCGTGAAAAACGCAGACCATATCATCGACCTGGGGCCAGAAGGCGGTGAACACGGCGGTGAATTGGTGGCTGAAGGAACCCCAGAGTCGATTGCTGAACACGACGAATCCCATACGGGTCGATATCTCCGAGACCTCCTTCCGGCTGTCGACCTGGATGGACCCCGGCGGAGACGAAGCCCCGCAGCTGGGGACGATTAACACACCACCTGAAACGACGAGGAAACCACGTCATTCGACATGGCAGCAGACCAGATGATATTCAGAAACCCGGTTGCCGCAGTGCAACCGTCTTAAACGCCGCCGGTTCTCGAAGAACCAGCGACGCTCACTCTATCTCCATATGGCCGCTGGCGCATATGTGGAACCAACTCAAGGAGTTCACTAGAATCAACGATGGAGATGGTCACGGGCCTTCAAGTTTATCCCGTTGGATCCTAATGAGGAGACATGGAAGTGGTAACAATCGGTCTTGTCTTGGTGGGGCTTGTACTGGTGTTCTTTGGGGCAGCGCTCTCCGTGTATGCAACCTCACTCCTCGGGTTCCTTATCGGGGCCGGCAGTGGATATGTCATCGCACCATATCTCCTCGGTGCTGCCGGTGAACAAGGCCTCATTGCGCTCTCTGTAGCGGTCCTCGGTGGCGGTATATTGGGCGCCGCCCTCGCCTACGTGGCGCTATCGTTTGCCACTGCCGTACCGGCATTCATCGTGGGTGCGTATCTCGGCCTCTATGTTATCACCCCGATTTTCACTGATGGTGGCCTCATTCGGTATCTCGTGATGCTTATCGCTGGGATCGCTGGCGCTGCTATCGGCTTTACACTGACAAAATTCGCACTCATGTTTATCACAGCCTTCATCGGTGCGGCACTTGCCTCGGGAGCTGTCGGTCTCGCAGACCTGGAGGCTGTTCGGGCCTCGGTTTCACCGACGCCAGTGCTGTTCGATCCGTTGGCATCAACCCAAGTGATCGGTGCTGACATCCCCCTCTTTGGGGTCCTGTTACTCCTCGGGTTGCTCTCCCAAATCGGGTTATTCCGCCTTGGCTGGATGACCAAACTCACCTCACTCCTCCCAGGTATAGGCCGGATCGGTCGGAAGGAAGAGGCATAATCGACGACAGGACCGCGCCACGCTGTTTTTCTCTGTCGGTATCCTACAGAGGAACAATGCCAACGTTATATGGTGCGATGCGTCACGGGCTGATCAGTATACCCGACGCAGCCACGACACAAACCGGTGACTCAACGCGCCGCGACGCCATCCAGCGTCACACGGACGAAACAATTGAATGTCTCGCTACGCATCCTGCTGCCCCTGATCGGTTCTTTGTCGGCACGTTTGACAACGGTCTCCATCGGTCGATTGACGGGGGTGACACGATGGAACGCATCGATGACAACGCATTCGAGTCCGAAAGAGTGACTGCGCTCGCTATCTATCCCGCCGACCCCGATATCGTGTGGACTGGGACAGAACCAAGCGCCGTGTATCGATCAGCCGACGGTGGTGAGAGTTGGACCGCGCGGCCAGGGATACGAGACCTGCCGTCTGCCGATGAGTGGTATTTTCCCCCGCGGCCCGATACCCATCATGTCCGATGGATCGAGCCAGATCCCAATCGGGACGGCCGGCTGTACGTCGGGATCGAAG